>NZ_NKRF01000075.1:0-202709 GCF_003408955.1 Pseudomonas sp. GL93
GCGCGGTGGTTGACGATCAGTTTTACAGGCGACCGCAAGTGGATTGCCTAAAGTCTGTTAGACCGAGGTGAGGCTATCGCAGGCAAGCCAGCTCCCACAGTTGATAGTGTTTGCACATTAAAATGTGGGAGCTGGCTTGCCTGCGATGGGGCCTTGCAGGTCAGCCCAGATGCTGGACCAAGCCCTGATAGCAAGTCGCCAAATGATAAGGCGTAGTCGAAGGCATATCCCGTCGGCTCACCTTACCCTCGGCATCCAGGCATTCATGCCAACCCTTGGCATGCAAAAAGCGCTGTTGCAACGCCTGCAACTGACGCTGCAGCACCGCTTCGCTACCTGGCCGCAAGGTCAGCGCCCGCAGGTACTCCGCCTGTGCCCAGATCCGTTGGGTACCGTCGCGCACCGTGCCATCCAGCGCGAGCATGCCGCTGACCGCACCGCTTAACTTATCCACACCCTTTTGCTCGGCATAGGCAAATGCCCGTGTCAGCGAGCCATGCAGCGCGGTGCCGCGCAGCACAGCTGAAGACTCGAGCAAAAAGAACCATTCGAACTGGTGCCCCGGCTCAAACCAGTTATCCACAGCGCCCAAAGGTTTCTCCATCATCACGCCGTGCTCGCGGTCGATGAAACGTTGCTGCATGGCCGTCGCCAGTGCCAGCAGGGCCGCTTGCACCTGGGCGTCCTCACGCACCGCGAGGGTGGCCAGGAAACCTTCGGCCAGGTGCATCAGCGGGTTTTGCAAGGGGCCTGAGTTGAGGGAGGCCCAATTGCGTTCCAGTACTGCTTCGTACAAACCGTCGCCGGTGGCAAAGCGTTGGGCGACGACTTCCAGGGCAGCGTTGAGCACCGACTCTACCAATGGCTCACGCACCTTCGCCCAGTAATGGGCGCAGGCAAAAATAATGAAGGCGTGGGTGTAGAGGTCTTTGCGCTTGTCCAGCGGCTGGCCGGCGGGGTCGATGCTGTAGAACCAGCCACCGTGTTCGGCATCATGGAAGTGCCGTTGCAGGGAGCGAAACAGCGCTGCCGCACGTTCTTCGGCAAAAGCCGCGCCGGGCTCGCCGATCAGGCTGGCGAACAGGTACAACTGCCGGGCGCAGGCCATGGCGCGATAGCGCTGTGGGGGCAGTGGCTGGTGGTCGGCGTCCAGGGCCTCAAAGGGCAATGCCAGGTCGGCATTCCAGCCCGGGCCTTGCCAGAGGGGCACGATCAGGTCATGGAAGTGCGTGAGCACAGGCGTCAGGGAAGAGGGGGAAGCGATGGGCATTGGCTGGCGTCGTCACGGCAGGGGGGTTTGCCGCGCATGGGAGCAGGCTTGGGATCGGTGGTGTTTGTACTGGCGCTATCGCGGGCAAGCCCGCTCCCACATTTTTGAAGTGTGAACCGTCTCACATGTGGGAGCTGGCTTGCCTGCGATGAGGCCCTTACAGGCGCTGGCGATCAGCCCGCCAACAACCACACCCCAGTCGCCGCCGAAGCCGCCCCGGCCACCCGCACCAAGGGTGCAGCAGCAGCTGGCAAAAAGCGCACGACTGCATAACCGGCTGCATGCAAGGCCGCGGTCGCCCCCACAAACCCAGCCGCATACGCCCAAGGGCTGGTCATGTCCGGCAGTTCCAGGCCATGGGCCACGCCGTGAAACAGCGCAAACAAGGCCGTGGCGCCCACGGCCACGAACAGCGGCGGCCGCACCGCCAACGCTACCGCCAGGCCCAAGGCCAGCACCGATGCGGCAATCCCGCTTTCCAGCGCCGGTAGTTGCAGCCCTTCAAAACCCAGCACGCCGCCGATCAGCATGGTGCCGACAAAGGTGCACGGCAGCGCCCAGCGCGCGGTGCCTTTTTGTTGGGCAGCCCAGAGGCCCACCGCAAGCATCGCCAGCAAATGATCGAGGCCGCCCAGGGGGTGGCTGATACCGGCCACCAGGCCATTGTCGCCATGGCCCGGATGGGCGAAGGCCAGGGCAGGGGCGAGCAGCAGCGCGGCGGCGGCGAAAAGTCTGTTGAGTCTCATGGACAGGTTCCTTATGGGTTGATCAGGCGGCGGTCAGCAGGCCCTGGCGTTCGATGAAGGCGACGATGTCGTCCAGGCCGACCCCGGTTTTCTGGTTGCTGAACACAAAGGGTTTGCCGTTGCGCATGCGTTGGGTGTCGCTGTTCATTAGCTCCAGCGAGGCACCCACCAGCGGGGCCAGGTCGATCTTGTTGATCACCAGCAGGTCAGACTTGCAAATACCGGGCCCGCCCTTGCGCGGCAGCTTGTCGCCCGCAGACACATCGATCACATAGATGGTCAGGTCCGACAGTTCCGGGCTGAAGGTGGCTGACAGGTTGTCGCCGCCGGACTCCACCAGAATCAGGTCCAGGCCGGGAAAGCGGCGGTTGGGTTGATCCACGGCCTCCAGGTTGATCGAGGCATCTTCGCGAATCGCTGTGTGCGGGCAGCCACCGGTTTCCACTCCGATGATGCGCTCCGGCGCCAGGGCCTGGTTGCGCACCAGGAAGTCGGCGTCTTCGCGGGTGTAGATGTCGTTGGTCACCACCGCCAGGTTGTAGCGATCGCGCAGCGCCAGGCACAGGGCCAGGGTCAGGGCGGTCTTGCCCGAGCCTACCGGGCCGCCGATACCGACGCGCAGGGGTTGTGTGTTCATGTGCTTCTCCACAATCAGGAACGGAACAGGCGGCTGTACTGGCGCTCGTGGGCCATGCACGCCAGGGACAGGCCAAAAGCGGCGCTGCCCATATGGTTAGGGTTAATGCGTCCGGCATCCTGCTGGGCTTGTTGCAGCAGCGGCAGCAGTTCGCTGGTCAGGCGCTGGGCGGCTTGCTGGCCCAGTGGCAGGGTTTTCATCAGCACTGCCAATTGGTTTTCCAGCCAGCTCCACAGCCAGGCGGCGAGGGCGTCGTCGGCGTTGATGTGCCAGGCGCGCGCGGCCAAGGCCCAGCCAAGGGCCAAGTGCGCTTCGTCGCGTTGTGCAAGAAAGTCACGGGCGCTGTTGTCCAGTTCCGGCAAGCCGTTGAGCAGTTGTTGCAGGGAGTAGCCCATCTGGCGACTCTCCTGATACAGCTCCCGGGTCTCACGACTGGCGCGATGCTCGTCGCACCACTGCGCCAGTTGTGTCCAGTCCTGCTCGACGGCTGCGCGGCAATGGGCAAGCAACAGCGGCGCTTCGAAACGCGCCAGGTTGAGCAGCAACTGGTCACTGATCCAACGTCGGGCGCTCGCGGCATCCTGCACGCGGCCGTTGTCCACCGCCATTTCCAGGCCCTGGGAATAGCTATAGCCGCCAATCGGCAGGTGCGGACTGGCCAGGCGTAGGAGCGCCCAGGCTGGGTTCATAGACGTACGCCGAACTGATGTAGCTTGGGGGCGTAGTTGAAGTCTTCATCACCATGGCGCGAATGATGATGGCCGCCGCCATAGGCGCCGTGCTCGGGTTGAAACGGCGCTTCGATGGTCTGTGCATCGGCACCCAGCTGTTCAAGCATGGCCTTGAGCACGTAGTCATCGAGCAGGCGCAGCCAGCCGTCACCGACTTGCAGGGCCACATGGCGGTTGCCCAGGTGATAGGCGGCGCGGGTCAACTCGAACGCGTTGCGGCAGGTGACGTGCAGCAGTTGTTCAGGACGGGCGCACACCCGTACGACGCGTCCGTCTTCTGCCTGTAGGAATTCACCATCGTGCAAGGGCGGCTGGCCCCGCTCCAAAAACAGGCCGACGTCTTCACCGTCGGCACTGAAACAGCGCAGGCGGCTTTTGCTGCGGGCTTCGAAATTGAGCAGCAACTCGGCGGCCCAGAGGGCTTGGGGGGCGATTCGGCGGTGTATCACCAGCATCAGAGAGCTTCCAGCTGTGAGCGATGAAAGACCTAGAGCAAGGGGCTTGCCAATCACGGAATTGAGTAGGAATTCCCTGTAGTCAGGCAGGCATGCTGCTCAATAGGGCGTCGGATAATTCAGTGCGTGAATCAATTTGGTGCGTGGCGAGGTTTATAGCACCGGCGAAGGGCGTTTTGCGTTGATGGCGGCGCTTGTCTTGATGAAATTTCTTTCATCTTTTTCTCTGTAGGCAGTTTTTAGGATTTTTCCTACGAATCATGAGGATTTGGAGTTCATGAGATTACCTGAGGGTTCTTTAGGCTATGCGCCCTGTTTAATACCCCCGTGACGTTCATCATGCTTCGATCAATTTTCTGTATATGCCTGGCCAGCCTGACCTTCTTCATTTCAACGGCATCGGCCAATTTTCAGCCCCGCGCCAGCTTCGGCTCGTCGCTGCAAAGCCTCAAGCCCGCCTCCATCGACGACGTGATCGACCGCGCCCATGAGTTGCTCGGTACGCCCTACAAGTGGGGCGGCACCTCGGCGGAGCAGGGCTTCGATTGCAGCAGCTTCCTGGTGTACCTGTTCAAGACCCAGGCCAATATCCAGATACCGCGCACCACCACGGCCATGCACCGCTCATCGGCGGCGACCATCAAGCGCAATGCGTTGAAGCCTGGGGATGCGGTGTTTTTCAAAGGCAACGGGCGCGGCCAGGTCAGCCATGTCGGGCTTTACATTGGCCAAGGCAAATTCATCCATTCGCCGCGCACCGGTAAAACCATCCGTATCGACTCATTGAGCAATAGCTACTGGAACAAGCACTACACCACCGCCAAACGGTTCCACACGGCGGGTTGATTGGCTTATTCGGTGCTGCCCAGCCCTTGCCAATGCTTGAGGCCGATAAAGATAAAGCGCAGTTGCTGGGTGATTTTCGCTTGGGGCGTAAGATGGGCCGGCAAGGCGTGGGGCGGTGGGTCGATGATATCGGGCAGGGTGGCGAACACACTCTTGACGATCAGGTCGGCCATCACGTGCAAACCTTCCGCATCCAGGTGCTGCAACTTGGGCATCAACGTCAAGTCGGCGGCCAGGTCGCGGGTGATGTCTTCGCGCAGGGCGGCGATGGCTTGGCGCACGGCCAGACAGCCGCCGTACTGTTCGCGAGCCAGGAAGAGGAACTGAGAGCGGTTAGCCGAAACCACATCGAGAAAGATGCGCACCGAGGCATCAATGATGCCGCCCATCACGAATTCGTTGTGGCGCACCAGGCGGATCGTGGCGCGAAAGGTCTGGCCGACCTCGCTGACCAATACCAGCCCAAGCTGGTCCATATCGGCGAAATGACGATAGAAACCGGTGGGCACGATACCCGCGGTCTTGGCCACTTCGCGCAAACTCAGGCTGCCAAACCCACGGCCACACTCCATCAGATGGCGGGCTGCGTCCATCAGGGCGAGGCGGGTCTGTTGCCTCTGTTCGGCGCGGGGCAGCATGAGCGGATGAGCTTTGTCGGCAAGTACAGCGACGCACTCTAGCAAAAGCGCTTTGCCGGCGTCGAACTTGGCAGGGGCGGGGCGGGACGCGGTCTATATAAAAGCAAAAGCCCGATCGGCAGATCGGGCTTTTTTTCTGGGCCACCACAGGCTTAGCTCTGTGCTTGATGCAGTTCTTGCAGACGGTCGGCACCGCCTTCAGCAACGCCTTCGGTGTAGGCGCGTTTGTTGGCTTGTTCAGCACCGCCTTCGACCAGACCTTTCTCTTGCAGGCGGTTGTAGCCATTTTCAGCCACGGCGCCTTTGGCGTAATCACGGTTTTCGTCTTCTTGCGAACCGCTGCGAGCCACGGTTTGGCTGGTTTGCACGGCTTGGGCTTTGTTCTGTGGGGTGACCTGTTCGGCAGCTGGCAGGGCAAAAGCGCTGGAAGCCAGGACAGATAACAGAACGGTAGCGAGTAATTGGCGTTTCATGATGGTTGCTCCTAGGGAGGGCGATAAAGTGGGTACAGGGCTAATGTTACCCTTGATAAGTCGATATAAAAGTTCATAAACACAATGGTAATAATCAACAGAATTGATTGTTCTCCCCGGAGGCTCTAGATCGAGCCTCTCAAGCCCGCGGCTTTGCACCGATGTGGGTATTTTCGACACGAGCCTGGGTAACAATGGTGCGTCATCGATGGGGAAAATTGTCGGGTTGATCAGGAAAATCGCTTTTTTCGGCTAAATCCGCCGTTGCGTTAAACCCCCAGGCACTTTGCCAGTCGTAGTCCTATAAGCTGTTTAAAAGGCTGTAGCCCAGCCAGTCGTATTCAGGAGCCCTGTGCAATGACGCGCACTCGTAAAATTCTCGCTTGGAGCTGCGCCAGCTTCGTTCTGTTAATGGCCATCGTGGTACTGGTGTTGGTGTTCTTCGACTGGAACCGCATCAAGCCGCCCCTCAATGCCAAGGTCTCCGAAGAACTGCACCGCCCGTTCGCCATCAACGGCAACCTCGCAGTGGTGTGGCAGCGTGAGCCCGATGAAGGCGGTTGGCGCGCCTGGGTGCCGTGGCCCCATGTAATTGCCGAAGACCTGACCCTGGGTAACCCAGATTGGTCGAAACAACCGCAGATGGTCACGCTCAAGAAGGTTGAGCTGCGCATATCGCCCCTGGCCTTGCTGGTGCAGCGTGTGGTGATCCCGCGCATCGACCTCACCGAACCCAGTGCCCAGTTGCAGCGCCTGGCTGATGGCCGTGCCAACTGGACCTTCAAGTTCGACCCCAAGGACCCTGACGCCGAACCGTCCAACTGGGTGGTGGACATTGGCGCCATCGGCTTCGACAAAGGCCATGTGACCCTTGACGATCAAAGCCTCAAGACCCAGCTGGATGTGATCATCGACCCGCTGGGCAAGCCGATTCCCTTTGGCGAAATCGTCGGCGACGCCGATGCCAAGAAGGCCCTGGAAAAAGGCTCGGCGCCTCAGGACTATGCGTTCGGCCTCAAGGTCAAAGGCCAGTACCACGGCCAGAAACTCGCGGGCACGGGTAAGATCGGTGGCTTGCTGGCCTTGCAGGACGCGGCCAAGCCGTTCCCGCTGCAAGCCCAGGTCAAGATCGCGGACACCAGCATCGCCCTGGCTGGCACCCTGACCGACCCGCTGAACCTCGGCGCCCTGGACCTGCGCCTGAAACTCTCGGGCAGCAGCCTGGGCAACCTGTACCCGCTCACCGGCGTGACCCTGCCGGACTCGCCGGCCTATTCCACCGACGGTCACCTGATCGCCAAACTGCATGAGGCCAGCGGCGCCTCCTTCCGCTACGAGAACTTCAACGGCAAGATCGGCAACAGCGACATCCACGGCGACCTGGCCTATGTCGCCAGCCAGCCACGGCCCAAGCTCAGTGGCGCGCTGGTGTCCAACCAACTGCTGATGGATGACCTGGCACCTTTGATTGGCGCGGACTCCAACGCCAAGCAAAAAGCCCGTGGTGGTGAAAGCAAACAGCCGGCGACCAAAGTGCTGCCGGTTGAAGAGTTCCGCACCGAGCGTTGGCGCGATATGGATGCCGACGTCGAGTTCACCGGCAAGCGCATCGTGCACAGCGCCGATTTGCCCTTTACCGACCTCTACACCCACCTGGTGCTTAACGACGGCCAACTGAGTCTCGAACCCCTGCGCTTCGGCGTGGCCGGTGGCAAGCTCGATGCGCAGATTCGCTTGAACGGCCGCATCACACCGATGGAAGGCCGCGCCAAACTCACGGCGCGTAACTTCAAGCTCAAGCAGTTGTTCCCGACCTTCGAACCGATGAAAACCAGCTTTGGTGAGCTCAACGGCGATGCCGATATTGCCGGGCGCGGTAACTCGGTGGCGGCACTGTTGGGCACGTCCAGCGGTGACCTGAAGATGCTCATCAACGATGGCGCCATCAGCCGAAGTCTGATGGAAATCGCCGGGCTCAACGTGGGCAACTACGTGGTGGGCCGCCTGTTCGGCGACGAGGAAGTGAAGATCAATTGCGCAGCGGCGGACTTCGGCATCAAGACAGGCCTGGCGACCACGCGGCTGTTTGTGTTCGACACCGAGAACGCGATCATCTACATCGACGGCACCGCGAATATGGCCACCGAGCAATTGGACCTGACCATCACGCCGGAATCCAAGGGCTTTCGCCTGTTCTCCCTGCGGTCACCCCTGTACGTCAACGGGCCGTTCATCAAGCCCAATGCCGGGGTCAAGGCCATCCCCCTGGCCCTGCGCGGTGCCGGCATGGTCGCTTTGGGTGTGATTGCCGGGCCTGCCGCCGGCTTGCTTGCCTTGGTAGCCCCAAGCGGTGGTGAGCCCAATGAGTGCGCACCGTTGCTGCAACAGATGAAGGAAGGCAAGGCGCCAAAGACTGTTAAGTAACTGTGGGAGCGGGCTTGCCCGCGATAGCGGAGTATCAGTCAATGATTTATCAACTGATCCAACGCTATCGCGGGCAAGCCCGCTCCCACAGTGGGTGTTGCGGTGTTAGTTATTACAGATCCTGCAGAATATCCGCCATGTCATCGGCGTGTTCTTCTTCCTGGGCCAGGATGTCTTCGAAGATGCGACGGGGAGTCGGGTCTTTGTCACCGATGTACTGGATGATCTCGCGGTAGCTGTCTACCGCGATCCGCTCGGCCACCAGGTCTTCGTAGACCATTTCCTTCAAGGTGTTGCCCGCCACGTATTGCGCATGGGAGTTCTTGGACAGCAGGTCGGGGTTGAACTCCGGCTCGCCGCCCAGTTGCACGATGCGCTCGGCCAGTTTGTCGGCGTGCTCGGCTTCCTGGGTCGCATGTTCCAAGAACTCATCGGCAGCCACGCTAGCCTTGAGGCCGTTGGCCATGAAGTAGTGACGCTTGTAGCGCAGCACGCAAACCAATTCGGTGGCCAGCGACTCGTTGAGCAGGCGGATGATTTCTTCGCGGTCGGCGTCATAGCCTTCGGTTACGGCGCCGTTTTCAACGTTCTGGCGGGCGCGGCTGCGCAGGGTCGCAACGTCAGTCAATTGTGCTTGAGTCATTTCAATCTCCTGGGGCTAATCCGGTTGTACGCCACGCTCTGCCGGCGTGATCGCTATCAGGTGTGAGTCCTGGGCGGCGCAAAAAGTTTTATTGGATTTGCCAGCAGGTGTCATCTTCTGGTCGTGGGAGTGGGTTAGCCTGACTTGATTCCGTCTGGTTCAAGGACGTTCGATACATGCCGCAGTCATTAGCCACACGTTACCCCCTGGTATTGGTACCCGGCATGCTGGGGTTTGTGCGCCTGGGGTGGTTCCCTTACTGGTACGGCATCGTCACGGCGCTGCGGGCTGGTGGGGCGCAGGTATTTGCCGTGCAAGTCGCGCCGCTGGATTCCAGTGAGGTACGCGGTGAGCAGTTGCTGGTGCAGATCGAGCGGATTCTGCGCGAGACCGGCGCCGACAAGGTCAACCTGATCGGGCATAGCCAGGGCTCGCTCACCGCTCGCTATGCGGCAGCCACACACCCGCAATGGGTGGCCTCGGTGACCTCGGTGGCCGGGCCCAACCATGGTTCGGAACTGGCCGATCATATCCACACCCATTACCCGGTCGACAGCGCCAAAGGCCGACTGATGAGCGCTGCCTTTCACTTGGCCGCCTGGGTGATGGGCCTGCTGGAAACCGGCTATCGCGGGCCGCGCTTCAAGGCCGATCTGCCGGCCTCGCATCAGTCCCTGACCAGCGCGGGCGTGGCGCTGTTCAATCGCCAATATCCCCAGGGGTTGCCCCAGGAATGGGGTGGGCACGGCCTGGAGGAGGTCAATGGCGTGCGCTATTACTCGTGGTCCGGCACCTTGCAGCCGGGCAAGACAGATCGCGGGCGCAACCTGTTGGACGGGACGAATCGCAGCTGCCGCTGGTTCGCCCGCAGCTTTGTGCGGGAGAAGGGCCAGTGTGACGGCATGGTCGGGCGTTACAGCTCACACCTGGGCACGGTGATCGGCGATGATTACGCCCTGGACCATTTCGATATCGTCAACCAATCCCTGGGACTGGTGGGCAAGGGCGCCGAGCCGATCCGCTTGTTTGTCGAGCATGCGCGACGGCTGAAGGCGGCCGGTGTTTAGCCGGGGGACCGCGTTATCGCTCTTCGCAGGCAAGCCAGCTCCCACCGTTGAAGTGCATTCCCCTGTGGGAGCTGGCTTGCCTGCGATAGCGAAAGCTCAGGCCACACTGACCCGACGGCCAACTGGCGTGGTCCAGCGCTCCGACAGAATCACCCCACCCAAGGTCAGCAAACCGCCCACCAAGTGATACAGCGCCAGCTCTTCCTTGAGCACCAGCGCTGCAATCAGCGCGGTGATCAAGGGCAGCAGATTGAAAAACAGTGTGGTACGGCTTGGCCCCAGGGTCTTCACCGAGTGCATCCACGCCAACGGCGCCAGCATCGACGCCAGCAGGCACGCATACAGCACCAGCGGGATATTCGCCCAACCCAGCCCTGCCTTGGCCGAAAACAGGAACAGCGGAAACAGCACCAGCACCGCCACCAGCACCTGCAAATACAGGAGCACCAATGGCGGCAGGCGCAGCTGCCATTTTTTCAGCAGGGTGCTGTAGACCGCATAGGCCAGCGTCGCAACCAGCATCATGCCGTCGCCCAGGTTGACCCCATGTTGCAGCAACGCGCCCAGGCTGCCGGCCGACACCACTACTACCACGCCTGCGAACGACAGCACCGCGCCGGTCATCGCACCAAAGGTCAGGCGTTGGCCAAGGCTGATGATCGCAGCGGTCAGCGCCATTAACGGCATCAGCGACAGGATGATGCCCATGTTGGTGGCGCTGGTCAGCGTCGCGGCGTAATAGGCCAGGCTTTGATACACCGCCATGCCGAGCACGCCGAGGATAAAGATCTTGCCCAGGTTGGGGCGGATCTGCGGCCAGTGGGCGACCACCGGTTTGAGCATGAACGGCGTGAACAGCAACGCAGCGAACAGCCAGCGGTAAAAGCCGATTTCAGCCGGGAAGATCGAGCCCACGGCCAATTTGTTGACCACGGTGTTGCCGGCCCAGATAAAGATAGCCAGCAGCGGATACGCGTATTGCATTGAAAAGAAACCCAGTGTGTTGACGAGGCAGGATTATCCTCTGTCTGGATCGAAGCCTATACTGCGATCCAGACAACTGAGCGTTGAATCCAGACAATATGTCCCGACACACCGTACGCCTACCGGATTTCGCCCGCCTGCCCAGCCCGGTGTATTTTCGGTATTCCGATTTTGCCCCGGACACCGAATGTACCCCGCACCAGCACACCTGGGGCTCGCTGGATTACTCGGCCAGCGGCGTGATGCGCATGGAAGTGGCGGGCAATCGCTTCATGTCGCCACCGCAATACGCGGTGTGGGTGCCGCCGCATACCGAGCACAGCTCCTACAATGCCGAGGCGATTGTCTACCACTCCGTAGGTCTGGCGCCGCAGCTATGCGAGCAGTTGCCGCAGCAGCCTTGCACGCTGGCGATCAGCGACATTCTCAAGGCGATCCTCAAGGATTTCGCCCTGCGCGACGTCAATGCGCCGCGCACCGACGCCGATATCCGGCTGGCCCAAGTGCTGGTGGACCAACTCCGGCAGGCGCCGGTCCACGATTGCTTCCTGCCCTACGCCCGCCACCCAGGATTGCTTGGGGTCTTGGAGGGCATGCAGGCAGAGCCGGGAGACAACCGCCCGCTGGCGCAATGGGCCGAGCAGGTGCATGTGAGCGAGCGCACCCTGGCGCGCCAGTTTGTGCGCGAGCTGGGCATGAGCTTTGGCGAATGGCGCCAGCGCCTGCGCTACCTGGCGGCCATCGAAGCGCTGGACAGCGACCGCAGCGTGCAACACGTGGCGTTTGATCTGGGCTACAGCACCGCCTCGGCGTTTATCGCCATGTTCCAACGCCACGCCGGCTGCACGCCGGAGCAATATCGGCGGTCGAGTATTCGTGGCCGGTGAAGTTGTAACAGGTTTTGACTACACTGCGCTGTAGGCCGTGCCCGTCGGCACGGTAACAGGGAGAAAACTCCATGAAGATGCTGCGTATTCCATTGTTGATGATGGGCCTGCTGATGTGTGCCCAGGGTTTTGCCGCCACTGCCCAGCAGAACAAAATGACCACCTGCAATGCCGAGGCCACCACCAAGACGCTCAAGGGCGATGAGCGCAAGACTTTCATGAAGACTTGCCTGTCGGCACCTGCCGCCAACGATGCCAAGACCCTGACCCCGCAGCAGCAGAAGATGAAAGATTGCAATGCGTCGGCGAAAACCCAGGCCTTGGCCGGTGATGCGCGCAAAACCTTCATGAGCACTTGCCTGAAGAAATAATAGCCCCGGGCCATAGAAGGCTGCGACACTCGCACACAGCCCCTTTGTAGGAGCGAGCAAGTGTGGCGAGGGAGCTTGCTCCCGCTGGAGCGCGAAGCGCTCCCAAACCGAACAGACGAGTATGCCTGGTGCACACCGGCTCAATGGTTTGGGGCTGCTTCGCAGCCCAGCGGGAGCAAGCTCCCTCGCCACAGCAAGCTCGCTCCTACAACATCCTTCAACGCCGTTTGTTTTGAGGCTGTATGCCAACGTTTTCTCAGCGTCATGTGTTGTTGCTGTCCAGCTACATCATCATTTTCGGCGGGTTGCTGCTGGTACTGCCGCTGAAATTGCTGCCCAGCCTGCTGGCCGGCCTGTTGGTCTATGAGCTGGTCAACATGCTCACCCCTCAACTGCAACGCCTGATCGAAGGCCGACGCGCGCGCTGGCTGGCGGTGGCCTTGCTGGGCACCCTGATCGTCAGCGTGTTGGCCTTGATCTTCGCCGGCGCCATCAGCTTCCTGCTCCACGAAGCGGAAAACCCCGGGGCTTCCCTGGACAAATTCATGGGCGTGGTCGACCGCGCGCGCGGTCAATTACCGCCGTCCATCGACGCTTACCTGCCCGCCAGCGCCGCGGAGTTTCGCGTGGCCATTGGTGATTGGCTAAGCAAGCACCTGAGCGAACTGCAACTGGTCGGCAAAGACGCCGCCCACATGTTCGTCACCTTGCTGATCGGCATGGTGCTGGGCGCGATCATCGCCCTGCAGCGCGTGCCCGACCTGACCAAGCGCAAGCCCCTGGCCGCCGCGCTGTTCGACCGCCTGCACCTGCTGGTCCAGGCGTTTCGCAACATCGTCTTCGCCCAGATCAAAATCGCCGCGCTCAACACCGCTTTCACCGCGGTTTTCCTGGCGGTGGTGCTGCCGCTGTGTGGCATTCACCTGCCGCTGACCAAGACCCTCATCGTGCTGACCTTCCTGCTCGGCCTGCTGCCGGTGATCGGCAACCTGATCTCCAACACGCTGATCACCATCGTGGCGTTGTCGCTGTCGATCTGGGTGGCGGTGGCGGCGCTGGGGTATTTGATCGTGATTCACAAGGTCGAGTACTTCCTCAACGCGCGTATCGTCGGCGGGCAGATCAGTGCCAAGTCATGGGAATTGCTGTTGGCGATGCTGGTGTTTGAGGCAGCGTTCGGCCTGCCGGGGGTGGTGGCGGGGCCGATTTACTATGCCTATCTGAAAAGCGAGCTGAAGCTGGGTGGGATGGTTTAAAGACAGATTCGGGGCCTGAACTGGCCTCTTCGCGAGCAAGCCCGCTCCCACATTCGACTGCATTCCAAAGGTGGAACGCGGTCAAGTGTGGGAGCGGGCTTGCTCGCGAAGGGCGCGCCACGGTTTCAGCTAAAACTCAGCTGCCGTAACGCTTGCTCGCCTCAATCGCCAAACCACTGCCAATACTGCCGAAGATATTGCCTTCCACATGCCGCGCATTCGGCAGCATTGCCGAGATGCTGTGGCGCAGTGCCGGAATGCCGCTGGAACCACCGGTAAAGAACACCGTGTCCACCTGGGCCACGCTCACCGATGCGTCATTGAGTAACTGTGTGACACTGCCGCGCACGCGTTCGAGCAGGTTATCGATGGATGACTCGAACAGTGCCCGACTCAGGTCGACGCTCAAGCCCGCTTCGATACGGTCCAGCGGCACGTGGCGGGTGTCTTCGTGGGTGAGCTGGATCTTGGTCTCTTCCACTTCCATGGCCAGCCAGTGCCCGGCGCGCTGTTCGATCAGTTTGAACAGGCGGTCGATGCCGCCGGTGTCTTCGATGTCGTAGCGCATACTGCCCAGGGCCAGCTGGGATTTTTGTGAATACACCGAGTTGATGGTGTGCCAGGTGGCCAGGTTCATGTGGTGGCTGGTGGGCATGTAGGCGCCGCTCTTCATGCGGCTGCCGTAGCCGAACAGCGGCATCATGCCGGCCAGCGAGAGCTGTTTGTCGAAGTCGGTACCGCCGATGTGCACGCCGCCGGTGGCGAGGATGTCGCTCTGGCGGTTGTCGTTATGGCGGCGATCCGGCGACAGGCGTACCAGGGAAAAGTCGGAGGTACCTCCGCCGATGTCGACGATCAGCACCAGCTCTTCTTTCTCGATGGTGGACTCGTAGTCGAACGCCGCTGCAATCGGTTCGTATTGGAACGAGATGTCCTTGAAGCCGATCTTGCGCGCCACATCCACCAGGGTGTTTTCCGCTTCCTGGTCGGCCATCGGGTCGTCATCGACGAAGAATACCGGGCGACCCAGTACCACTTCTTCGAATTCACGACCGGCGTTGGCTTCGGCGCGGCTCTTGAGCTGGCCGATAAACAGTGCCAGCAGGTCGGTGAAGGGCATGGCAGTGCCGAGCACGCTGGTGTCGTGCTTGATCAGCTTGGAACCCAGCAGGCTCTTGAGCGAGCGCATCAGGCGGCCTTCATAGTTCTCCAGGTATTCGTGCAGCGCCAGACGACCGTACACCGGGCGGCGTTCCTCGAAGTTGAAGAAGACCACTGACGGCAGGGTGATTTTGCCGTCCTCCAGCGCGATCAGCGTCTCCTCGCCGGGGCGGATCCAGCCGACGGTGGAGTTGGACGTGCCGAAGTCGATGCCGCAGGCACGGGCTGGAGATTCGTTTTTCATGTCTAACAGGTTCCGGTCAAAAAACGGCCGCGCAGTGTATGTCACTCGGGGCCGGATGCGTAGACCGGTGATCCGTAAATCCACCGGCATTCGTGCTACATAGCTACGTCTTGAGCCTACCGGGGTTTGGCTAGGCTGCGGTTTTACCGCTCACGGATGAACCGCTATGCCTGATGCAACCTTCACCGCCGACCTGCGCGGCGTGCACTACGACTTCCTCAAACAACGCGTGCCAAGCTGGTTCCTGGAGGGCACGACCCAGCGCCAGGAAGAGCTGGGCCAGCACGAGATGGACATTCCTTCCTGGTACCTGGCCACGACTCACCAGGACAAAACCGCCCTGGCCGCGCAGCACACACGTTTTCGCGAAACCCTCAATTCAATCGAAGCGCATCTCGGCCAGATCGACGACATCCTCGCGTTCGCCGAGCAGCCGCTCAAGGACGCACTCAAAAAGCAGTTCAACCTGGAGCTGGATGTACGCAATGTGTTCTTCGTGCGCAAATATGCCTACAAAGGTGCTCGCGATGATTTTTATGGCGCCTTCGTGTTTGACCAGCAAAACGATCCCTCCCTGACCTACACCTACCGAGGTATCTCCCTGCTGGAAGCGGCCCTGGCCAATTTCGAGGCCGATGAAGAACAGCCAGCGCCGTGCAACGATTGCCAACTCATTACCCGCTGGAACCCCGACAACCCCCATATCATCGCGACATTCGCCGCCGTCAGCGCCCACGCCGTGGCGATCAAGCCCCATGAGTTTGCCAAGCTGTGCCGCTCCCTGGACCTCGGCGCCCAGTATCACAAGCACATCAAGGCGGTGGTCGAACCCGACGCCGCCCAGGAGCGCGAGGCGCTGGAGCAAGTGCTTGAGGAGCATCAACGCCAGCAACTGGCGCTGAGCATCGAGATTGCCCGGTTGCAGTTAAACGGCGCGTTGAGTGCAGATGCCTACCAGATGCTCAAACAGGTGGTAGCCGGTTCCGGCACGCCGAAGCTTGCGGGTAAGCCGGTTACCTATGCCGCCCTCAAGGTACTGGACAGCGTGCTGGTGGGGCCGCTGCTGATTGGGCCAGACCGTGCACATTCGGACCGTACCGAGCGCCTGGTGGTGTACATACCCGGCGACCCGCAACAGCCGGTCAAGGAGTACGCCTCCAGTGGCGAGTTCATGGTCGACCTGCGCATGCGCTTGCACAGCGCGTCGTATCGACGCTTTTTCAGCCGCTTTGTGCCGGTGCGCGAGCAAGGCGGATTTTTCGCTCGTTTCAACCGGTTGTACCAGCCCGCCGACAATGGCAACGGCGGGGCGGATTATCCGCTGCGTACGCCGTTGGTGCATTTGCCCATGGACGAGTTCCTCCTCTGCGGTGATCTCTGGCGGCGCAGTCGCCAGGCGCATATCCGCAAGATCTTGAGTGATGCGCGGGCCGTGGCCGTACCCACCGAGGACGAGGACCGCAAGGCGCGGCTGGAGCGCCTGGAAAGTTTTTTCGATGCCGCTGTCAGCGTGTTCAACCTGGCGGCCTTCGTGGTGCCAGGGTTGGGGCCGATCATGCTGGCCGTGGGCGCGTCGCAGATGTGCTACGAGGTGTTTGAAGGGATAGAAGCCTATGGGCAAGGCGAGCCACGGCAAATGTGGGCGCATTTTGCGTCGGTGGCGTTGAACGTGGCGTTTATTTCCACCGGCGCCAAGGTGTTGCCAGCGGTCAAATGGCAAAGCGCGGTAGACCACCTCAAGCCTGTGACGATGCCGTCCGGCAAGCAGGTGCTGTGGAACCCTGACCTGGCGCCCTACGCGTCGCCGGTCAAACCGGCGCCCGAGGCCAAGGCCAACGCGCTGGGCCTGTATGACCACGACGGTCAACAGTTGCTGGCATTCGAGGATGCGCATTATCAGGTCAGGCAAGACCCTCACACCGGCGATTACCGCATTCAGCACCCGACGCGCCGCGACGCTTATGCGCCGGAGCTGGAGCACAACCACAACGGCGTTTGGACCCACGAGCTGGAAGAACCGCTGACCTGGGACGAATCAACCCTGCTCAAGCGCTTGGGGCTTGCCGAGCAGGCCGACCCGCTGCGTATCAGCGGCGTCGACACCGACGTGTTGCGCCAGGCCGCGGTCCATCACGAGCCACTGCCGTTGCTGCTGGAAGACACGCTCAAACGCTTCCAATTGCACCAACAGCTCACCACCTTTGCCGAGCAGATAAAAAGCAGCGACCCATTGGTGTACTCGAAAGCCGAACCGGCGCTGCAATTTGACCTGCTTCAGCGCCGTGGCCTGCTGCCCGACAACGTGGCGCTGAAAGTTATCGGCCCTCAGGACGAGGTGCTCTGGGAGGCGGTCGATGCACCGGCGTCGGCCAGCAAGCGCGTCATGGTGGTGACCGAAAGCGCCATGGCCCAGGGCCGTTTGCTCCGGGAGTTGCTGTACACCTTGCAGGGTGTCGACCCGCTGCTCAAAGAGTTTCCAGGTAGCCCCGAGGAGTCGCTGGAGGTGCGCGCCGGCAAGCTGCGCCATTATCTCGGCGATGCCGTTGACACGTTCAAGGGGCCGTTGCTGGAACAACGCTACCAAGCGCTGAACCCTACGTCCGATGCCGATGTACAGCGTTTGCTGGATACCTATCCGGCCTTGCCCACAGCGGTCGCCGAGCGTGTGTTGCAAGGGGCGACGACGGATCAGTTGCAGGCCTTTCGCAGCACGCGCCGCTTGCCCGAGCCCCTGGCCACGCAAGCCCAATGGTGTGCCCAGGAAACCCGGGTGGCCCGTGCCTACGAAGGGTTGCATCTGGACACCCAGACGCACCTCGACAGCCAGCGCCTGGCCTTGCGCACCCTGGAAACCCTGCCGGGCTGGGACCGCGGCTCGCGCATCGAGCTGCGTCAGTATTCGGCTGAAGGCACGGTGCTGGATGCCATCGGCTCGCCTGACTTTCCGCATAAACGCACGCTGGTATGGCTGGAAAGCGGCGACTTCCAAGCCTCCATGCCCGGCGATTTTTACAGCGCTATCTGGGAACAATTGGCGCTCGATGAACGCCAGCGCCTGGGTCTGAGCAGTGCCGCTGAACTGAAGCAGGCGATTCAACGCAGCCCGTTACCGCGCGAACCGTTGCGCACGGTGCTGGAGGAGAACCCGTTGCGCAAGCCTGACTATGACCCGATGGCCAGGCTGCTGGGCGGCGCGCCTGGGGTGCGCCAGTTGTTAAGGACGGCAGGGAATGTGCTTCGCTCCCCGGCGGAACGGGTACGGCGGTTGTTTCCAACCTTCAGCGACGAACAGGTCACAGTGTTCATTGAGTCGCTGGGCACAGACGTGCGGGGCGAGTTGGCCAGCCGTGAGTTGGAGTACCGCACCCTGAAAAAAACCTTGAAGGTGTGGGCGCAAGCAAAGGGGCCGCGGGCCTTGGCCCCTTACAGCGAGGAGTGGCGTGTGAGCGAAGAGATCAAACGCTGCTGGCGCCGTGAGACCGGGAGCCAACTGCACATTCGCCTGCCCAGGGACAACCTCTATTGGGTGGATTTGCCCGCCGTAAAAGGGGGCTTCGACCATGTCCGGGAGTTGGTGTTGTCGAATGTCAAATGGAGTGGGCATTCCAGTGCGTTGTTTCTCGAAAACTTTACCGAGTTGAACAGCCTGAGTATCACGGGGGCCGAAATGACCGAGCTGCCTGCGGTGATTGGCGACATGAAGCAGCTCACGTCGTTGAAGCTGCACGCCAACGGCTTGCAGTTGACCGAACGCAGCGCGGGACTGTTAAGCGATCTCAATGCGCTGCAAGTGCTCGACCTGTCGAGTAACCCATTGGGGGTGACGCCAGACTTCAGTGGCATGCCCCATTTAAGAGAGCTGAATCTATTCTGGACGCGAATCGAGCGGTGGCCGTCGGGGTTGAGAGAGCAGGCCGGGCTGGAGCGCCTCGACCTGCGTCAAAACCGTCTGCAACAGGTACCGCAGGACAACCTGGTGCCGCCCGCGGATCAATTGGAAACCGTGGCACGGATCAACAATGTCACCTTGCTTGAGGATAATCCCTTCCCGCCCGATTACTGGAAAACCTTCGATAAGTACTGGCAGGACCTGGCCCAGTCTCGACCCGACCTGTTGCAAGGGGCGCTGGAGGGCGCTTTCGACAGTAAAAACCCGCGCATCGAGAAGGTGGTGTACATGTACCCCGAGTACTCCGTGCAGAAGGCCAGGGCGCTTATCTGGTCCTGGGGTGACGGGGCCGAGGCGCAGTTGAACCGCCTCTGGCAAGAGCATTCTGTGCTGCTCCGGCAGTTGAACGGATGGCTGTTTTCAGGCGGTGGTGAGCGTCAGCGCTATGTGCGTGTCGGCGAGCGTGCCAATGACGCAGGGTCTTTGCGTGACCGCAACCATGCCTGGGAGCGTATCTTGCGCTGCTGGAGGCAAGAAACACCGCAACAGCTCACCAATGATGGCGAACCTTTCGGCCTTGAGTTGAACCTCAGTGATCTGAACCTGCCGAGCCTGCCTGACCTGGATGCGGATTTCAGCCATGTGGGCTCGCTCAAACTGAGCAATATGAACCTTCGCACCTCGCCGGAAGGGTTCCTCGCGCGTTTTCGCGGCGTGCGCTGGCTCGACTTGTCGAACAACCAGTTGCGTGAGTTACCGCCGGCGGTTGGGCAGATGCATGGCTTGACCCGCTTGTCCCTGCAAAACAACCGGATCCGCCTGACTGCCGATTCGGCGGCGATACTCTCGTCACGCATCACGCTCAAGGCTCTGGTGCTTAATTCAAACCCTCTGAGCAGGGCGCCGGACTTCAGCCAAATGACCAATCTGCACTCCTTGGACATGGGGGCCACCGGCCTCGATACGTGGCCTACCGGCTTGGACGAGCTCCCCCTGTTGGACATGGTGTACCTGCGAGGCAACAATATTTCCACCTTGCCCGATGCGCTGGTCGCACCGTCGGATGAGCAACTTGGACAGACACTGCGGGTCACCCGGGTAACCGACCTGGGCCTGAACCCGCTGTCCGCCGATACGCGTCAACGCATCAACGCCTACGGCGACCGGCTCACCGCCGCAGAGCGAGCAGCCAATCGATTGGTTGCCAGCGTGACGAGTGCGGTGGATGGCCCGGTGGAGCTGCATGGCGCGGATGCGCCGTTTCGGCGCTGGTCCACAGGCTTTTCCACTGAGCAATTGGCGCAGCGCCGGCTCCAGTGGTCCACCCTGCGTGCGTTACCCGGTTCGGACGGCTTCTTTGAAGTGCTCCGGGACCTGGAAATAGCGCCCGCTGGTCTTGAGGACTTGCAGCGCCGCATCTGGGAGGTGATCGATGGCATCACGCAAAACAGCAATGAGTCCGAGCAGTTGCGCAAGGAGATGTTCGAGTGGGCGGGGCGGGCGGCCTGCTGTGACCGGGCGGCATTGACCTTCAGCAACCTGGAGATCCTGCTGATGACCCACAACGCCAAGGCGCTTGCTTTGGACTCGACCCAGGGTGCGGCCCTGCTGAAGCTGTCCAAGGGGCTGTTCCGTCTCGATGAGCTGGAAAAGATCGCCCTGGAGGATATCGACCAGCGCAGAGCCGCGATCAACGCACGCGAGGGCTTGACCCCCGCCCAACGTGAGAGCGCCTTGAGGGCCGTGGAAGAGGTGGAGGTGCGCATGGCGTATCGCCATGGGCTCAAGGATCGCCTTGAATTGCCCGGCCAACCACAGCAGGCCCGGTTTGCCCATTTCGGCAATGTGACCCAGGCGATGCTCGATGCGGCCTACCAACGGGTGCTAAGCCTGGATAACTCCGCTCAGGAGTTGCAAGCCATGCTCGCCAGAGACTTCTGGAAAGACTATGTGGCGAATAAATACCGCGCGCGGTTTGAAGCACAGAACGAACCCCATCACGATCAAATGGAAGCCTTGCAGCGCGATTTCGAGGCCGGGACACTGCCTCGCGCCAGCTACGACGCCAAGGTCAAGGCATTGCAGGCGCAGTTCGAGATCGAAGAAGCGCAATTGATCGAACGCTTGAGCCGCGATGAAGTGGCGCAGGCGCTGGTTCCGACGGCAAGCCTTGAAGTCTTGGTAGAAAGCACCGGCCCCGGGCTGCAACTGTCCCAGGCGCAAGCCATCGACTTCCATGGCAAGCGCTACTTCGTGGCGAGCATGCCCGATGCGGGCGATGGCGAGCACTACGTGTTATGGGTACAAACGGCGGATAACCCCTTGCGTTTGACCAGCAGCGCAATCGTCGCCAAGCCTGATCTCAACGGCGTGTGGCGACGTAGAGGCCTGGCGGGCGGAATGGTGCAGCCGGGGGCCGGCGATGAGTTTGTCGATGCTTCGGAATCCATGCCGGTGAAGCCCTATACCACGGCCGAACTCAGTTACATGCGTCGGGAAGTGCACTTTACGGCCAACCCTAATCCGGTCGGCAGTTACATCCGCGCCAACAATGGCAAGTACCCCCTCAGGGATTACCAGGGCAGGCCGATCCGTATCCGCTCCCTGGAAAGGCAAGTGACCTTGGACTCCGGCACCCAATACACCTCCGCGCAGGTCAAACCCTACATTCAGTTTGAAGGGTATGAACACGTCGGCGCACGCTATGAAGCGCAACTGCAACTGCGCACATTCACGGCGCAGGATGTGAAAGTGCCGGGCGAAAAGGCGTTGATCGGCCAGTCCATGGTGGTGGCCAACCGGCGTATTGCCAAAGGGGAAATCGTCGGTGTATACGGCGGTACCGTATTGCCGTCGGGTATCTTCGGCGAGGGTGGCCAGACCTACACCATGAAGGTGGGCAGCCAGAGTGTTGCCCAGGGCAATAGTCTGGTGGAGGTGCCGATCCATTTGTCGGGGGACAATATTCTGTCGCGGATAAACACCCACTTTGAGTACGACGACAACGGCAAGCCGCTGCGCCAGGCGCCAGGTGGCTATAACGTCGAGACGGTGGGGTTTGATGTCGAGGCCGATATGTGGCTGGGTGTGGGGCCAGGGGCGCAGGTAAAGCGCAAACCCTTCATCCTCAACGCTCTTTTCGCCACAGAAGCTATCGCCGCGGGCACCGAACTGCGCATGGACTACCAGTACACCGAGGGGATGATAAAAAAGCAGTTCGCCTGATCCTACCCGCATCGGTAATCGGTCCGTCGTCGTAAATAGCGCTATCCCATCTTGAAAGGCGGCGTTTTGCCCCAATCTTGTGGGCATATCCAGGCGGTACACAGCCATTGCATGACGTCTGTGTGCCGCCGCTTAACTTATGACGCGCCCTGCATCAATTCCCAGGCTGCCAGCCATGGCGTGCCGTGTGGCGGGCTGCGCGATATCGATAACGGATGGTGATGCCCCCATGGATTTCAAAGACTACTACAAGATTCTCGGTGTCGAGCCGACGGCGGATGACAAGGAGATCAAGTCGGCTTATCGCAAGCTGGCGCGTAAATATCACCCGGACGTCAGCAAGGAAAAAGATGCCGAAGCCAAGTTCAAGGATGCGTCCGAGGCCTATGAAGCGCTGAAAAGCGCCGACAAGCGCGCCGAATACGACGAATTGCGCAAATACGGCCAGCATGGCCAGCCGTTCCAGGGCCCGCCGGGCTGGCAGAGCCGTGGCGGCTTTGGTGGTGGCCAGGACGCGGGCGACTTTTCGGACTTTTTCAGTTCGATCTTCGGTTCGCGCGGCGATGCCTTCGGTGGCGGCCAGCGCCGTCCTACCGGGCGCAAGGGCCAGGATGTGGAGATGCAGCTCACGGTTTCTCTGGAGGAAACCCTGTCCACCGAGTCCAAGCAGATCAGCTTCCAGGTGCCGCAGTACGATGCCTCCGGTCGGCATGTGAGCAACACCACCAAAAGCCTGAACGTGAAGATCCCGGCCGGTGTGGCCGATGGCGAGCGCATTCGCCTCAAGGCCCAGGGCGCGCCGGGCATTGGCGGCGGCGCCAATGGGGATTTGTACCTGATCATCAAGTTTGCGCCCCACCCCAAGTTCGAGGTGGACGGCGAAAACCTGATCATCAACCTGCCGCTGGCACCCTGGGAGTTGGCGCTGGGCACGGAAGTGGCCGTGCCGACCCTCACCGGCAAGATCAACCTCAAGGTGCCTGCCGGCAGCCAGAACGGCCAGCGCATGCGCGCCAAGGGCCATGGCTTGCTGAACAAGGCCGGGCAACGCGGCTACCTGTTCATCCAGCTCAAGGCCGTCATGCCCAAGGCGGCGGATGATGAGGTCAAGGCATTGTGGGAGGCCCTGGCGCAAAAGGCTGCTTTCAATCCGCGCGAGCAGTTCTGAGCGGGTCATTGATTTAGTTAGCGCCAGCCGCAAAAACGCCGTGCCTAGGATGACAACCTCTTCCAAGAAAAAGGTTGTCATCCCATGCCGGACTTTCAGGTCACCGACCCCGCCACTCCGCTTCCCGGTGAGCAGGGTCAACATTACGAACTGATCAAGCAGGCGATCCCCGCTTGCCTGGTCAACAGTTCGCCCTCCCGCCGCAAGGCCCTCAAAGATACGCCGCCGGCCATTCCCCGCTGGTATGGCGCCGCTTCCCAAGCCTGCAAAGATCGGCTCAAGGTGCTGCTGGATGCCCGTTGCGATTCGCTTAACGAACTGGAGAAAACCTTCAGCCACATACGCTCGGAGCAAGCGTTTGCCCAACCGTTGCTGGAAGCCAAGCTAAAGGCTATCGGCCATGAGCTGGACGTCAATCAAACCTGGTTGCGCCTGTATGTACCGGTCGAAGATGCCTTTGGCGTAAAGACCGGTGGCTTCAGGGTCAAAACGTTCTCGCTGCTGCACGCTGCCCTCGGCAATTTCGAGCAACGCGAGACTCGAGAGGACTATTTCGACAGTGCCTCAGGTTTCATCACCCCACCGGACGTGCGCGATCATTTCGAGCGCCACACCACGACCCTGAAGATTCATGCGTTCACTCAACTGTGCCGAGACCTGGACCTGGGCAAGCAGTACCAGGCTCACCTCAAGGCGCAATTGAAACCTGACGACGCCAAATCCCAAGTCGAACTGCGCGAACGTTATGTCCGGCATCAGAAAGCCGCCTTCAAGGCGGCGGCGTACCTGGCGTTGCTCAAAGGCGACATTGGCGACAGCGACCACGCGCTGCTGATGCGGGTGGCGGCCGGGGAAAAATACATCCGCAGCGACGGCAAGCCAATCGGCTATCGCAGCCTGAGCCTGATGAACCTGCATGTGCATGATTGCCTGGTCATCGACACTTGCGCCAAGCCTGGCTACACCTGCTGGGTCATCGTCTATATTCCCGATGACCCCGACCATCCCATCAAGCGTTATGAAAGCTTCAATGACTTTCGCAATGATTTGACCGAGCGCCTGAGCGCGAAAACCACCCAGCAAGCTGACCGCTCCCAAGGCTGGAAGGCTACGCCGAACCAGCATTTTTTTGCCCGGTTCGTTGCCGACAAAGACCGCGCGTACTACTACAAACGACTGACCGAACTGGTGCTGGACGCACCTCCCCAGCCGTTTGGCGCACAGGCCTTGCGATCGGAGTGGGGTCGCTTGCTCACTTCTCCGTCCTTCTCCACGCCTTCAACGCTGGGGGAGCCCCAACCCCGGGTGCGCGTCCCTGTCAGCGCCCCTGAGTTCAACATCCGCGCTCACACCCTCGTTGACCTTTGGCAAGTCCCGGACCTGTGGACTTATCGCCTGGGCAGCCTGCGTACCCGCCTGTTCGAGAATGCGCGGCATCGTGCGGTGAGCACCGCCGATGTCGATGAGGCCTCGCGCTCACTGCGCGCCGCGCATTACATGAGCATTGGCCTGTTCGGCCTGAACCTGGTGGCCATGGCGGTACCGCCGCTGGGCGTAGTGATGGCCGTGGCGATGGCCGGGCAACTACTTTACGAAGTCATCGACGGTGTTATCGAGCTGAGCGAAGGCGACCGCGAAGAGGGCTGGGCGCACATTACCGATGTGGTGGAAAACCTGGCGGCGCTGGCGGTACAGGCAGTCGTGGTGCACTTCACCGTGTTGCCGTTTATCGAGCAGCTCAAGGCCGTTACCCTGCCCAGTGGCAAGACTCGGCTCTGGAAACCCGACTTGTCGGCCTATGAGCACACCGCGTCCCTCCCTTCAGTGGCGGCGGATGAGCAAGGCCTGCACCGGCACAACGGCCAGACCGTGCTGCCATTGGAGGGTAAGCGCTATGCCGTGCAACAAGACCCGCTGACCGAGCAATATCGCATCCTGCACCCCACACGTGCCGAGGCCTATCAACCGATATTGAAGAGCAACGGCACTGGCCTCTGGAACCATGAAGTGGAGCGACCGCACACTTGGGAAGGCGCCACGTTGATGCGACGGTTGGGGGCCGTGACGGACGGCTTCAGCGATCTTGAGTTGGAGCAGGCACGCAGCGTGGCGGATGTGAGTGAGGCGGTGCTGCGCCGCGTGCACGCGGAGGGCGAACCGGTACCGGCGATTTTGCTCGACACCCTGCGCCAGTTCAGGGCGTATCGCGATGCGGTGAACGTCGCCGAGGGCATTCGCCTGGGCGCGCTCAGCAGCGAGCTGTGCAGTTATGCCGCATCCCTGGCGGTGGAGTTGCCGGGGTGGCCGGCGAGCAAGGCGATCGAGGCATTTTCCGGCACCGAGTTGAGCGGGCCGTCGATCAAGTACGGCAATCGTCAGGCAACGGCGGCGGACACCGTGCATATCCACCGTGGCCAATTGATGGGCGGCCAGTTGCCCCGGCGCATTATCGAAGCGCTCAGCGAACCTCAGCGCGATGCCCTGGTGGGCAGTTACACCCCCCGCACGCTCGAGGCTCGAACCAAGGTCCTGCAATTGATGCTGGAACAGCGGGCCGAGGCAGTGCGCGAACGCTTGATGAAGAGTATTTACGTCGAGCAGCAACCACCGTCCGACACCGCGATCATGTTGATCCAGCGCGACTTTAGCGGTGTGCCGACGATCCTGGCGCGCGAAGTGCTGGCCGACGCAACGCCGACCGAGCGCGACACCCTGAACAGCGCCAAGCGCATCCCGCTGCGCCTCGCTCAGAAGGCGCGCCGGGCGCAGCAGCAAATGCGCCTGACCCACGCACATGAGGGCTTGTACCTTGATGCGTTGGCTGGACCGGACACCGAAACCCTGGCCCTCCACACCCTGCCGGCGCTTCCCGGCTGGTCGGACAATCTGCGCCTGGAAGTGCGCGAGGGCCGGTTTGAAGGCCCATTGCGTGCCAGTTTTGGCCCTCAGGAGGCGAGCAATCGCAAGGTCCTGGCACGCATGGAGGATGGGCGTTATCAAGCCTTTGATGAGCGCGGTCAGCATCTGCATGGGCTCAATGGTTTCTATGGCGCCTTGCAGCACGCATTGACCGATGTCCATCGCAACGCGATTGGCCTGCCCCACGTCGGCCAGGGTGAGCAATTGAAGGGGTTGATCAAGCAGCATGCATTAGGCAGGGCACCGTTGCGCAAAGCCTTGGGCATGTCGCCGGAAAAGCTGCCGTTTTTTCAACCGCCGAGCGTGTTGCCAGGTGAGCGTCGCGGCTATCCATTGAGTGGGCGCGGTGGCACTGAGTGGGAAAAAATCACGCGCGAGCGGATCCGCAGCCTGTACCCGGAAATCACCCGGGACGAAATGCTCGCCCTGATCAATGAGCGCGGAGCATTGGATCTGAGCTGGCTGCGTGCGTTGGAGCAAGAGTACAAAACCCTGCATTCCACGTTGCATCAATGGCTGAGCGTACAGCCCCAGGGCATGGAGGCGTTCGGTGAACAGCACCGTAGGGTGCTGAGGGCCAGACGCAAGATTTTTACCACGCTGGATGACGCCTGGAGACGGGTTGGCCCACGGCACTATGATCGAAGCGGACGCCTTTTGGGGCAGAAAATCGAATGGTTGGAAGAGGACCTGGCGCAGCAGTTGCGAACCTTGCCCGCACTGACTGCAAACTTTGACCATGTCAGCTACTTGGGCATTGTGGGAACCGAAGGCTTGCAGCTGACGGATGCCGATGTGCAGCCACTGCTCGCCAACTTTCGCGGTCTGCGTCGATTAGGGATCGAGGCTGCTCAACTGACAAGCGTGCCATCAGCCATCGAACAGATGCCGCATTTGCAGCGGTTGCATTTGGGCGGCAACGATATTGTCCTGACGCCTGAAGACGTCCTGCGCTTGAAAGATCGGGTGCATCTCAAGGAGTTGTTTTTGGAGATGAACCCACTTGGCTTGCCACCCGATGTCGGTCGCATGCCGCGCTTACAGACCTTGCTGCTCAATGACACAAGCCTGGAGGAGTGGCCTGTCAGTGTGTTCCGTGTGCCCAGGCCGGAAAATTTCATTCTGGATATGCGGCAGAACCCGATAGCGCGGATTCCCGAGTTCGCGCCGGGCTCGGATAAGGCACTGATTGTGGCAAAAACGTTCCTCACCCGTGAAGAGCTGACGCCTGAGCTGCTTGCTCAATTCAAGCGGTACATCGAGGCCGCTGGCCGCGATCCGGATCGCCAGTTGCCGAAAAGGGGCGCGCTCGACAGCGAGCAGTGGAAAGCCGGTTATTCGGCGCAGGAATGGCCCTCCAGGCAAGTGTTATGGGACAGGCTGGAAGAGTCGTTTGGCTCTGAGGGTTTTTTCAATCTTCTTCGTGCCGTCGGGCGTTCGGGGGATGCGCCCGCCGCTAGCGGTGTGTGGTTGCCCGAGCTGACAGCCAAGGTCTGGCGCATGCTCGAGGCCATGGGCGAGGATGCCGAGTTGCGCGAGCAACTGTTCCTGATGGCCAGGGACCCCGCAGCCTGCGTGGACGCCGGAGCCCAGATGTTCAATGCGATGGGCGTTGCCGTGCTGCATTGGTCGGCGTACTTCAGCGAGGATGTGGCCTCCGTGCGCAAGGCTGTCTTCAACCTGGCCAGGGGCAAGTGGCGGCTCGATGAACTGGGCCGTATCGCCCATGAGCGCGTGTCCCAATTGCAGGCCGACGGCGTCAAGTTTCCGGAGTACGACGCGCAAGGCGCACGCGTCGATCATTACGATGCCCACGGCAATGTGATCGCCGATATCGATGAAGTCGAGATCTACCTGGCGTACACAACGCCACTGGCAACCCGCCTCGACCTGCCCTGGCAATCCCGGAGCATGATGTTCCGCGAGGATTATGTGACGACGCCCATGGTCGAGGCGGCATTCAACCGCGTACAGCTACTGGACCAAGGCGAGTTGCTGCGTGGCAACCTGCTGGAGCAACCGATGTGGACCGACTTTCTGCAGCGAGCTCATCCAGCGGACTACGCACCGATTGCCGAAAAGTTCGATGCACTGATCGACTATCAGGCCGCGCAGGAACAATGGGCTGGCGCTGCCCACCTCCCCGAGAGGGCGCGGCAGGCCCTGCGTCGAACCATCAGCCAGGCGGCCCGGCGCCTGGGCCGACCGGCTTCGGAAAGTGAACCGGGGCAACTGATGCCCCAGCAAGACTACGACGACACCTTTGGCCGCATCAATGCTGAGCTGATCACCTTGAACCAGACACTGACCGATCAAGCGATCAGCGCCATCCACTAGAACAGGAAGTACCGCTGGGCCATCGGCAAAACTTCAGCCGGTTCGCACCACAGCAATTGACCGTCGGCCTTGACCTGATAAGTCTGTGGATCAACCTCGATATCCGGCAGGTAGTCGTTGTGGATCAGGTCGGTTTTCTGCACATCGCGGCAACCCTTGACCACTGCGATTTGCTTCTTCAGGCCCAGGGCCTCGGGCAGCCCGGCCGCCTGCGCGGCCTGGCTGATAAAGGTCAGGCTGGTGGCGTGCAGCGAGCTGCCGAAGCTGGCGAACATGGGGCGGTAATGCACCGGCTGCGGCGTCGGGATCGAGGCGTTGGCGTCGCCCATCAGGCTCGAAGCAATGGCGCCGCCCTTGAGGATCAGCGTCGGCTTGATGCCGAAGAACGCCGGGCGCCATAGCACCAGGTCGGCCCATTTACCAACTTCGATGGAGCCGACGATATGGCTGATGCCGTGGGTGATCGCCGGGTTGATGGTGTATTTGGCGATGTAGCGTTTGGCGCGGAAGTTATCGTTGCCAGGGCCGTCACCGGGCAGGGGGCCACGCTGTTTTTTCATCTTGTCGGCGGTCTGCCAGGTGCGTGTGATCACCTCGCCGACGCGGCCCATGGCCTGGCTGTCGGAGCTGATCATCGAGAACGCGCCGAGGTCGTGCAGGATGTCTTCGGCGGCGATGGTTTCGCGGCGGATGCGGCTTTCGGCGAAGGCCACGTCTTCGGCAATGCTCGGGTCCAGGTGGTGACACACCATCAACATGTCCAGGTGTTCGTCGATGGTGTTACGCGTGAACGGCCGCGTCGGGTTGGTGGAACTGGGCAGCACATTGGGGAAACCGCAGGCCTTGATGATGTCCGGCGCATGCCCGCCACCGGCACCTTCGGTGTGGTACGTGTGGATGGTGCGGCCCTTGAGCGCGGCGAGGGTGGTTTCGACAAAACCCGACTCGTTGAGGGTGTCGCTGTGGATCGCCACCTGCACGTCGTAGGCATCGGCGACGCTCAGGCAGTTGTCGATGCTCGCCGGCGTGGTGCCCCAGTCTTCGTGCAGCTTCAAGCCGATAGCACCGGCCTTGACCTGCTCGATCAGCGGCTCGGGCAAACTGGCGTTGCCTTTGCCGGTAAAGCCAATGTTCATCGGGAACGAATCGCTGGCCTGCAGCATCCGCGCAAGGTGCCACGGGCCGGAGGTGCAGGTGGTGGCATTGGTGCCGGTGGCCGGCCCCGTGCCGCCGCCGATCATGGTGGTGACGCCGCTGGTCAGGGCCTCTTCGATCTGCTGTGGGCAAATGAAATGCACGTGGGAGTCGATGCCGCCGGCGGTGAGGATCATGCCTTCCCCGGCGATCACTTCGGTGCTGGCGCCGATGGCCATGGTCACGCCGGGCTGGATGTCCGGGTTGCCGGCTTTGCCAATCGCGTGGATGCGGCCATTCTTCAAGCCGACGTCGGCCTTGACGATGCCCCAGTGGTCGATGATCAATGCGTTGGTGATCAGCGTGTCGACCACTTCATGGGCGAGCAACTGGCTCTGGCCCTGGCCGTCGCGGATCACCTTGCCGCCGCCGAATTTGACCTCTTCGCCGTAGACGGTGAAGTCCTGTTCCACTTCGACGAACAGCTCGGTGTCGGCCAGGCGCACCTTGTCACCGACGGTGGGGCCGTACATGTCGGCGTAGGCTTGGCGGGTGATTTTCATGTGTGTGCCCTGAACAATAGGTGTTGAATGTGAAATCGCTATCGCAGGCAAGCCAGCTCCCACAGGGGATTGCATTCCAACTGTGGGAGCTGGCTTGCCTGCGATGAGGCCCTAAAGGTCGCCCATGACCCGCCCTGCAAACCCAAATACCCGCCTTGCACCACTCAACTCCACCAACTCCACCTCCCGACGCTGCCCCGGCTCAAACCGCACCGCCGTGCCCGCCGGGATACTAAGGCGCATGCCACGGCTGGCCGCTCGGTCGAATTCCAGCGCGTCATTGGTCTCGAAAAAATGGTAATGCGAGCCTACCTGGATCGGCCGGTCGCCGCTGTTGGCCACGCCGAGGATGAGGGTGCGGCGGCCGACATTCAGTTCGATCTCGCCAGGCTGGATCTGATATTCACCAGGAATCATGCAGGTTGCCCCAGGGTCTTGAAGTAGATGGCGGTCGGGCTGTAGCGCCCGTCCGGGCTTTGGCAATAGTCGGGCAGCTCACCGATCTTGGTGTAGCGCAGCGACTGGTAAAAGGCTTCGGCGCCGGAGCCGGCCTCGGTGTCCAGGTACAGCAGGCCACGCTTGTGCTGGCGCGCGGCGAGTTCCAGGGTATTCATCAATTGCTGGCCCAGGCCATGGCGACGGGCGCTGCTGTGCACCAGCAACTTTTGCACCTCGGCGCGGTTCAGGCCGTTGGCTTTCTGGCACAACGCCAATTGCACGCTGGCGATCACCTGCTCGTCGCGCACCACCACCCACAGCAGCAGGCTGGTGTCCTCGACCCCGGCTTGCACGCCGCTCAGGTAGTCCCGGGCCTGAACCTCATCGAAGTCGGCCATGAAGCCCACCGAAGCGCCATGCTGCACCGCGTCCAGCAATAGCTCGATCAAGCCCCGGCGGTAATGGGCAAAACTTTCCGCATTGACTCGACGCAGTTGTGCAGCGCTCATCGATGTCACTCCTTGGGCGGTTGTGCGCCCGGGTTCAAGGTCAGTTGCATAAAGGTGAGGTCGAGCCAGCGGCCGAACTTGATGCCCACTTGCGGCATCTGCCCGGTAATGCTGAAGCCCAGGCGCTCATGCAGGCGGATCGAGGCCAGGTTGCCGCTTTCGATGGCGGCGACCATGACGTGCTTGCCGCCGTTGCGGGCGCGCTCGATCAGGGCCTGCATCAGGCGTGGGCCGAGGCCTTTGCCGCGCTGGTCATTGCGCACGTAAACCGAGTGTTCCACGCTATAGCGGAAGCCCTCGAAAGGGCGCCAGTCGCCGAATGAGGCGTAGCCGGTGACTTCGTCGTTGTCCACAGCGACCAGGATCGGGTACTGCTGCGCCTGGCGTGCACTGAACCAGGCTTGGCGGTTGGCCAGGTCCACCGGCTGCTCGTTCCAGATCGCCGTGGTGTTCAACACCGCGTCGTTGTAGATGGCGCGAATAGCCGGCAGGTCGTGTTCGGTTGCATCACGAATCATGGCCGCACCTCACGCAATGGGCTGGTGGACGGTGACCAGCTTGGTGCCGTCTGGGAAGGTGGCTTCCACCTGGATATCCGGGATCATTTCCGGGATGCCTTCCATCACTTGTTCGCGGCTGAGCAGGGTGGTGCCGTAGTGCATCAGGTCGGCCACGGTGCGGCCATCGCGGGCGCCTTCCATCAGGGCGGCGGAGATATAGGCGATGGTCTCCGGGTAGTTGAGCTTCACCCCGCGCGCCAGGCGCCGCTCGGCGACTAAGCCTGCGGTGAAGATCAGCAGTTTGTCTTTTTCCCGTGGGGTCAGGTCCATGGTTCAGTCCGTCGTAAGGCAATTAAAAGGGCGGGCGCTAACCCCTGTAGGAGCGAGCTTGCTCGCGAAAAACCTGAGGGCGCCGCGTACATTCAGGATGCCCGCGTTATCGTTAACGATCTTCGCGAGCAAGCTCGCTCCTACCGAAGGGCGCATCTTCATGTGCTCCAGATTCGTGGTGCGACTGCTTCTCGCCCCAGCACTGCCGGGCGTAGCAATTTCCATAAATCAATCAACCAACCCCGCGCCAGCAGCGCTTCACTGGCCAGGCAACGCGCCACCAGCAAGCCGGGCAGTTGGGTCAGGTCACCGCGCACCGCGTGGGGCAGTGAGCGGCATTGTTCAAGCGATTGCGCATCGACTTCACCGGTCACCAACAAGGTGGCAAACACCGGTTGCCCATCCAGCCCGATAGGCGAATCCAGCAACCCATCGGCGCCCACAATGCGCTGGCGTTCATGCCAGAGCAACTGGCCGTCGCGGCGAATGTCCAGGTGCGATTGAAAGTGGCCCAGGTCGAATCGTTCGCCACTGGCCGGGCGGCCCAGGGCGACCACATCCCAGTAGAACAACCGCGCATCGCCCAGCAGCTCGATCTGTGTGGTGAGTTCGGCCTGGGCCGCGCTGAACACGATGGTTTCCTGAGGCAGCCATTCCAGGGTCGCGCCGGCTTCCACGGTCAGTTCAAGTTGCTGATACGCCGGGCCGCTGGCGCGGTACCACTTGGCGGCGCCGGGGCTGGTCAGTTGTGCCCAGGCCCCTGTGCCCACATGGGCGCTGATGTCCAGGCGATCGCCACCGGCAATCCCGCCGGGTGGGTGCACGATGATGTGCTGGCACACCTCGGGGCCTTCGGCGTACAGGTGCTTTTGCACCCGTAGCGGGCCCAGGTGGCGGCGCAGTACCGGGCGTGTGGTATCGCCGAAACGCGCGTAGCCGAGTTCCAGCTCGGCGTGCCAGCTGGGGGTGAACAGGGCAGGGGTAACGGGCAGGTTCATGGTGTGTGCTTATCGTTAGGAGGCTACAGATTAGATGGTTACCAGCCCACGCACACCCTCGTTTTCCATATTTTCACCACGGCCCTGCTGTACGATTTCGCCACGGGACATCACCAGGTACTGGTCAGCCAGTTCAGCGGCAAAGTCATAGAACTGCTCCACCAACAGGATCGCCATATCGCCGCGCGCCGCGAGCTTCTTGATCACCGCACCGATTTCCTTGATCACCGACGGCTGGATGCCTTCGGTGGGCTCATCGAGAATCAACAGGCGCGGGCGGCTCGCCAGGGCACGGCCAATCGCCAACTGTTGCTGCTGGCCGCCGGACAAATCGCCGCCACGTCGATGCTTCATTTGCAGCAACACCGGGAACAGTTCGTAGATGAAGGCCGGCACCTCTTTGGCTTCGGAACCGGGGAAACGCGACAGTCCCATCAGCAGGTTTTCTTCCACGGTCAGCCGCCCGAATATCTCCCGGCCCTGAGGCACGTAGGCGATGCCGGCATGTACTCGCTGGTGCGGCTTGAAGCCGGTGATGGCCTTGCCTTCCCAGTTCACCGCGCCTTCCTTGGCCGGCAACAGGCCCATCAGGCACTTGAGCAGGGTGGTCTTGCCCACGCCGTTACGCCCGAGCAGGCAGGTGACTTCGCCGACCTTCACGTCGAAGGACAGCCCGCGCAGAATGTGGCTACCGCCGTAATACTGGTGCAGCTTGTCGACTTGCAGCATTCTCAAAACCTCCTCAATGTGATCGTTCCCACGCTCTGCGTGGGAATGCATACCGTGACGCTCTGCGTCACCGTTGCGCAGCGGGACGCGGAGCGTCCAGCGTGGCATTCCCACGCGGAGCGTGGGAACGATCAGCCGTTCGTGTCAGCATTAGCGGCCGAGGTAAACCTCGATCACCCGCTCGTTTTCCTGCACCTGTTCCAGCGACCCTTCGGCCAGCACGCTGCCCTGGTGCAACACGGTGACGTGGTCGGCAATCGAGCCGACAAAGCCCATGTCGTGCTCCACCACCATCAGCGAGTGCTTGCCGGCCAGGCGTTTGAACAGCTCGGCGGTGAACTCGGTTTCGGCGTCGGTCATGCCTGCCCCCGGTTCATCCAGCAGCAACAGTTGCGGGTCTTGCATCAGCAGCATGCCGATTTCCAGGAACTGCTTCTGGCCGTGGGACAGTAAACCGGCGGGGCGATGCACGGAGGCGGTGAGGCGGATGGTGTCGAGCACTTCCTCGATACGGTCTTTCTGTTCGCCACTCAGGCGCGCCCGCAGGCTGGCCCACACCGACTTGTCGGTCTTCTGCGCCAGCTCCAGGTTTTCGAACACGCTGAGGGCTTCGAACACCGTGGGCTTTTGGAATTTGCGCCCGATACCGGCCTGGGCGATCTGCACTTCGCTCATGCGGGTCAGGTCCAGGGTTTCGCCAAACCAGGCCTTGCCGTGGCTGGGTCGGGTCTTGCCGGTGATCACGTCCATCAGCGTGGTCTTGCCCGCGCCGTTGGGGCCGATGATGCAGCGCAATTCGCCGACGCCGATGTACAGGTTCAGGTCGTTGAGGGCCTTGAAACCGTCAAAGCTGACGCTGATATCGTCCAGGGTCAGAATGGTGCCGTGGCGGGTGTTGAGCCCTTTGCCCGCGACCTGGCCGATGCCAATCGCCTCGCGGCCGCTGCCTGCGTCGAAAATAGGTTCAAGCATGACGTTCCTCATTTCTTCAGCAGGCCGATAACGCCCTTGGGCAGGTACAGGGTGACGATGATGAACAGCGCCCCCAGGAAGAACAGCCAGTACTCGGGGAAGGCCACGGTGAACCAGCTCTTCATGCCATTGACCACACCGGCGCCGAGCAACGGCCCGATCAACGTGCCACGCCCGCCCAGCGCTACCCACACGGCGGCTTCGATGGAGTTGGTCGGAGACATTTCGCTGGGGTTGATAATGCCCACCTGCGGCACATACAGCGCACCGGCAAGGCCGCACAACACTGCACTCAACACCCACACGAACAGCTTGAAACCGCGTGGGTCGTAACCGCAGAACATCAGGCGGTTCTCGGCGTCGCGCAGGGCAGTGAGCACGCGCCCGAACTTGCTCTTCGCCAGGCGCCAGCCGATGTAGAGGCTGGCCACCAGCAACAGCACCGTGGCGAGAAACAACACCGCTCGCGTGCCCGGTTCAGTGATGCCGAAACCGAGGATGCTGCGGAAGTTGGTAAAGCCGTTGTTGCCGCCGAACCCGGTCTCGTTGCGAAAGAACAACAGCATCCCGGCGAAGGTCAGGGCCTGGGTCATGATCGAGAAATACACGCCCTTGATTCGCGAGCGGAAGGCGAAGAAACCGAACACCAACGCCAGCAAACCAGGGGCCAGTACCACCAGGCACAAGGCCCAGAGGAAGTGGTCGGTGCCGGCCCAGTACCAGGGCAATTCGGTCCAGGACAAAAAGGTCATGAAGGCCGGCAACTCACTACCTGCCGCCTGGCGCATCAAGTACATGCCCATGGCGTAGCCGCCCAGGGCGAAGAACAAACCGTGGCCCAGGGACAGCATCCCGGCGTAACCCCACACCAGGTCCAGCGCCAAGGCGACGATGGCGTAACAGAGAATCTTGCCCACCAGGGTCAAGGTGTAGGCCGACACATGCAGCGGGTTGTCGGCAGACAATAGCGAACACAGGGGCAGCGCCAGCAGCAGGAGCAGGATGACTGCACCGACCGCAATCGTGACTTTGGGGCCGGCCTTTTGCGTGGCCGTAAGCATCAATGGCTGGTTCATCAGTCGATCACCCGTCCTTTCAGTGCAAAGAGTCCTTGCGGGCGTTTCTGGATAAACAGAATGATCAGCGCGAGGATCAGGATCTTGCCGAGTACGGCACCGATCTGGGGTTCGAGAATTTTGTTGGCGATCCCTAAGCCAAAAGCGGCCATGACACTGCCGGCCAACTGGCCGACGCCGCCGAGCACCACCACCAGGAACGAGTCGATGATGTAGCTCTGGCCCAGGTCCGGGCCGACGTTGCCGATCTGGCTCAGCGCCACGCCGCCCAAACCTGCGATACCGGAGCCGAGGCCAAAGGCGAGCATGTCCACGCGCCCGGTGGGCACGCCGCAGCAGGCGGCCATGTTGCGGTTCTGGGTGACGGCGCGCACGTTCAGACCCAGGCGCGTCTTGTTCAACAGCAGCCAGGTGAGCACCACCACGAACAGTGCGAAGGCGATGATCACGATGCGGTTGTACGGCAGCACCAAGTTGGGCAGTACCTGGATGCCGCCGGACAGCCAGGCCGGGTTCGACACTTCGACGTTCTGCGCGCCGAACACCAGGCGCACCAGCTGGATCAGCATCAGGCTGATGCCCCAGGTGGCGAGCAAGGTTTCCAGCGGGCGGCCATACAGGTGGCGAATCACCGTGCGTTCCAGCGCCATGCCGATGGCCGCGGTGACAAAGAACGCCACCGGCAACGCGATCAAGGGGTAGAACTCGATGGCCTGGGGCACATAGCGCTGCATCATCAACTGCACCACATAGGTGGAGTAGGCGCCGAGCATCAGCATCTCGCCATGGGCCATGTTGATCACGCCGAGCAGGCCGAAGGTGATCGCCAGGCCCAGAGCCGCCAGCAGCAGGATCGAGCCCAGGGACATGCCGCTGAACGCCTGGCCGAGGATCTCACCCATCATCAGTTTGCGTTTGACCTGGGCCAGGCTGGTTTCAGCGGCGGTGTGCACGGCGGCATCGGCTTCCACGCCTGGCGCCAGCAACGCTTCAAGGCGCGTGCGGGCCAGCGGGTCGCCGGTGCTGCCGAGCAAGCGCACGGCCGCCAGGCGCACCACAGGGTCGGGGTCGACCAGTTGCAGGTTGGCCAGGGCCAGGCTGAGGGCGCTGTGCACCTGCTCATCCGTCTCGGCGACGACCTGCTGGTCGAGGAATTTAAGTTGTGCAGGCACCGCGCTTTTTTGCAGGGTGCGCGCTGCCTCCAGGCGCACCTTGGGGTCGGCGGCGAGCAGTTGCTGGCTGGCTTGCACGTTATTGATCAAGCCGCGCAGGCGGTTGTTCAGGCGCACGGTCTTGGTTTCACCGTTGAGCGTGAGTTGGCCTTGTTGCAGCGCGTCTACCAGCTCGATGCGTGCTGGGTCGGGCTGTGCGGCCCAGTCCTGAAGGAGCTTGGCTTGTTGTGTCGGGTTGGCGCTGAGGAAGTCCTCGGCGTCGCTGGCGTGTGCGGCCAAGGGCAGCAACAGCACAAATGCCAGGAAATAACGAGAGAGGGCAGTGGGCATAGCAAAATGTCCTGATCATGCGCGGACGGTGTGGGCACCGGTTCTTTGTGGGAGCTGGCTTGCCTGCGATGGCATCGCTGCGGTGTATCAGGTACACCGAGTTGCTTGCATCGCAGGCAAGCCAGCTCCCACATTGACCGTGCCCTACCTCGGGGCTTTAGTTGCTCTTCACCGCATAGTCCGGCTTTTTGTCATTGCCCGGAATGTAAGGGCTCCATGGCTGTGCACGAATCGGCGCCTCGGTCTGCCACACCACCGAGAACTGCCCGTCGGCCTGGATCTCACCGATCATCACCGGCTTGTGCAGGTGGTGGTTGGTCTTGTCCATGGTCAGGGTGAAGCCCGACGGTGCAGCGAAGGTCTGGCCGCCCAGGGCTTCACGCACTTTGTCGACGTCGGTGGACTTGGCTTTTTCCGCCGCCTGCGCCCACATATGGATGCCCACATAGGTGGCTTCCATCGGGTCGTTGGTCACGGCTTTGTCGGCGCCCGGCAGGTTGTGTTTCTTGGCGTAGGCTTTCCAGTCGGCCACGAACTTCTGGTTCACCGGGTTCTCCACCGACTGGAAGTAGTTCCAGGCCGCGAGGTTGCCCACCAGCGGCTTGGTGTCGATGCCACGCAGTTCTTCTTCACCCACCGAGAACGCCACTACCGGGACATCGGTGGCTTTCAAGCCCTGGTTGGCCAGTTCTTTGTAGAACGGCACGTTGGAGTCGCCATTGACGGTGGAGACCACCGCGGTCTTGCCACCGGCGGAGAACTTCTTGATGTTGGCGACGATGGTCTGGTAATCGGCGTGGCCGAACGGGGTGTAGACCTCTTCGATGTCTTTGTCCGACACGCCTTTGGAATGCAGGAACGAACGCAGAATCTTGTTGGTGGTGCGCGGGTACACGTAGTCGGTGCCGAGCAGGAAGAAACGCTTGGCGCTGCCGCCTTCTTCGCTCATCAAATATTCCACCGCCGGGATCGCCTGCTGGTTCGGCGCCGCACCGGTATAGAACACGTTGGGCGACATCTCTTCGCCTTCGTACTGCACCGGGTAGAACAGCAAGCCGTTGAGCTCTTCAAACACCGGCAACACCGATTTACGCGACACCGAGGTCCAGCAGCCGAACACCACGGCGACCTTGTCCTGGGTCAGCAGTTGCCGGCCTTTCTCGGCGAACAGCGGCCAGTTGGACGCCGGGTCCACCACCACCGGTTCGAGCATCTTGCCGTTCACCCCGCCTTTGGCGTTGATCTCGTCAATGGTCATCAGCGCCATGTCTTTGAGCGAGGTTTCGGAGATCGCCATGGTCCCGGACAACGAGTGCAGGATGCCGACCTTGATGGTCTCGGCGGCCTGGACGGTCCAGGTCAAACCCATGGCGGCAATGGATGCCGACAAAGTGAAAGCCTTGATCAAGCTGCGACGCTTCATGGTGCGATCTCCGTAAACCATTAGTTGTTATGGGGCAGATACACAGCGCTTTGCAAAGGCTGTGCCTGCGACCCGCCGCAGCGGTTTCAACGAGGATTCAGGGCCGGGCAGCGGCGGTTGCGCACCAGCTTGGCGCTGTAAGCGCGGACGCAGGCGTGACGCGCCTCAAAAAAGGGCGCCGGGAGCAATATGCAGCGCAAACTCGGCGCACGGGTATTCCAGGATGGTCACTTCTTCCGACTATCCAGGTGTTTTCATGGACGATTCCTTTGCGCGTGACAAGCGTGCGGCACTGCCTCGCGGCCACGCCAAACTGGGGCAGCTCAGCCCCGCCTTTATCAGCACTGACGATGCCGCGCGTTATATTCACGAGCAAATCGGTAACCAGCGTGACGTGGAGTACGCCAGTGTCATTTTGCGGCGCCTGAGCGATAACCTGTACGTTGCCAGCGAACCGCGCGCGGGCAAGCCCACCACGTTCGACTGGAACCTGTTGCTGGACCGTGAACATGCCGCCGGCGATTTCGTGAACCCCGAGGGCTACCAGATTGTGGCGAGCCTGCATTCCCACCCCAGTTCACTGGACTTTGTAAAACGTACTTACCCCAAGTGGACGCTGCAGCAGATGCAGGCGTTCATGAGTTTTTATTCCACGCCGGATATCTACTTCAATCATCAGGACCGTGCGCGTTTTACCCAGGCTTATCTCTCGGGGCCAGATGGCGCGCTGTTGCGCTACACGCCGAGCAACTCCGCCGCCGAGGCGGGGTTTGTACACTGGCTGGACACCAATGGGCCGTGGTCCTCGCCCCATGCCCATGACGGCACGCTGGAAGGCATCTACAAGAAGCTAGCCGCGGTAGGCCAGTTGACCTTTGTGCAGTCCAGCCCTGCCTGGGGCAGCTCGACGGGGGATGTTCCCGCCGACTGGCAACCTTACCAGCCCTTCAGTGCGCCAGCGATGCCATTGCCCTGCGGGCCGGTGTTCACTGACGCCGAGCAGGCCTTGTCGTATGCCTGGTCGCGTATCCAGCGCACTCCCACCGCCCGGCAGCGGGTGCTGTTGCTCAAGCATGATCTGCAAAAATTGTTTGTCGCGGCGCAGCCGGAACTCTCCAGTGACGTCAGTGATCAACTGCCGCTGTTGCCGACCGGGCTTCACCTGCTGGGTATCTACTTTCACTCCCGGCCCTTGCCCGGCCAATACCCTGACCTGGATGCCTGGCTGTATAAGAACTTTGTCAGCCCGTCGGAGCTGGCCACGCATATCGCGCAATTTCGGCAGTATGCGCTGGGGGCCCAATCTACCCTGGGCGCGTCGTTGTACATCCGTATGCGCGACGAGGCGATCCTGCGCTATCGGTTTTCAGGCTCGGCGGCGGAGACGGCATTGTTTACCCGCTCGAGCACGGGTGAAGTGGGTGACAACGGCACTCAGGCGGCCTTGCAAGCCGGCACGCTGCTGACCCGGGCGTTCGTGTTGCAGGTGGCGGCCGCCGGGGAGTTGACCGTCGAGAAAACCAGTGCCCTGTGGGACCGCGCCGGCGTGGTCGATGCGCAGTGGAAACCTTATTCCCTGGTGGCCCTGCCCAGTTTGAGCCGTGGCTTTCTGAGTGCCGATGATGCCGCCCGTCATGCCCATGAACGGATCGGCGCACGGCGTGATCGCGAGTATGGCGGGGCGATCCTGCAACGCGCGGATGGTCGTTATGTGGCGACCGAACCTGTGGCGACCGGGCCCTGGCCGTTTGCCTTTGCGCGGTTGTACCCGAAAGACCGGCAAGGCGCGCCGATCATTCTGCACGCCGGGTGCCGGTTGCAGGGGCTTTACGGCTCGCGCACCGCCCTGTCCCTGGCCGACCCCGCCGAGGCGTTGACGCTCAAGTGGAGTCGCCAGGATGTCGAGGTCAACGGGCAGATGTTCCGTGATCTGGACGTACACCCGATTTTGCAGGCCGGAGTAACCGCTTATCTGTCCGGCGCCGAGGACAGCCTGATCGCCTACCAGCCGGGCCACACGACGGCCGAGTGGGTGTTGCATTGGCAAGCCGAGGCCATCAGCGGTATCAGCCAGATAGCCAAGAACCTGGCCGATGGCACGATGAAGCCCGCCGATGTGGTGCGCAAACTCGCCGAGGCCGGCGCCTTGCGGGTGGTGATCGGCAATGCGTTGTGGGGGCCGAGCGGGCCAGTCGAACTGGATTGGGGCCCGTATGTGCGCAGCATTGCCTGGCAGCGTCCCGAGCAGCCGAGCCATGGCGCGCTGTTTGAAAGCGCCGACGCGGCGGCCTTGGATGCGCTCGATCGAGTACCTTACAACCAAGAGCAAAACCGCTATTTTTTCTGTTTTATCCTCAAACACACGTCGCGCAATGACTACGTGGTCAGCGAGTGCGTGCCGATTACCCGGCAGTCACCGATGCTGACCCTTGCCAGCCTGTACGCGAGTACCGGCCCTGGTACTTATCAGTTGCCCGAGGGGTTTGAGTGTGAGGCGCTTTATTACACCAACCAATGGGCTGGCAATGGTGTCACTGCCTGGCTGGAGCGCTGCTTCATGCTGCCTGCGCACCTGGACATCGGCGTGTCCCAGGCACGCTTGATCACCCGCGGCTCGGCCCTGGGCGCGGCGGTCTATATCGCGACCCCCGAGAGGGCTTTGCTGTGCTATCGCTCGTCTTCGCCCAAGTCCTTGTTTGACTCGCAAAGCAAGGGCGACAGCCTGGAGACGATCGAGGCCAAGTTGAAGGGCGGCACCCTTGAGCCGCTGAGGTTTATTCGCAAGGTTGCCGAGGCGGGCGAGTTGCGGGTGGTGATGCAGAGTCCATGTTGGGACCGCACGGGAACGGTGAACAGGTTATGGAACCCGTATGCGAACCTGTCACGCCGTCGCTTGAGCCCGGTGTTTGTGTCGATGGATGACGCTGCCCGCTACGTACGGCGACGTGTGGCGGTGACGCAGTCGCAGGCGTACGGCGGCCTTATCCTGCGCCGCGATGACGGCGGGTTCGTTGCCTCCGAGCCTTTGGTGGTTGCCGATGAAGTCTTCGATCTCAAATGGATCTTCCCTGATGAGCTGGTGACGCGAGGGGAGTACCCCATACGCACCACCGTGGTGGCCAGCTATCACTCGAGGCCCGCGTCCCAGTGGCCGTTTTTGCTGACGGCGGCCGAAGCCTCTGTGTACAGCAACACGTTTTCCACCCGTCTGCTGGCCCATGCCTTGACGCTCGGCGAGAAGCGCCTGTATCACTACCTGCTGGGGCCTGATGGTTCGTTGACCTGCCTGTGGCCCGAGCCGCGGGGCAAGTACCCGCAGATTACCGAACAGCAACTGCTCACTCACCCGAAAAACCGTTATGACTGGCTCACCGCGCCACTGGAGCGCCAGATACGGGCGGGGGAACTGGCGCCTTCGGAGTACGTCAACCGTATTGCCCGCAGTTTTACCTTGAGTGTGGTGCAGGGCAGCGCGATGTGGGGTGAGCCGGGCGTGGTGTCCATGTGGAGCGCTTTTGCGACGCCGGCCAAAAGTGACGGTCAGTATGCCCAGGCGCGCCATGAACCTGCGTACAGCCCGTTGTTCATCCAAGCCGACGATGCCGTGCGGCATGTGCACGGGCAAATGGCGCAGCGCTCGCAACTGATGTTCGGGTACGTCCTCAAATCGATGGATAACCGTGGCTACGTGGCGACGTTGCCGGTGAGCGACGGCGGTTCGAAGCTGGCTCGCCGCCGGGTGTTCAGCAGTGCGGGCTTTCCGTATCGCTACGGTTTGGCGGGCATCTATATCTGTGTGCCCGAACAGGCCGACTTCCATCCAACCGGCGGCGTGCGCACGGGGGATGATATCTACCGAGCGCTGTTCTCGCCGACCGAATTGCTTGGAGTGTTTCATCAAGTGCAAGCCACGACAGCTCGCTCGGTGCTGCCGATGTATTTTTCCTGTGCCGACGGCGCCTTGCTCAAGTTTGTCGCGCGCGATACGCGGGGAATCTCGTACAGCGATGTCGTGAATTTGCGCCTGCGCTTGTTGAGCCCAGCTGTCTATATCCAACGTGTGGCGGCGGCGGGTGAGCTGCGTGTGTTGCAACCCAGCACACACTGGCTGGGGGCGGGCATCGTGGATGCCCAATGGCAGCCGGGGCGTTCACGCGCGGTCATGCCTGCGGGCGAACGCCAGTTGGCATTGGGGCCGTTGCACACTCACCGCGATGATGCCGCGTGGTTTTCCCAGGCTTATGTCGGCGGCTACACGGGGCAGCAGTACGTGAGTGCGCTGTTGACGAACCCCGCCGGCAGCAGCCATGTCCCTGTACTGCCATTGCCGGACGACGGCTTCCCGTCCAAGCCCGCTGAAGCTTTGTTTGACGGGCGCGGGTTGCCGGAAAAATACCGGCTCACCGCAGCCCATCTGCTGTTTCACGCGGGCCTCGATCAGCCGGCAGGTGTGGCGCAGAACGCCTTTCGTACTCACTTCGTGTCGTGGCGCGAGTTGGCGTATTACGTCCACGATCTGAAGCGAAAGGGCTTGCCGATCGTCACGTTCTATCTGTCTGCACGGGATGGGGCAGTGCTCGCCTACGACCCGCACTGGAGCAATGAGGAATACAACCTGCTTGCCACGTCTGACAAATGGTCGGCGCAAACAGGCTATACCCCGCAGGCGCCGACGCCTTCGCACTTCATCTCCGAACTCGCGCGAATCGGCCGGCTTCGTGTGGTGCGCAGCGGGGATTTCTGGACAGTGCGCGGTGTATTGGGGGCGCAGTTGAAGCTGTCGGTTGACCGCCCCCCAAAGGACGAGTTGTGAACATCAGTGTTTGTTTCAGGCGGAACCTGAAGTTGGTTCACCATGGCGTAAAAAGCGCGACAGCACCCACCGGTCCAACGCCCACACGGCGATCAGCGACGCCCCCACCAAGGGGAAGATGATCGCCAGCCCGAGCATGATCACCATTGCGGTTTTCCACTTGGGCAGGTCATGGCGCAGCGGCGGTACGCCCAGCCCACCCTGGGGCCGGCGCTTCCACCAGATCACCACGCCGCTGACCGCGCTGAGCAGAATCATCAGGCAGATCACCAGCACGATCAGTTGGTTGACCCAGCCGAACATCTTGCCCTCGTGCAGCATCACGCCGGTCTCGGTGGCGCGTGCGACCAGGTTGTAATGATCCCAGCGCACATCGGCCAGGACCTTGCCGGTGTACTGGTCCACGTGCAGGGTGGCGTCGTTGCGCGGGTCGTCGGCGAACACCGCGACGGTGAATACACCGGTGGCGGTGGTGGGGAAGGTGATGCTGTAGCCGGGTTCGACCTTGCGCGCATTGGCCAGGTCGACCACCTGTTGCAGACGTACGGTGGGCGCAGCCGGGCCCGCGTGCATCGCGCCGTGGTTCATGTGCTCGGCGTGGTCGCCGGACATTGGCATCGGCGTGTTTTCCAGGGCCCAGGGCACGGTTTGCTGGGTGGCCGTGTTGAGCACACGGGCCTGCTCGTCGGACTGCGGCACGTTGTTCCACATCGCGGCCGGGAAGGTGTTCCACAGGTCGGCGTATTGCTTGCCCCAGAAGCCGGTCCAGGTCATGCCGCTGAGCAGCATCACCAGCAGGAACGCCGCACCCCAGAACCCGACGACAGCGTGCAGGTCACGCCAGAACAAGCGGCCACGGCTGCCGAAGCGCGGCCACAACACGCCGGCCGAGGACTTGCCCCGCGGCCACCACAGGTACAGGCCGGACACCACCAGCATCACGCCCCAGCCGGCGGCCAATTCGATCAGGCGATCGCCGACGGTGCCGACCATCAGCTCGCCGTGCAGGGCGCGGACGATGGCTTGCAGGTTGTTGTTTGCGTCTTGCTCACCGAGGACGGTGCCGCGATAGGGGTCGATGAATACTGTCACTTCGTGGGCGTCGTTGCGCATCACGAACTGCGCGCTGCGGGTGGCGTCGGCAGGGGGCAGGTATTTGCTGATCGCGGCGTGGGGGTAGGCGGCCTGGGCACGCTGCAGTTGCTCGTCGGCGCTCAGCGCGTGGTCGGCGGCGGGCACTGTGAGCAGGTGGCCGTACATCAGCGGGTCGAGCTGGGGTTTGAACAGGTAGATGATGCCGGTGAGGGCCAGCAGCACCATGAAGGGGGCGACGAAGAGGCCGGCGTAGAAGTGCCAGCGCCAGGCCAGGTTGTAGAAGGAAATTTTTTGCGTGGTCATCGGCTGCTCCGCATAAGGCTTTTGATTTTTCTTGGTCTGTTACACCGTCATCGCAGGCAAGCCAGCTCCCACAGAGGACTGTATTCCACCTGTGGGAGCTGGCTTGCCTGCGATGCTTTTAGAAGCTCATGTCCACCTTGGTCCAGAGCGTACGTCCCGGCTCCTTGATGGCCTGCGGGTCGTTCGTTGGGTAACCGAAACCTGCGTTACCGGCCAGATTCAGATGCTCGGCATAGGCCTTGCCGAACAGGTTGTCGACCCCGGTACTGACCTTGAAGTGCTTGTTGATGCGGTACGCCGCATTCAGCGAGAACACGCCAAAGCCGCCACTCTTGTCGTAGTCCTTGCCGACTACGTTGCCTTTGTTTGGGTCGATGCGGTTTTGCGCCGCGACCACCCGCCACAACGCACCAGCGCTCCAATCGTCTTCGGTGTAGGTCAGGCCCAGGCGTGCGTCCAGGGGTGGCATTTGTGGCAGGGCTTTGCCGTCGCTGCTGTTCTTGCCCCAGGCATAGGCGAGGCTGGCGTCGGCTTTCCAGTGTTGGCTCAGCTTGTACGCCGCGCCCACTTCGCCGCCCATGATGCGTGCGTCCACATTGCGCGCCTGGGAGGTGGTGCCCATCATGCCGGGCCTGTAGTCGAACAGGATGAAGTCGCGTACCTGGCCGATATAGCCCGAGGCCCAGGCTTCCAGGTCGGCGCTCTTGTACTGGGCGCCGAAGTCGAGCTGGGTGGTTTTCTCCGGCTTTACGCCGTCGAAGGCATTCACCGAACCGGCCGCGCCGGTGTTGGGGGAAAACAGTTCCCAGTAATCGGGGAAACGTTCCGCGTGACCCAGGCCGGCATACAGCGTGGTGGGGCTGTCCGCCAGGTCGTGTTCATAGCGCACAAAGCCCGAGGGTAATGTATCGGCGCGGGTATCGCCGGCAGTCGGGTTGGGGCGTGACATCATTCCCGAGCCGGTGCGTTGACGGAAGTCCTTGGCCGAGGCGCGGTCCAGGCGTGCGCCGGTGATCAGGCGATCGTTGTCGGCGGCGTACCAGGTCAATTCACCGAACACGCCATAGTTGTGGAAGTTGGCGTCCTTGTTACGCGGCAGATCCTTGTACGTGTCGATGCCCATGCTGCTGCGCGCACGGTGTTCATTGGTCTGTGCATCCAGGCCGCTGATCAATTGCACATCCGCCCAGCGCCAGGTCGCCTTGATGCGTGCGCCAAGGGTGCGGCGGTCGACGTTGGACGCCATAGGCCCCGCCATCATGCCGGTGCCCGAAGGGACACGCAGGCTGTAGTTGTCCATCACATGGTCGGCGTAGTTGTAGTAGACCTGGGCCTCGACCTTATCCAGCACCTCGCCGAGATTGGATTTCTCGAAACGCAGCCCCAGGCTTTCGCGCAGGAACTGCGAGCCGTCCATGCCGCGCCCGGCGTAGCGCGCCTCGCCATCACCACGGCCGGCGGTGAGTTCCAGCAGGGTGTCGGCATCGGGCGTGAAACCCACCGCCACGTCGCCGTTCCACTTGTCATAGCGCGAGGCGACGGTGTCGTTGTTGCCGTCCTTGTAGTCGTCGGCATGGGCCTGGTTGCCGATCACCCGCACGTAGCCCAATGGCCCGCCGGCAGCGGCATCGATGACCTTGTCGAAACGCCCGTTGGAGCCGGCCAATACGCTGGCGTTGACCCGCGTGCCCAGCTCGCCGAACTGCTCCGGCTCACGGTCGAACAGGATGGTGCCCGCTGACGCACCCGGGCCCCAGAGCACGGTTTGCGGGCCTTTGATCACGGTGAGCTTGTCGTAGGTTTCCGGCGAAATATACGAAGTTGGCGCATCCATGCGGCCCGGGCAGGCGCCGAGCATCATGCCGCCGTTGGTGAGGATATTCAGGCGCGAGCCGAACATGCCACGCAGCACCGGGTCGCCATTGGTGCCGCCGTTGCGCACCAGGGCAAAGCCGGGGATGGTCTTGAGGTAGTCGCCGCCATCGCTGGCGGGTACCGGTTGGCGTGGGTCTTTGGGGTTGGTGACCACGGTCAGGGGCGAGCTGGGGGCGATCGCGGTGATCACCGTAGGACTCAGCTCATGCTCGTCGGCGTGAGCGTGGGCAGCCAATAGTGCGCCGCATAAGGCGGTGAGCAGGGCAGTACTTCCCAAACGGGTGTCAGCAGAAAACCTGGACATGACAAATTCCATCAATCAATCGTAAACAACACGGCCAGCAGCCTGCGGCTGTCTGTCTAAAGTCGGCCGGGGTGAAGTAACGCGGTGAAGGGCTTACGACACGATGGGCGGCGCGCGGCTGCGGGCGCCGGGGAAGATGCTCTGCCGGGCATGGCCCAGGCGCGTGGCGGGGGGGAGGGCGTTGGCGGGCGGCGGGATACCGAGGGTTACGTAGGAGACGCTGCCGGGCAGGGCCGGGCAACTGAACAGCAGGCTGCAATAGCCGCACTTCTCCCAGAGCACATGATGTTCATCGGGGGCTTTACTCGGCTTGGCTTCGTCGTGGCAGGCGGGCATATCCATGGACATACCGGCGTGATGATCCATCGGCATCGCCTGGGAAATCAGCGGACCGATAAAGATCATCAGCATGGCGAACAGGCTGATCCAACTGCCGCGCTTCACGCGGTAGTGGGGAGACAACCTGGCGCGAGGAGCGCCCATCGAGGTTGGCTTACTGAGCGTGCATATGCTCGTGGCCAGCCATCGGTGGCGCTTTGTGCACCGACACTTGCACCTCGACCTTGCCGGCTTTCTCGAAGGTGAGGGTCAGCGGGAATTGCTTGCCATCGGCCAACAGGCTGCGGTCTTTAAGGCCCAGCAGCATGACGTGGTAGGCCATCGGCGCGAAGGTCAGTTCACCCTTGGCCGGTACGGCAACGCTGGGCACTTGTTGCATCTTCATCAGGTCGCCTTGCATTACATGCTCATGCAACTCGGCTTTCTCGGCGACGCTGGTTTCAACGCCGAGCAGGCGATCCGGGGTAGCCCCGGTGTTATGAATCACAAAGTAGGCCGCGACGGTGGGCGCATTCGGTGGCAATTCCTGGGACCAGGGATTGCTGACCTCCAAGTCGCCGGCCTTGTAGTCCTCGGCATTGGCAGCACTGAGCACCGGCAGCAGCAACGCAGCCAGAAGCAGGGAAGATTTGAGCATGGCAGTTCTCCAGAACGGTTCTAAACGCAGTTCACTTGCGAAGAAGCTCAGACCGTTGGAGAGGCGCGGGGGTTGAGGCTCGGCCATTGCTGGCGCGGGGTGGGAGTGCGCAATAAGCGCGGCGGCAGGTTCTGCACCGCCTCGAAGCGCGTCACATACAACTGCGGCACATGCCCCGGCAACGCCACCAACGGCGCCGAACCCGAGCAACACCAGCAATGCTGCATAGCCGAGTGATCATCCGGCGGTGCGGGGATTTCCAGCTTGCCCAGGGCAATCGCCTTGAGGCTGGCACCATTGGACGAACAGAACCCGCCCCACATCAGACGCTTGACCGGGTCGTCCGTCTGCTGCATCGCACTGGCCAACGGCATGGCAAACGCATTGAACAGCACTGCAAGGCAGGCGATCCAGGCAATTGCAAAGCGTTGACGGGCCATGGCGGATAATCCGTAGGGTTAAACGATCAGGCGGGTATTTAGCCTGATCGGGGGGGAGAAGTAAAAAGGGCGGGTGTGGTTTGGTGTCGCAGTGTTGGGTTTGAGGATAGACGAGAACGGCCGCTTGCCAATTTTGCAGAAGGGACGCGGCGCACCAGGCGACGCTGAACACTGTGGGAGCTGGCTTGCCTGCGATAGCATCACCCCCTTCCAATTGGAAGACCGAGTCGCCTGCATCGCAGGCAGCCCCTCCCACATGAGATTGTGGCGTTTAAAGAATGCTGATTGCCTGTAGCACCCCCTGACGTTGCGGTGCATTCATGCTGGTTGATATTGCAAATTATGCAGCGGGTACGCCGTGGACCTGCATATCGACACCCAGGGCTTTTCTAATCACGGCAAAAATCGCCGCAAGGTTATCCATGCTGGGGTTGCCGCTGGCCGAAAGCATTCGATGCAGGCTTTTGCTAGGTTTGGCGGTTTGTTTCGCAAGGCCTTCAAAGCCTACTGTGGCGTTGACTAAATCACGCAGGATCACGCGAGATATTTCCGGCTCGCCATTGAGAAATAGCGTAGCGGCCTCGTCGAGAAGCGCTTGGGCGAATGCAGGGTCTCGCTGGGCACGTTCAGCGATGGTGTGTTTGTAGCTACGGGTAAGCGCCATGCTGGTCACCTCTTTTGTTTCAATTTCTTGTCACGCTGATACTCATTAATCAGCGACTTTACGACCTTGATATCGCGCTTTTGACTGGACTTATCACCACCACCGAACAGGATGATTAATCGATGTCCTTCTCGTATCAAATAGATTCGCAAGCCGGGTCCCCAGTCGATACGGTATTCGCCTAGCCCATCGAACCACTTGATGTTGCTGGTGTTGCCTGTTTCAAGCCGAACTAAAGCGGTTGAAACTCGAGTTGCCGCTGGGACACTCAAGGATGAAAACCACTCATCGAACGGACTGGAATCGTTGTCGCGTTGGTATTCTTCGATCTCAATCATTAGCCGTCCTGAAGGTAACAAATAGGTTACTAATCAAGCAAGCGAGCGATCCTGACTCATCGAGTGAAGTTTGCCAACGCGCTGAGTGTTTCTTCAGGCGACAGGAATTCCTTGTTTACTTGAGCCAACACCGGCCGCTTCAACACCAATACCGGCACCCCACGCTCCCGCGCCACTTCCAGCTTCGGCTCGGTGGCGGTGCTGCCGCTGTTCTTGCTGATCAGCACATCGATCCGCCGTTCTTCGAATAACGCCCGCTCGTCCTCGATGAGGAACGGCCCGCGTGCGCCGATCACTTCACAGCGCTTGTTGCCCGGATACACATCCAGCGCGCGCAAGGTCCAGAACTGCTCGGCGGGGATTTCGTCGAGGTGCTGCAAGGGCTCGCGACCCAAGGTGAACAGAGGGCGCTTGAAGGGTTTGAGCGCTCCGACCAGTTCGGCCCAGTCGGCGACCTCTCGCCAATCATCCCCCGGCTGCGGCTGCCACGCCGGGCGTCGCAATGCCCAGCAAGGTACGCCGCATGCCCTTGCAGCTTCGGCCGCGTTGCGGCTGATCTGCGCCGCATACGGGTGCGTGGCATCGAGGATCAGGCTGATGCGTTCGTTACGTACAAACTGCGCCAGGCCTTCACTACCGCCGTAGCCGCCGACCCGCACCTGGCAGGTGAGGTCGGTTGGTACGCGGCCCACGCCGGCCAGGCTGTAGACGTGTTCCGGCCCCAAGGTGCGGGCAATGGCCAGCGCTTCCGTGACGCCACCCAGCAGCAGAATCTTTTTCATAGCGGCTTGATCACTTCCAGCAACGTGATCGGCAGCGCCTGGCGCCAGGTATCGAAGTCGCCCAACGGCTGGGCCTGGGCTACGTGGATGCGGGTCAGTTCGCCGCCATGTTGGGCGCGCCAGTTCATCAAGGTCATTTCGCTTTGCAGGGTCACGGCATTGGCAACCAGGCGGCCACCGGGGCGCAGGTGTTGCCAGCAGGTATCGAGCACGCCGTCGCGGGTGACGCCGCCGCCGATAAAGATGGCGTCTGGTGTTTCCAGACCGCTTAACGCCTCCGGAGCCTTGCCGCGAACCAGTTGCAGGCCGGGCACGCCGAGGGCATCGCGGTTGTGTTCGATCAGGCCCTGGCGGCCGGTGTCGGTTTCGATCGCCAAGGCGCGACAACTGGGATGGGTGCGCATCCATTCAATACCGATGGAGCCGCTGCCCGCGCCCACGTCCCACAGTAGTTCGCCCGGCATCGGCGCGAGGCGGGCGAGGGTCATGGCGCGCACATCGCGCTTGGTCAGTTGGCCGTCGTGTTTGAAGGCCGAGTCCGGCAAGCCGGCAAGACGTGACAGACGCGGCGCGTTGGCATCTGCCAGGCAGTCGATGGCGACCAGGTTCAAATCGGCAACCGCAGCCTGCTCCCACGCTTGCGCGTGCCCGTCGATACGCCGTTCAGCCGGGCCGCCCACATGTTCAAACACACTTATCCGGCTGGGGCCAAAACCGCGCTCGGCTAACAACGCAGCAATCAAGGCGGGACTGCTGCCGTCATTGCTCAATACCAACAAGCGCACGCCACTGGCCAGATGCGCGTTGATCGCCGCCAATGGCCGCGCCACCACGGATAGTGTCACCACCTCCTGCAACGGCCAGCCCAAGCGCGCCGCCGCCAGGGATACCGACGAGGGCGCGGGCAAAATCGTCAACTCCTCAGACGCCACTTGCCGGGCCAGGCTGGCGCCGACGCCATAGAACATCGGGTCGCCACTGGCCAAGACGCACACAGGCTCCCCGCTCCGCGACAGCACCGGCTCCAGGGAAAACGGGCTCGGCCACAGCTGGCGCTCGCCACCAATACACTGCGGCAGCAGGTCCAACTGGCGCTGAGCACCTATAATCCGCGTGGCGCGCAACAGGGCATGCCGGGCATTCCTGCCCAGGCCTTTGAAGCCGTCTTCACCGATGCCTACAACCGTCAGCCAGGGCGACATATCAATTCCTTGAACGACATCCGACGGGCAGGCTTTTCATGCCGCCGGACAAAGCAGGCATAATACCGCGCCTTTACCCGTCAACCGGTAGCCCCGTGAACCCAACGCCCGCTGTGAATACCTTGCGCCCCTCGGCTTGTCCGGGGTTGCTGCGTATTGTCCAGGCGTTGGACGGCGGCATTTGCCGGGTCAAATTGGCGGGCGGCGCGATCACCGCCGCCCAGGCTTACGCTGTGGCGGACGCAGCCCAGGCGTAGGCGGGGGGGGTGATCGAGGCGACCAACCGCGCCAACCTGCAGATCCGCGGCATCGGCGCCGAGCAGGAAGCGTTGATCGCCCGGCTGCTGGCGGCGGGCCTGGGCCCCAGCAACGCGGGCGGTGACGACGTGCGCAACCTGATGCTCAGCCCCAGCGCCGGCATCGACCCGCAGATGCTGTTCGACACCCGCCCGCTGGCCGCGCAGATTCTCGCCACCCTGGAAAACCATCCGCGTTTCCATGAACTGTCGGCCAAGTTCGCGGTGCAACTTGATGGCGGGGAGGACCTGGCGATGCTCGAACATCACCACGACCTGTGGCTGTCGGCCTTCGTACAGCATGGCGAAACCCTGCTTGCATTCGGCCTGGCCGGCTGTCCGGGCCTGGATGCGCCCCTGGCTGCTGTGCCATTGGACCAGGGCCATGGGTTGGTGGTGGCTGTGCTGGAAGCTTTTCTGGACCTCGCCACCCCAGAGCAAACGCGTATGCGGCATTTGCCTGTGGATAACGTACTGAGCCATTTGCGCTTGCCGTTACTGCCAATTGACGGCTTCACGCGCCCGCCCAGCGACCCGTCGCTGCAGGTGGGCACTTATCCACAAGCGCAAAAAAATCAGTTTTATGTCGCCGCCCTCGCGCCTCTGGGCCGCCTGGACCCGACGATGCTCAAGGGCGCCGCACAACTGGCCAGTGACTATGGGGACGGCACCTTGCGCTTCACGCCCTGGCAGGGCGTGCTGGTGCCCAACGTCGAAAAGCCTCACGCCGTGACCGAGCGCCTGGCGCAACTGGGCTTTATCTGCTCGGTGGCGCACCCGCTGGCGCGCATGATCGCCTGCACCGGTTCCAGCGGCTGCGCAAAAGGCCTGGCCGACACCAAGGCCGACGCCGTGCAGCTGGCCGCCCTGCAACCGGGGGGTGGGGTGCACCTGTCCGGTTGCCCGCGCTCCTGCGCCGCCGCGCACACCGCGCCCGTCACCTTGCTGGCGGTGAACCCCGGCCACTACGACCTCTATTTTCGCGATGCAGCCCAGCCAGGTTTTGGTCGGCTGCACGCGCGCACTCTTTCCATTGAAGCGGCGGGCGCCCTGTTGCGCGCTCGTCCACGGAGCAACACCGATGATTGATTACATCCGCGACGGTCAGGAGATCTATCGCAACTCCTTCGCCATTATTCGCGCGGAAGCCCAGTTGGACCGCATCCCGGCTGATTTGGAAAAACTCGCGGTGCGGGTGATTCATGCGTGCGGCATGGTCCAAGCCATCGACGGCCTGCAATTCTCCGAAGGGGCCGGCAAGGCCGGGCGTGACGCGTTGGCCGCTGGCGCGCCGATTCTGTGCGATGCGCGGATGGTCTCCGAAGGCGTGACCCGCGCACGCCTGCCAGCCAATAACCAGGTGATCTGTACCCTGCGTGACGACAGCGTGCCGGAGCTGGCGCGCGAGTTGGGCAATACCCGCTCTGCCGCCGCGCTGGAACTGTGGCGCCCGCATTTGGAAGGCAGTGTGGTGGTGATCGGCAACGCGCCGACCGCGTTGTTCTACCTGCTGGAAATGCTCGACGCCGGCGCGCCGAAACCGGCGTTGATCCTCGGTTTCCCGGTGGGCTTTGTCGGCGCCGCCGAATCCAAGGCGATGCTCGCCGCTGACAGCCGTGGGGTGCCGTTCGTTATCATGCAAGGCCGCCTGGGTGGCAGTGCCATGGCGGCCGCCGCCGTCAATGCCCTGGCCACGGAGGTCGAATAATGCAGGTGCGCGGACGTTTGATCGGCCTGGGCGTCGGCCCCGGTGACCCGGAACTGATTACCCTCAAAGCGCTGCGCCTGCTGCGTGAATCGCCGGTGGTGGCGTACTTCGTGGCCAAGGGCAAGAAGGGCAACGCCTTCGGCATCATCGAGGACCACCTGGTACCGCAGCAGACCCTGATGCCGCTGGTGTACCCGGTGACCACCGAAGTGCTGCCCGCGCCGCTGTCCTACGAGCAAGTGATCAGCGACTTCTACGACAACGCCAGCCTCGACGTGGCCGCGCACCTGGACGCGGGCCGTGATGTGGCGGTGATCTGCGAAGGTGACCCGTTCTTCTACGGCTCCTACATGTACCTGCATGACCGCCTGGCCGAGCGCTACGACGCCGAGGTGATTCCAGGCGTGTGTTCGATGCTCGGTGGCGCCTCGGTACTCGGCGCGCCGTTGGTGTATCGCAACCAGAGCTTGTCGGTGCTCTCGGGCGTATTGCCCCATGAGGATCTCAAGCGCCGCCTGGCGGATGCCGATGCCGCGGTGATCATGAAGCTGGGGCGCAACTTCCCGAAGGTACGCCAAGTGTTGGAAGAGCTGGGCCTGGCCGAGCGGGCGCTGTATGTGGAGCGCGCCACTATGGCCAACCAGAAGATTGTGCCGCTGGACCAGGTGGACCCGGCGTCTTCGCCGTACTTCTCACTGATCATCGTGCCCGGTGAACGGTGGCAAGGTTGATGACCCCGGCGATTGTGATTCTGGGCCAGGGCAGCCTGGCGACTGCGCGCAAGCTCCAGCAGGTTTACCCCGGCGCGTTGATCCACGGCCTGGCCACACGGGTTGAGGGGGCAGACCGCACCTACAGCGAGTTCGGCGCGACCTTGCGTCAGCTCTATCAGCAGGGCACACCACTGATTGCCTTGTGCGCCGCGGGCATTGTGATCCGTACCCTGGCGCCGTTGCTGCTGGAAAAGGGCGAAGAGCCCGCCGTGCTGGCCGTGGCCGAAGACGGCAGCGCGGTGGTGCCGTTGCTCGGTGGCCTGGGTGGCGTGAACCTGATGGCGCGCGACATTGGCGCAGCACTCGGCGTGTCTGCCGCCATCACCACCAGCGGCGAGTTGCGTTTTGGCACCTGCCTGCTCAACCCGCCGGCGGGCTATCAACTGGCTGACATTGAGCTGGGCAAACGCTTTGTCTCCGACCTTCTGGCCGGTGAAAGCGTGCGTATCGAAGGCGCGGCGCCATGGCTGGAGGAGGCTAATCTGCCTCAGGACCAACAGGCGCGCCTGACGATTCATGTGGGCAGTGCCGAGCGCACACCGGCAGCCAACGAATTGCTGATTTATCCGCAGAATGTCTACGTCACCTGCCGGCCGGGTGCGCAGTTGGCCGAGCGTGTGCGCACGGCGTTGCAGGAGGCGGGCGTGGCCGTGCAATCCCTGGCCTGCCTGCTGGCCAGCGATCTGCAGATGGCTGACGCGTCCTTGCATGAAGCCGCGTCGGCCTTGGGTGTACCGTTGCGGTTTGCCGCGCTGAGTCCCGTTGCGGACATCAGTATTACCGTGGCCGAGCAGCCCTTGGACCTGTCACAGGTTGGGCGCCCCCGCGGGCGTCTGGCGGTGATTGGCCTGGGCCCAGGCGCCGCCGAACTGATGGTGCCGGCGGTGAAGGCGGAACTGGTGCGTTGCACCGATGTGCTGGGGTATGAAACCTACGTGCGCATGGCCGGGCCGTTCCGGGACGACCAAGTGCAACACTGCACCGACAACCGGGAAGAAATGCAGCGCGCCCGCCACGCCTTCGAGCTAGCCGCGCAAGGCCGCTCGGTGGTGGTGGTGTCCTCTGGTGACCCGGGTGTATTCGCCATGGCCGCGGCGGTGATCGAAGCGTTGCATGAGTCCAGCGAGCCGGCCTGGCATCAGGTCGACCTGGAAATCCTGCCAGGGGTTTCCGCTTCGCTGGCCACCGCTGCCCAGGCGGGCGCGCCGCTGGGGCATGACTTTTGTGTGATGTCGCTGTCGGATAACCTCAAGCCCTGGTCGATCATCGAAAAACGCTTGGACCTGGCTTCCCAGGCCGACCTGGCCTTGGCGTTCTACAACCCGATCTCGCGGTCGCGGCCTTGGCAACTGGGGCGCGCTCTGGAGATCGTCGCGCTGCATCGCACGCCACAGACGCCAGTGGTGCTGGGCCGTGACATCGGCCGCCCAGGCCAGACCCTGCGCGTCACCACCTTGGGGCAACTGACGCCCGAGCAGGTGGACATGCGCACCATGGTGCTTATCGGTTCATCCACCACCTGTGTGTTCCCGCGTGCGGGTGGCGGCGAGTGGGTGTACACACCACGTTGGTATGGCGACAAACCCAACTCCTGAAAACAGCCCCGTTGGCTGCCGGAAAGCTCCGAATAACCCAGGGATTCCCCTGGCGTTGTTCGGGGCTTTTTCTTTTTTTTGCGATGAAAGCCGCACGCCTGCCCGCCGCGCCTTGTCATTGCTGGGCGCTGGTTTTGTGCGGGGCGGGCCAAGGGATGTTTGTCGCATGGAAAGCCCGCCGCTCCCTGGACTAGTGTGCAAGCAAGCCCCATGTGGGGTGCTTGTGGAGAACAGAAAATGGAGCGACGTCACAGAAGGATTAACAGTAAAAAAAGGCGCAAGCTGATTGCCGCCTACAAATTGCCGGGCGCGCCTGCCAGGCAGGCCTCGGCAGTGTTGGATCGCGAGGATGATTGCAATGCGGCCGTGGTCAACAACGGCGTGATTTCGTTTGCCGAAGGCTTGTCGGCGTTGAACCGCGAATACGTACGCAAAAGCTATCTGCTGGCCAGCAGTTATGTGAGCGATGTACTGAACGTCCAGCGCGGTAGCGAGGCGTGGTACGAGGAATTTATCAAGGTGATGGTCAGCCTGGGGTGGCTGCCGCTGCGCAGTCGCTTTGAGCGGGTCTCGCGTGCGGGCAAGGGCCTGACGGTGCAACTGGCGGCGCTGAATATCATCGCCTCGATGCTGACATCGACGGCGCTGTCCGGGCCACTGCTCAGCGCACTGCCGAAGTTGGCCGCCGATGCGCTGGACGCATTGAAGCGCCAGCCAGCGTCTTTCGAGCTGTTCAAGCGCAATTGCGCGGTGCATGAGGGCGGCGATTTCGGCCTGGCCTCCTGCGCTGAAACAGACGGCGAGTTGATCATGGTGCTGGTGACCTACAGCACCCATGGTGTGGATAAACAGGTGGGCCTGCCGTTCCTGGAGTGGGACAGCTCCTCGTTCGAGGCCTTCAGCGGGCAGACTTGCCTGGTGCTCAATACCTCGATGGTCAACGAGAAAACCATCCAACTGATGCGCGAAAGCGCCGGTGACAAAGTCGAAATGGCTATCGCCAAATACCGGATCTAGGGCACCAGGTAGCCGCGTACCCCGGTAAAAATGATTTGTGCGGCCAGGGCGCAGACGAACAGGCCCATCAACCGGCTGACAATCTGTAAGCCCTGGTCGCCGAGAATGCGTTCGATACGGTTGGACAGGTACAGCACCACGCCCACCGTCAGGCTGGCCAGGGCAATACTGAGGATGGCGGTGAGCTTATCGTCCCAGTGCGGTTGGCTGACGCCCATCACCAGCAAGGCGCCAATGGTGCCGGGGCCGACGGTGAGGGGGATGGTCAGCGGCACGATGGTCACATCCTGCTGCACGTTGTCGGTCTGCACCGCCGACTTGCCCTGGGCCATGCCCAGGGCGGAGATAAACAACACGCTGCCGGCGCCGATGCGGAACGCGTCGACGGTAATGCCGAACACACTGAAAATCACCCGGCCAAACAGGTAGAGCAGCACGCTCGATACCAGGGTGGCCAGTGCGACTTTCCACGCCAGGCGCCGACGCTCCTTGCTGGAGTAGCCACGGGTCAGGCTGATAAAGCAGGACAGCACAAAGAACGGGCTGTAGAGCACCAGCATCTTCAGGTAAACGCTGAATAACACATGGAGCATGGGGGCGGCTCGCGGGCGGGGAAAGTGTGGAGGAGTCTATCCGACACAGATCAAATGTGGGAGCTGGCTGATCGTTCCCACGCTCTGCGTGGGAATGCATCCAGTGACGCTCTGCGTCGCGCTCAAGCAGGACGCGGAGCGTCCCGGGCGGCGTTCCCACGCGGAGCGTGGGAACGATCATCAGGAAAGGGTGCTGTGCTCAGGGCGCTGTTGGCGCTGCGCCACCCAGTAGTCCACCAGCTCGCGCAGCTGCGACAGTTCCACCGGCTTGGCCATATGCCCGTCCATGCCTGCCTGGCGTGCGCGTTCTTTGTGTTCCGACAGGATGTGCGCGGTGAGCGCCACCACCGGCGTGCGCACGCGTTGGTGGCTGATTTCCCACGCCCGCAGTTGCTGCGTGGCGGAGAAACCATCGAGGATCGGCATCTCACAGTCCATCAATACCAGGTCGTAACGCTGGGCTTTCATTGCCTGCAGCGCTTCTTCGCCGTTGCTGGCGGTGTCCGGGTTGAGGTTGAGCTTGCCGAGCATGCCGCGAATCACTTTGGTGGAGATGCTGTTGTCTTCGGCTACCAGGATGCGGAAATCGCTGGGCACGGTGATGGCTGCCGGTGCGCTGGGGGCCGGGCGTGCAACGAGGGCGCCTTTGCTGCGCTGGGTCAGCTCATCGGCCAGGGTGGTCTTGAGGGTATAACCCGCCACTGGCTTGGCGAGAATGCGCTTGATGCCGCAGTTGCGCGCAATGATCTTGCTCGGCGCGTTACTGATGCCGGTGAGCATGATCAGCAGGATGTCGTGGTTCAGGCTCGGATCTTCCTTGATCTTCGCCGCCAGTTGCATGCCTGTCATGCCGGGCATGTTCTGGTCCAGCAGCACCACGTCAAAGTAATCCCGCAGGTGCGCCTTGGTACGCAGTAGCGCCAGGGCCTCCTTGCCCGAAGGCGCGGCGCTGACGTTCAGGCCCCAGGCCGTGCACTGCTGCACCAGCACTTTGCGGCAGGTGTCGTTGTCGTCCACTACCAGCACGCGGGCGTCCTTGAGCGGGCCGTCGAGGTCGCTGGTCGGATGTTCCAGGCGTTCCGGGTCCAGGGGCAGGGTCAGCCACAGGGTGCTGCCCTGGTGACTGCCGCTCTTGATGCCGAACTCGCCGTTCATCAACAGGATCAATTGGCGGGCAATGACCAGGCCCAGGTGGCCGCTCAAACGCGTCGCCGAGAGGAAGTTCTTGCTGTGCAGTTCGCTGTGCAGCAGGGCGTCGCGTTCGGCGGCGTCCATGGGCACGCCGCTGTCTTGCACGGCAATGCGCAGGCGTGGCTTGGTGCTGCGCTCATCCAGGGCGACAACGATCAGTACTTCGCCTTCATCGGTTTTGTGCAGGGCGTTTTCCAAAAGGCTCAGCAGCGCCTGGCGCAGCCGTGTCGGATCACCGCTGATCACCCGTGGCACCTGAGGCTGGATAAAGCTGATCAGCTCGACATTCTGCTGCTCGGCCTTGGCGCGGAAGATGCTCAGGCAGTCCTCGATCAATGCATTGAGGTCGAACTGCACATCATCGAGTTCGATCTGGCCGGACTCGAGCTTGGAAATGTCGAGAATTTCGTTGATCAGGGTGAGCAACTCATTACCGGCGCTGTGGATGGTCTGCACATAGTCGCGTTGCTTCACCGACAACGGCGTGCCCAGCAGCAACTCGGTCATGCCCAGCACTCCGTTCATGGGTGTGCGGATTTCGTGGCTGATCTTCGCCAGGAACTCGGCCTTGGCGGCGATTTCGGCGTTGCTGGCCGCCAGGTCGCGGCTCAGGCTGAAGCGGGTTTCGACAATGGCGCGCTGGCGCTCGCCGAGGGCCAGGCTCATCAGCAGGCCGCTGAGGCAGATAAAGCTCAGCAGGGGGACGATCAGGCCTTGTGGCGCCACCAGGGTGAGGCCGAGCAGGGCGGGCAGGATGATCAGCGTGCCGATGTTGAACACCACCATGGCCGCCACGAACAAGCGCGCCGGGCGGTAGCCTTTTTGCCAGTGATAGGCCGAGACGAACAGCATGCTCAGGCCCGCCAGCGCGACCAGCGCATAGGTGATGATGTTCAGCGGCAAGGTGTTGACGAACAACAACAGCAGGCCGCACAGGATGATCAGCAGGATGTCGGCGATCAACACTTTGTTCAGCGGGTGCGGGCCCAGGGGCATGAAAAATCGGTAGGCAAACATCAGCCCGCAGGGTGCGGTCAGCAGCAGGGCGAGGTAGGCGCCAGGGGTCTGGATCGCGTGCCAGTTCGGCAGCCACGGCCCCACCAGGTTGAGCAGTAGCGCCAGGCTGAGCATCAACAGGAATTCGCACGCGGCCAGCCACAGGCTACTGCGCGAGCGGTGGTAGGCGAAGCGCGTGAGGTTGTGCAGGATCAGCATCGACAGCACGCCGAACAGCAGACCGTAGATCAATGTCTGGTTCTGGTTGGCAGCGGCCAGCACCGCCGGTTCCAGAGTGATGTAAGGGCGCAGTTCGTGTTCCGAGACCAGGCGCAGATACACCTCAAGGGGCCGAGGGCTCTGGGGCATCGGTAACATGAAGTCACTGCTGGGCAACGGGCGCTCAGCCTGGGGTTGGCGAGTGCCGGTGATTTGTTGCTCTACCAGGGTGTCGCCGTCCAGCACGTACAGGCTCAGGCTGGACAGGTCCGGGGCGAACACCCGCAGCACTTGTTCGTGCTTGCCGGGCTGCAGCCTGAAACGCACCCACAACGCACCGTCCGGCTGCGCGGCGGTGATCCGGTCCAGTTCGATGGGGCTGAATTGATTGGTATAGCGGGCGGAACGGATGTCGCTCAGTTGCAGGTCGGCCTGTTCATCAAGCAATACCGCCCAGCCACTGCCTTGCGCGGCGGCCTGGGCCGGTAGCAAGCAGAGCAGGGTCAGCAGACTGATTGTGAAACCTATGGCGATCCTGAGCCAGCGCACGGCGAAATCCCTTCGGTAGGTGGATGCACGGGTTAACTATGCGCGGGGCGACAGGGTACGGCAAGGGCCAAAGGCCCTTACCTAACCGAACGGATAGCTACTGCAAGTGTAGCTGCTCAGTTGTTCTCACCGCGTTCGCGGGCAATGGCACGGTAGCCAATGTCGGTGCGGTAGAAGCAGCCTTTCCAGTCGATTTTCGCCGCCAGTTTGTACGCCTGTTGTTGCGCGGTATCGACACTGGCACCCATCGCGGTGGCGCACAATACGCGGCCACCGGCGGTTACAACTTTGCCGTCCTTGAGCGCGGTGCCGGCATGGAACACTTTGCCTTCCAGCGCAGCGGCCGCGTCGAGGCCTTCGATCACATCGCCCTTGGCGTAGTCGGCAGGGTAGCCACCGGCCGCCAGCACAATCCCAACGCTAGGACGTGGGTCCCATTGCGCTTCGACCTTGTCCAGGGCCTGGGCGAGGGCGGCTTCCACCAGCAGCACCAGGCTCGATTGCAGGCGCAGCATCACCGGCTGGGTTTCCGGATCGCCGAAGCGGCAGTTGAACTCGATGACTTTCGGGTTACCGGCTTTGTCGATCATCAGGCCGGCGTAGAGAAAACCGGTGTACACGTTGCCTTCATCCGCCATGCCGCGCACGGTTGGCCAGATCACCAGGTCCATGACGCGCTGGTGCACGTCGGCGGTTACAACGGGCGCCGGGGAGTAGGCACCCATGCCGCCGGTGTTCGGACCGCTGTCGCCGTTGCCGACGCGCTTATGGTCCTGGCTGGTGGCCATCGGCAATACGTTCTTGCCGTCGACCATCACGATAAAACTGGCTTCTTCGCCATCGAGGAATTCCTCGATGACCACGCGCGAACCGGCGTCACCAAAGGCATTGCCGGCGAGCATGTCGCGCACGGCGTCTTCGGCTTCCTGCAGGGTCATGGCGACGATCACGCCTTTACCGGCAGCCAGGCCATCGGCCTTGATCACGATCGGTGCGCCTTTCTCACGCAGGTAAGCCAGGGCCGGTTCGATCTCGGTGAAGTTCTGGTAGTCGGCCGTGGGGATCTTGTGGCGGGCCAGGAAGTCCTTGGTGAAGGCTTTCGAGCCTTCCAGCTGGGCGGCGCCCGCGGTAGGGCCGAAGCAGTCCAGGCCACGGCTGCGGAACAGATCGACGACGCCGGCAACCAGCGGCACTTCCGGGCCGACGATGGTCAGGGAAACATTCTTCTCGGCAAAATCTGCCAGCTGCTCCAGGGCCAGCACGTCGATGGCGACGTTTTCGCATTTGGCTTCGATGGCGGTACCGGCGTTGCCGGGGGCGACGAAGACTTTCTGCACGCGTGGGTCCTGGGCTACTTTCCAGGCCAGGGCGTGTTCACGGCCACCGCTGCCAATGATCAAAACATTCATTTCAAAAACCTCGGATGACGCAAATTCGGGGGGCACTGTTGGCTGTTTTCCTGTGGGAGCCGGCTTGCCTGCGATGCGGGCGCCTCGGTGTGTCAGTTGCACCGAGGTGATGCTATCGCAGGCAAGCCAGCTCCCACATGAAGCCAGTGCCCGCTTGAGATCAAATCAATCAGTGGCGGAAGTGGCGCATGCCAGTGAAGACCATCGCAATGCCAGCTTCATCAGCGGCGGCGATGACTTCTGCATCACGCATCGAACCGCCCGGTTGGATCACGGCGGTCACGCCGGCTTTCGCAGCGTTGTCCAGGCCGTCACGGAACGGGAAGAACGCATCGGAAGCCATCACCGAACCCACCACCTGCAAACCGGCGTGCTCAGCCTTGATCGCGGCGATACGTGCCGAGTTCACGCGGCTCATCTGGCCAGCGCCGACACCGATGGTCTGGCGGTTCTTGGCGTAGACGATGGCGTTGGACTTGACGTATTTGGCCACTTTCCAGGCGAAGATCAGGTCGTTGATCTCTTGCTCGGTTGGCGCGCGCTTGGTTACGACTTTCAGGTCCTGGCTGCCGATCATGCCGATGTCGCGGCTCTGTACCAGCAGGCCACCATTGACGCGTTTGTAGTCCCAGGCCGCAGCGCGGTCTGCCGACCACTCGCCACAGGCCAGCAGGCGCACGTTGGCTTTGGCGGCGACGATGGCGCGGGCTTCTTCGCTGACGCTTGGGGCGATGATGACTTCGACGAACTGGCGCTCGACGATGGCCTTGGCGGTCTCGGCATCCAACTCGCGGTTGAAGGCAATGATGCCGCCGAATGCGGATTCGGTGTCGGTGGCGTAGGCCAGTTCGTACGCCTGGCGGATACCGCCTTCAGCGTCCGGGCTGACGGCCACGCCGCATGGGTTGGCGTGCTTGACGATCACACAGGCCGGCTTGACGAAGCTCTTCACACATTCCAGCGCAGCGTCTGTATCGGCGACGTTGTTGTAGGAGAGTTCTTTGCCTTGCAGTTGAGTGGCGGTGGCGATACCCACTTCGGCCGGCTTGGCTTCCACGTAGAACGCCGCGCTCTGGTGCGGGTTCTCGCCGTAGCGCATTTCCTGAGCCTTGATGAACTGGCTGTTGAAGGTGCGCGGGAACTGGCTGCGGCCTTCTGTGCTCAAGGTATCCGCAGCTTGATTCACGGTGCCCATGTAGTTGGCGATCATGCCGTCGTAGGCGGCGGTGTGTTCGAACGCCTTGAGCATCAGGTCAAAGCGCTGGGCGTAGGTCAGGCCACCGGCCTTGAGGTTTTCCAGGACGTTGGTGTAGTCGCTGGCGTTGACCACGATGGCCACGTCTTTATGGTTCTTGGCCGCCGAGCGCACCATGGTCGGGCCGCCGATATCGATGTTTTCGATGGCGGTCGGCAGGTCGCAGCCTGGCTTGTTGATGGTGGCTTCGAACGGGTACAGGTTAACCGCCACCAGGTCGATCGGCTTGATGCCGTGCTCGGTCATGATGGCGTCGTCGATGCCGCGACGGCCAAGGATGCCGCCGTGGATTTTCGGGTGCAGGGTCTTGACGCGACCGTCCATCATTTCTGCGAAACCGGTGTAGTCCGCGACTTCTACTGCGGCCACGCCGTTGTCCTGCAGCAGTTTGAAGGTCCCGCCCGTGGAGAGGATTTCCACACCCAGGGCTTCCAGCTCCCGGGCAAATTCGAGGATCCCGGTCTTGTCGGAAACACTGATCAAGGCACGGCGGATCGGCAGGCGGGTGGTCTGGTCGGTCATCTCAATTTCCATCAAAAGCAAAGGAAGTCAGCAAAAAAGGCGACCGGTTTTACGCGGGCGCCTTTCTGGTTTGATTGAATGCTTACAGCAAATCGTACTGCTTGAGCTTTTTGCGCAAGGTGCCACGGTTGAGGCCCAGCAGCTCACTGGCTTTGGTCTGGTTGCCCTTGACGTAGTTCATCACGCTTTCGAGCAAGGGCGCCTCGACTTCGGAGAGCACCAGGTTGTACACATCCGTGACGGAAGCGCCCTCAAGGTGGGCGAAATAATTGTGCAGCGCCTTCTCGACACTCCCGCGAAGGGTCTGGCCTTCTTCGCTCGGCGTGTTGAGGTGCTGTTTCAAATTGACATTGTCGCTCACGGGTGTTGTTCCACTCACTAAAGTCTCGGTCATCATCGTCATGCGGCCACCCCTTCTCCATCCCCTGTTCCCAGGCTCTTGTCGCGTCCGGCGAAGAACTCACGAACGGTGGCGACCTGTGCCTGCGTTTCATCCAAACGATTGAACTGAGCGCGGAATTCCTTGGCGCCCGGCAAGGTGGCGAGATACCAGCCGACATGCTTGCGAGCAATGCGTACTCCCATCACGTCCCCATAGAAGGCGTGCAGGGCGGCCAGATGCTCTAGCAGAATACGTTCCACCTCGACCAACTCTGGTGCCGGCAAGACTTCACCGGTACGCAGGAAATGCTCGATTTCACGAAAAATCCACGGCCGCCCCTGGGCGGCCCGGCCAATCAACAAACCATCGGCACCGGTCGCGTGCAGCACGCGCCGGGCTTTCTCGGCACTGTCGATGTCGCCATTGGCAAAGACGGGCATGGACACAGCCTGCTTGATCGCGGCAATGGTGTCGTACTCGGCTTCACCGGTGTAAAGGTCGGCGCGGGTGCGGCCATGCACCGCCAGCGCTGCAATACCTGCCTGTTCAGCGATCTTCGCCACGGTCAGGCCATTCTTGTTGTCCCGGTCCCAACCGGTACGAATCTTCAGGGTCACCGGCACATCCACTGCGCCGACAACGGCCTGCAGGATCTCGGCGACCAACTGCTCATCTTTCAACAGCGCGGAACCGGCGGCCTTGTTGCAGACCTTTTTGGCCGGGCAGCCCATGTTGATATCGATGATCTGTGCACCCAGCTCCACATTGGCCCGGGCTGCATCCGCCAGCATCTGCGCATCGCCCCCGGCGATCTGCACCGAGCGTGGCTCGGGATCACCTTCGTGGATCATGCGCATCCGCGACTTGCGGGTGTTCCACAAACTCATGTCGCTGGTAACCATTTCAGAGACTACTAGACCCGCGCCCAAACGCTTGCACAGCTGACGAAAGGGCTGGTCGGTGACACCCGCCATCGGGGCGAGGATCAAGCCGTTTTGCAATGTGTATGGGCCGATGCGTACCGCCGACATAGGACTTCCCTGTTGTGGGGCCGGATCATTAGAGTTCGAAAAAGGGTTGGCATGATACCCGCTCTCGATGACGGGTTAAAGGCTGAATTGGATAAAATCTGAACAGTTACTTTTTTATCGCCATCGGTTTGGTCGACGGCGGCCAAGTCAATAATCCGCCGTCAAACCTCGGTGGGCGCGCCGTTTCACTCGGGTGAATGGAAGCTCAGGCTGTAATTTACGGCTTTGTTGCCGGGGTCCAGGATGTCCAGGGAGATGTGGATCGGCGTCTGCGAGGGCATTTCGCTGACGCCGGCCAACTCGCCGCTCAGGTATTCGGCCGGCTTGAAGCGACGACTGGCAATCAGGCTGCCGTTCAAGTCCGCAAAGCGCAGCTCCAGCAGTGGGAAGGGCTGGGAGAAGGTCGCGCGGTTATAGAGGATGGCATCCACCACCAGTGCCCCGGCGAACTCGGGGTGGCTGCGCACCACCAGGTTGCTGCTCTTGATATGGGTAATGTCGACCCGCGATGGCACCGTACATCCCAGTTTCGGGCACAGCGCCTGGAACCATGGGCGGTAGGCGTCCTGGCGGGCCAGGTCGTCGAATTGGTAGGCGATGTACTGGCCGGCCAGGCCGGCGGCGGCGAGTACCACCAAGAGTATCCAGAGCAGACGGCGACCCCAGCCTGACGGACGCTTCTGCGCGTACAGGTGCAGGGGGTCGTCTTCCAGGTCCTGGAGCAACTCGTCGTGTACACCGGCCTCCGTTCGCGCGCGCTTGCGTCGCGCGAACGCGCGGTCTTCGGGTTCAGGCTCGTCGTGCTCGTCGCGGGTGGGTGTCAGCGGCGGGTCGAGGTCGTCATCCACGGCAGTGGTGTACAGAGCTGGTTCGTCATCAAGTTCGTCGACGTGGGCCGACATGGACGGTTCGGTGCGCTGTTTGGACGCAGGTGCCTTAACCGGCTCGGGCTCTTCTTCTGGTGCCTGGGTGCGCTCTTCGGGTGGCTCGCTGAACAGGCTGGCCGCCCATTTTTCTTCCTCGGCCTTGACCGTGTCGCGGCTGGCACTGAAGGACTCTTCCTTTTGCCGACGGTCGGCGCCTGGCTGGCGACGTTCTGCGCCCCCTGCCTGGGTGTGCTGGATCTCGCGACGTTCCAGCCTCGCCAGTTCCTTGTCCAGGTTATCCAGGTCCAGCTCTTCGGCCGTCCACTGCTTCTGGCTGATGGCCCGCGGTGGCTCGGGAGGCGTTTCGACAGTCGGCTCGGTGGCCGGCTCGGCGCTGGTCGGCACTTCAGGCTCCGGCGCAGACGCCTGGGCCCGTTGCCCCAGCAACTGGCGGGCGGCGTTGAACACTTGCAGGCACGAGCCGCAACGCACCACGCCGCGGGCGACGCTTAACTGAGCGTGGCTGACGCGAAAACGCGATTGGCAATGTGGGCACTGGGTGACGAAACTGTCGGTCATGCGGCCATCCGATTCAGGCAAGCGCTCATTCTAGCGCCGACGACCGCTGATGCGTACCCAGCCATCACGGTTGGCGATCGGGTCCAGCTCGAAGTCCTTGGCGTAGGCCGCAGCCACGTCTTCACCTTGCTCAGCGAGGATGCCCGACAGCGCCAGGCGCCCGCCCGGCTTGACCAGGCTCGACAGTTGCGGCGCCAGCGACACCAGTGGCCCGGCGAGGATGTTGGCCACCAGCACATCGGCCTGAACCTGGGGCAGGTCCTCGGGCAGGTAGAGTGGGAATTTGCCTTCGGCAATGTTGTTGCGCCCAGCGTTATCGCGAGAGGCTTCCAGGGCCTGCACGTCGATATCGGTGCCTACGGCCTCCTTGGCGCCCAGCAGCAGGGCGGCGATTGCCAAAATCCCCGAGCCGCAGCCGAAGTCCAGTACGTTGCTGTCGGTCAGGTCCTGGCCGTCCAGCCATTCCAGGCACAGGGCGGTGGTCGGGTGGGTGCCGGTACCGAACGCCAGGCCCGGGTCCAGCAGCAGGTTGACGGCGTTTGGCTCAGGAGCAGCGTGCCAGCTTGGCACGATCCACAGGCGCTGGCCGAAGCGCATGGGCTGGAAGTTATCCATCCAGCTGCGCTCCCAGTCCTGGTCTTCGATGACCTCGCTATGATGCTCGGGCAGCGGGCCACCGGTGAGCAGTTCCATATGGGCCAGCACGACGGCGGCGTCGGTGCCGTCTTCGAACAGGGCCAGCAAGTGGGTGTGGGACCACAGCGGCGTGGTATTGAGTTCCGGCTCGAAGATCGGCTGGTCTTCGGCGTCCATGAAGGTCACCGACACGGCGCCCACTTCGAGGAACGCGTCTTCGTAGGTTTCGGCTTGTTCTGGGCTGATGGCGAGACGGACTTGCAGCCAAGGCATGGCGGGCACCTTTGAAAAAAATGAATGTGCGGCGGGCAGGCCGCGAAAGCGCGCAAGTTTACGCGAGCGGCGGGCAGAAGACGACACCACTGACTGCACCCGGTCAAAATGTGGGGCTTGTGTGGGAGCCGGGCTTGCCCGCGATGCAGGCATCCAGGTTTTTCTGCCGGACCGAGGCGATGCCATCGCAGGCAAGCCAGCTCCCACACAAGCCAGCTCCCACAAGGTTTGGTGGTGTTTTTTGGGGCCCACAAACAACAAAACCGCCCGAAGGCGGCTTTGTTGGGTGGAGCACTTACTGGTTGGCCAGCTTGTGTTCCAGGTAGTGAATGTTCACACCACCTTCGCAGAAGCCTTCATCGCGAACCAGGTCCCGATGCAGCGGGATGTTGGTCTTGATACCGTCGACCACGATTTCGTCCAGGGCGTTGCGCATACGGGCCATGGCCTCGTCGCGAGTGGCGCCCCAGGTGATCAGCTTGCCGATCAGCGAGTCGTAGTTGGACGGAACCTTGTAGCCGCTGTACAGGTGCGAATCCACACGTACGCCGTTGCCGCCGGGCGCGTGGAAATGCTTGACCAGGCCAGGGCTTGGGATAAAGGTTTTCGGGTCTTCGGCGTTGATGCGGCACTCCAGGGAGTGGCCGTGCATCTTCACGTCGTCCTGGGTGAAGGACAGCACGTTACCGGCGGCGATGCTCAGCATCTCCTTGACGATGTCGATACCGGTGACCATCTCCGATACCGGGTGCTCTACCTGCACACGAGTGTTCATCTCGATGAAGTAGAAACGGCCGTTCTCGTAGAGGAACTCGAAGGTACCGGCGCCACGGTAGTTGATGTCGATGCACGCCTTGACGCAACGCGCCAGCACTTCCTGGCGGGCTTTCTCGTCCAGGCCCGGTGCCGGGGCTTCTTCCAAAACCTTCTGGTGGCGACGTTGCAGCGAGCAATCGCGATCACCCAGGTGGATGGCGTGGCCCTGGCCGTCTGACAGTACCTGGACTTCCACGTGACGTGGGTTGGTCAGGTACTTCTCCAGGTAGACCATCGGGTTGCCGAACCAGGCGCCCGCTTCGGAGCGGGTCTGCTTGGCGGCTTCGATCAGGTCTTCTTCCTTGTGCACCACGCGCATGCCGCGACCACCACCGCCACCGGCGGCCTTGATGATCACCGGGTAACCGACTTCGCGACCAATGCGCAGAGCGGTTTCCTCGTCTTCAGGCAGTGGGCCGTCGGAGCCTGGAACGGTTGGCACGCCGGCTGCGATCATGGCGTCCTTGGCCGAGACCTTGTCGCCCATCAGGCGAATGGTTTCGGCTTTGGGGCCGATGAAGGCAAACCCGGATTTTTCCACCTGTTCGGCAAAATCGGCGTTTTCCGCGAGGAAGCCGTAGCCTGGGTGGATGCCATCAGCGCCGGTCACTTCTGCCGCGGCGATGATGTTCGAGACTTTCAGGTACGAGTTCGTGGCCAGTGGCGGGCCGATGCAGATGCTTTCGTCCGCCAACTTCACGTGCATCAATTCGGTATCGGCCGTCGAGTAAACAGCGACGGTCTTGATGCCCTCTTCCTTACAGGCGCGCAGGATACGCAGCGCGATCTCGCCGCGGTTGGCGATCAGGACTTTTTGCAGTTTCTTCGCAGGTTTCAACATCGAAGGCGCTCCGCGGTTCAAACGATGGTGAACAGCGGCTGGTCGTACTCAACCGGCTGACCGTTTTCTACCAGGATGGATTCGATGACGCCGGCTTTTTCCGCGGTGATGTGGTTCATCATTTTCATCGCTTCAACGATGCAGATGGTGTCGCCCACTTTCACGGTCTTGCCCACTTCAACGAAGGCTGGCGAGGTCGGTGCCGGGGTGCGGTAGAAAGTACCGACCATTGGCGATTTGACCACGAAGCCATTCAGCGCAGGCGCGGCTGGGGCGGCAGGTGCAGCGGCGGCAGGCGCGGCAGCCGGAGCAGCAGCGGCTGGAGCCGGCGCTTGCATCTGTGGTGCGTAGAACTGTTGGGCCGGGGTCTTGCTGTGACGGCTGATCCGTACGGACTCTTCGCCTTCCTTGATTTCCAGCTCGTCGATACCGGATTCTTCCAGCAGTTCGATCAGTTTCTTAACTTTACGGATATCCATGAATCATCAACTCCCAAGGGTCGGTCAGGGGCGTTTAGCCTGTTCTTCAATGTGTTCCAGGGCGGCCTCCAGGGCCAGTCGGTAACCGCTGGCGCCAAGGCCGCAGATCACTCCTACCGCTACGTCGGAGAAGTAAGAGTGATGGCGGAAAGCTTCGCGTTTGTGCACGTTCGATAAATGCACTTCGATGAATGGGATGCTCACCGCCAGCAGCGCGTCACGTAATGCAACGCTTGTGTGCGTAAAAGCGGCGGGATTGATCAGAATAAAGTCCACGCCTTCGCCGCGCGCGGCATGGATGCGATCAATCAATTCATACTCGGCATTGCTTTGCAGGTAGAGCAAATGGTGGCCGGCAACACGGGCCCGTTTTTCCAGGTCGAGGTTGATCTGGTCCAGGGTCACTGCCCCGTAGACGCCCGGTTCGCGGGTGCCAAGCAGGTTCAGGTTGGGTCCGTGAAGAACCAGTAAGGTCGCCATTGGCTGTTCCTTGTTATTGGTGTGGGTGCGTCAGAACCCGGCGACTATGCCGCAAAGCCTTTGTGACTGTCCAGTTCTATGCAGTAGCCGGCACGATTAGCGAGGATTGCGCAAAATTTGTGACTGTGAGCCGGCATCTGGTCAGTGTGGGAGCTGGCTTGCCTGCGATGACGGTGTGTCAGTGGCGGATGAGTTGGCTGATCCTGCGCTATCGCAGGCAAGCCAGCTCCCACATTTTGGTCTTCATGGGGCATCAGATCGAGTCAGACGCGGAAGGCTTGCACCGCGGTAGTCAATTGCCCGCCCAGTACCAGCAGGTGCTCGCCCTGGCTACGGCCCTGGCTAATACGCAGTAAATTATCCTCACCCAATTGATGAATCCGCTCACTGTTGTCGCGTATCTCGCTCACGGCGCCACTCTGTTGCGCGGTCACATCGGCAATGCGTACGGCGGTATCCGAGATGGTCTGGATCGCCCCGACGATTGCATCCAGCGCACCATCCGCCGCCTGGGCCTGCTGGGCGGTGGCTTCGGCGTGTTCGACCTGGGCGCGCATGCCTTCAACCGACTGGTGCGCGGCGCTTTGCAGGCCGGCGATCAGGCCCTGGATTTGGGCGGTGGCACCGGCGGTACGCTGGGCCAGGGAGCGCACTTCGTCGGCCACCACGGCGAAACCACGCCCGGCCTCACCGGCGCGAGCGGCTTCGATAGCGGCGTTGAGCGCCAGCAGGTTGGTCTGGTCGGCAATCGAGCGAATCACCGTGAGCACGCCGCCGATGGTGGCGGACTCTTCGGCAAGTTTCTCGATCATCTGCGCGTTTTGCTGCACTTCGCCTACCAGCGCATGCAGCCCGGTGAGGCTCAGGCCGATCACACGCTGGCCTTGCTCCACCGCCTGGCCCGCACTGCGACTGGCCCCGGCGGCCTGGCTGGCATCGCCTGCGACTTGCTGGATGGTGGCTTCCAGCTCGCCGAGGGAATCACGGATTTGCGCGGTGTCGCCGGCCTGGCGCTCGGCGCCGTCGTGCAGGCCGCTGCTCAGTTCGGCCAGGGCGCGGCTGCTGCCCGCCACTTCTTCGGCATTGCCACGGATGGTGTCGACCAGGTCTACCAGATAGGTGCGCAGGCGGTTAAGGGAGGCCTCGATATCGTGCAGTTCACGGTTGGTCTTGCCCAGGGCAATCGGTTGGCTGAAGTCGCCTTCGGCCCAGGTCGACAAGGCCGGTGCCAGGTTGGTCAGCACGCGCGCCAGGCGGCGTTGCAGGGTGTCGATCAGCAATGCGATCAGCAGAATCAGGCCAATCATCACGCCCTGCATCACGCGTACTTCGCCCTGGATCCTGGCATGTTGCGCGCGCACCACGGGTTCCAGGCCGGCGATGGCTTGTTGTACGTTAGTGATTTTAAGGTGGGTGCTGGCGGCGAGATCGGCGCGTTGCTGGATCTGTTCACGGGTGCGTTGCAGCTCGGCGGGGTAGCGGGTCAGCAGGCTGTTGAGTTCGCGCTTGAGGTCAACACCGGTGTCCTGGGCTTCGTTTTTTTCGGTATTTTCCAGGCCCATCAACGCGGAAAAATCGTCGGTGTTGGATTCAGCGCTGGCCTTTATTCCCAATAGGGGCAGTTGCGCGAGCAGGTCGGCCTGGGTTCGCAGGTTAGTCACCTCCCGCTCGACATCCGCAGCCAACTCGGCGCGCCCGCTGCTGACCAGCTTGTCGCGGGCCAGGGACAGTTTGCCCAGGTGCTGTGAGGCGGCGAGCAGCGGCGACATATAGCGCGCAGCCTCTGCGGAATTGACGCCGCTGGCGTACTGGCTCAATTGCTCCAGGTTCGCGCCCAGTTCACGTTCGGCTTGCAGCAACAGCGCTTGCGGGTCGCCAGCCAATTTACCGGCGGCCAACAGGTCGGTCTTGCTGAAGGTCTCCAACTCCGCGAGGCTGGGCCGCAGGCTTTGCGCCAATTCGGGCGGCAGTTCGCCCAGTTGCAGCTGCAGGCTTTCCAGGCTCTGGGTGGCACTGCTCAGGCGCAGGGCATCGCCGCTGGCCAAGTAGTCCTCGATGTTTCGGGCAGCCTGGTTTTGAAAGACCTGGGACAACCCCAGGTAGCGCTCCATCAACAAGTACGGGCGCTCCAGCGCCCGTTGCGACCACCACAGCGTCGCGCCGAGGGCCAGGCACACGGCCACCAGCAGAAGGGTATTGAGATTGGTCAGCAGCTTCAGGCGCATGCGGGGTTTCAACCGACGGCAAGAGATAAGCGCCTGAATTTATTGCGTTTGTATTACAGCGTTATGACCGAATCGGTGGATTCTGGTGAAAAGATGGCACTTTGCTTTGATGTGCGAGCGGCTTGCACTCGATTGCGTCCGGCGTCCTTGGCGCGGTACAGCGCTTCGTCAGCCTGGGCGGCCATCATTAAACTGTCGGAACCGTCGCACAGCTCCACCAGGCCGGCGCTGAAGGTGCACCACAAATCCTGCGGTTGGGCAGGGTAGTGGATTTCTGCAAAGCGCCGGCGAATGTCGTCCAGCACCTTGCAGGCCGATTCCACGTCGGTGTCGGGCATGACGATGGCGAATTCTTCACCGCCGTAGCGCCCGATGTAATCGGTCTTGCGCAAACGCTGCTTGAGAAACAGTGCCAGGCTCTTGATCACCCGGTCGCCCATGGGGTGGCCGTGGCTGTCATTGACGCGCTTGAAGTGGTCGATATCGAGCATGGCGAAGCTCAAGGGCTTGTTCTCGCGGCGTGCGCGGAAGCTGCAATCTTCGAGCAGTTGCAGGATATGCGTGTGGTTGTACAGCCCGGTCAGGCTGTCGCGCACCATCCGTGCCTTCAAGTTGCGTGCACGTGACGCACGGTTGCGCACAGTGGTGATCAGGTGGCGCGGCTTGATCGGTTTGGTGAGGAAATCGTCACCGCCCTCGCTCATCGCATCCAGCTGTTTATCCAGGTCGTCCTCAGCCGACAGATAGATGATCGGCACGCTGACGTAGCGGTCGTTGTGGCGAATCACCTTGGCCAGTTCCGTGCCGGTACAGGCAGGCATGTACATGTCGAGGATGATCAGGTCGGGCTGGAAGTCCGCCAGCTCGGCCATGGCCTGGATCGGTTCGATCAAGGTGCGGGTGACAATGCCAGCACTGTTGAGCAGGCGTTCGGTGTGCAGCGCCTGGGCTCGCGAGTCGTCGATGATCAGCACTTTGTAGGGCTCATACTGGGCCGCACAGGTCAGCACTTCGATCTTTTCCAGCAGGCTTGAGGCTTCCAGGGTGCCGGTCAGGAACTCTTCGCCACCGGCGCGTACGGCGGCCAGGCGCGTTGGGGTGTCGGTTTCGTGCAGGCTGAAAAACAACAGTGGCAGCTTTTGCTCCAGGCCCTCCTGGGCCTCTGCCGCGAGCTTCAGGCCCTGGCCCGTGCCGCAGAAGTCCACGTCCATCACAATCGCTGACGGCAAACGCTCGGCCATGGACGTGTGAAAGGCAGCGACGCTGTCTAGGGCGTGGGCACTCATGCCAAAAAATTCGAGCTGCTTGGCCAGGCGCTCAGCGCGGTCATGGTCGGCGAGCATCACATAGATCGGCTTGCGCATTGGCGGCAGGAAGGTTTGCTCAAGCTGATCGCCCTGACGCAGGCCGGTGCGGGACAGGCGTTGCATCAAGCGGTTGAGCTCGGTGATCAGTTGGCTGCTCAGGCGGCCACGGTTCTCGTCCACGGCCTGCAAGGATTCACTGATATGCCGAGCCAACTGTGTGTGTTCGGGCTGTTCGAAACGTTCGGCAAAGCGTTGCAGGCGCAGGTTGGCTTCGCTGAGTTCGGAAAAGTCGGCGTTCGACCACTCGCTGCGTTGCAGGCGCTGCCAGATCTCAAGAATTTGACGTGCCTGATGAATTACCCGCTGGGCAAAGTGCTGCTTGAGACGCTCGCGGCTGGGGTCTTCTGGCTCGGTCATATCCTGACTACTGTGAGGGTGCATGCTGAGGTCGACTGATGGCTCTATGCTAGCACCTCTTTTCTGATAGATGAGTGTCATACGTCAATTAAGTCTGCGTGCCCGTGATTCAGTTATTGACCGGCTGGTCGCCCAGCGTAAAAGGTGTGCATCCTTTATAGTCCAAGCGCCCCGGTGCGCCACTTTCGTGTAAAAGCCCCGCACCGATGGGCACGATGGGGTAGGGTTGTGGTCGGAATGTCTGAACGCACCCGGACAATTGACGTGCATGAACTCAAGTGATTGAAAGGATATCGCCATGCTGGACTGGAAAAACCGCGAAGGCAGTGCCAAAGGCCCCGCCCCTGAGCCCAAGTCGGCCAACCGCAGCTATTTTCGCAACTTGCTGATGAGCCGGGCTTTGCTCAGCATTATCGGCCTGTACTTGCTGGTCACCGGTGGCCTGGGTTGGTACTGGAGCCAGGAGCCGGCGCTGTTTCCGGTCCAGCAGAACGCCCAACTGGCCGCCGAGAAGGAAGGCAAGCAGATGGTAGTGGGTTACACCACCGTCGAAACCCTCAAGACTGTGGTTGGCACCTTGCTGAACAAGCCGGGCGGCTACATCTCCAACGACCGTTTCCCACCGGGCTTGTGGATGGACAACATGCCGAGCTGGGAATACGGCGTGCTGGTGCAGGTGCGTGACCTCACCCGTGCCCTGCGTAAAGACTTCGCCCGCTCCCAGTCGCAGTCGGCTGAAGACGCTGACTTGGCCAAGGCCGAGCCGCGCTTCAACTTCGATAACAAGAGCTGGGTGCTGCCTTCCAGTGAGTCGGAATACCAGGAAGGCATCAATTCTCTGAGCCGCTACGAAGCGCGCCTGTCTGACCCGAACCAGCGCGGCGCGCTGTTTTATGCACGTGCCGACAACCTCAACAACTGGCTGGGCGATGTGGCCACACGTTTGGGCTCGCTGTCCCAGCGTCTGTCCGCTAGCGTGGGCCGGGTCAAGCTGAACACGGCGCTGAAAACCGAGGCGCTGGCGCCGGGTGAAGTGCCTCAAGTCGATGAAGAAGTGGTGGAAACCCCATGGATGCAGATCGACAACGTGTTCTACGAAGCGCGCGGCCAGGCCTGGGCGCTGTCCCATCTGCTGCGTGCCATCGAAGTCGACTTTGCCGACGTACTGGCCAAGAAAAACGCCACCGTCAGTGTGCGCCAGATCATTCGTGAGCTAGAGGCCTCGCAGGAACCGGTATGGAGTCCTATGATTCTTAACGGCAGTGGCTTCGGCGTACTGGCGAACCATTCGCTGGTGATGGCCAACTACATTTCCCGGGCAAACGCTGCAGTGATCGACTTGCGTCAGCTCCTCAACCAGGGTTGATGATGGACGCTACTCAAAAGGAGGCCGCACACCGAGCGGCCTCCGACGCTGAACTGATCTGCTGGGTCGACGAGCAGGACCACCTGCTCGGCCATCTGGTCAGGTCTGACCTGCGCCAGCGCGGCTTGATCGGCCGTTGCACCTTTATCTTTTTGTTCAATTCCAAGGGCGAGCTGTGCGTGCATCGGCGCACCTTGAGCAAGGCCCTGTATCCGGGGTTTTGGGATACGGCGGCTGGCGGTATGGTGGCGGCGGGTGAGTCCTATGCGTTGTCGGCAGCCCGTGAGCTGGAAGAAGAGCTGGGTGTCAGCGGTGTGCCATTGATTGAGCATGACCACTTTTATTTCGAGGATGGTGACAGCCGCCTGTGGTGTACTTCCTACTCTGCCGTATGGGACGGTCCGCTGTGCTTGCAGCCTGAAGAGGTCATGGAGGCACGCTTTCTGCCCATCAAAACGGTGCTTGCCGAGGCCGGGCAAAAGCCTTATTGCCCGGATGCTCAAGAAGGTCTGCGGCGCTATCTCGCCTCACGTCGCTAAAGTTGCATAAATTGGCGCCATTTGGCTCTTAGCAACTTCGCTTTTTGCCGTTACACTGCGCGCCTTTTCACCCGAACCGCTATTGTTTCACCCTGTAGGAGCGAGCTTGCTCGCGAAAAACGCCAAGACACCGCGTGCTGCCTGAATGCCCGCGTTATCGTTGACGACCTTCGCGAGCAAGAACTAGGCGTCCCCCTCGCTCCTACAATGGTGGTGGCCTTGACGGTTCGGTAGCGCTGCCCCTGCCTGAGTGGGGCTTCGCGGTCGGTCACCGCCTTGTGCGGCGCCGATCAGTCTTCATCCTCCCAAGAGGATTGCCGGTGGCCAAAAAAGCCGCATCCTTCGCCGCCCTTGGTGGCCTGGTATTTTCCACCGACGCAGGTCGACACTGCCCGGACTGTCGTCAGCCCGTGGATTCGTGCACCTGCAAACAGACCCTGATCCCCGAAGGCGACGGTATTGCCCGCGTGCGTCGCGAGAGCAAAGGCCGTGGCGGCAAGACGGTGACCACCATCACCGGCGTGCCCCTGGCTGAAGAGGCCCTGAGGGAATTGGCCACCTCGCTGAAAAAGCGCTGTGGCACCGGTGGCGCGTTGAAAGACGGGGTTGTCGAGATCCAGGGCGATCACGTCGAGTTGCTGTTGGCCGAGCTGATCAAGCTCGGGTACAAGGCCAAGAAGTCCGGCGGCTGAAAGCCTCTTCCCAACCTGTGGCTAAACTCTGTCCTGCCAGTGGGGTCTACTTCCCTTGCAGGCAAATCGTCATTTTCATTCTTTAGACTGCGCCAGCCTCCGCGAGAGGTGGCGCCTTCGCCTTCATTTATAGGGGACTTCGATGTCCGTACGACGCACACGCAAAGACGATGGCAGCCAATGGACAGTTGCGGACAGCCGCAGTGTTTACGGGATTCGCCATTGGGGGGCCGGGTATTTCGCGATCAATGAAGCCGGTCGCGTAGAAGTCCGTCCGAACGGCCCGAACAGCACGCCCGTCGACCTGTACGAGCAAGTCGATGAGCTGCGCAAAAGCGGCCTGTCGTTGCCGCTACTGGTGCGCTTCCCCGATATCCTGCAAGACCGCGTGCGCCAATTGACCGGTGCCTTCGATGCCAACATCGAACGCCTGGAATACCAGAGCAAGTACACCGCGCTGTACCCGATCAAGGTGAACCAGCAAGAAGCGGTGATCGAGAACATCATTGCCACCCAGAACGTCTCCATCGGCCTGGAAGCCGGCTCCAAGCCTGAGCTGCTGGCCGTGCTGGCCCTGGCGCCGAAGGGCGGCACCATCGTCTGCAACGGTTATAAAGACCGTGAGTTCATTCGCCTGGCGCTGATGGGCCAGAAGCTCGGCCACAACGTGTTCATCGTGATCGAGAAAGAGTCCGAGGTGGGGCTGGTGATCGAAGAGGCGGCGAGCCTCAAGGTCAAGCCACAGGTGGGCCTGCGTGTGCGCCTTTCGTCCCTGGCATCGAGCAAGTGGGCGGACACCGGTGGCGAGAAATCCAAATTCGGTCTGTCGGCAGCGCAGCTGCTGTCAGTGGTCGAGCGCTTTCGCGCGGCCGGTCTGGACCAGGGCATCCGCCTGCTGCACTTCCACATGGGCTCGCAGATCGCCAACCTGGCCGACTACCAGCACGGGTTCAAGGAAGCCATTCGTTACTACGGCGAACTGCGCAACCTCGGCCTGCCGGTGGACCACATCGACGTCGGCGGTGGCCTGGGCGTGGACTACGACGGCACCCACTCGCGCAACGCCAGCTCGATCAACTACGACATGGACGACTACGCTGGCGTGGTGGTGGGCATGCTCAAGGAATTCTGCGACGCGCAGAGCCTGCCGCACCCGAACATCTTCTCCGAAAGCGGCCGCTCCCTGACCGCTCACCACGCCATGCTGGTGGTGCAGGTGACGGACGTCGAGAAGCACAACGACGAAATCCCGACCATCGAAAACAAGGAAAGCCTGCCGGAAACCGTGCAATGGCTGGTGGACCTGCTGGGCCCGACCGACATCGAGATGGTCACCGAAACCTACTGGCGCGCCACCCACTACATGAGCGACGTGGCCACCCAGTACGCCGACGGCAAGCTGACCCTGGCGGAAAAAGCCCTGGCTGAGCAGTGCTACTTCGCGGTGTGCCGTCGCCTGCACAACTCGTTGAAAGCCCGCCAGCGCTCGCACCGCCAAGTGCTGGACGAACTCAACGACAAGCTGGCCGACAAATACATCTGCAACTTCTCGGTGTTCCAGAGCCTGCCGGACACCTGGGCCATCGGCCAAGTGCTGCCGATCCTGCCGCTGCACCGCCTCGACGAAGAGCCGCTGCGCCGCGCCGTGCTGCAAGACCTGACCTGCGACTCCGACGGCAAGATCAAGCAATACGTCGACGAGCAAAGCATCGAAACCAGCCTGCCGGTTCACGGCTTGAACGAAGGCGAGGACTACCTGCTGGGGATCTTCCTGGTCGGCGCCTATCAGGAAATCCTGGGCGACATGCACAACCTGTTTGGTGACACCGACTCGGTGAACATCTACCAGCGTGAAGACGGTTCGGTGTACAGCGCCGGGATCGAGACCCACGACACCATCGAAGACATGCTGCGCTATGTGCACTTGTCGCCGGAGGAGTTGATGACGCATTACCGCGACAAGTGCGCGAGCGCGAAGATCAGCGCCAGTGAACGTACGCAGTTCCTGGATGCGTTGCGCCTGGGCTTGACCCGCTCTTCGTACCTGTCCTCGTAAACCTGTCACCTCTTGTAGGCGCGAGATTGCTTGCGAAGAGCATTAACGATGATGCGGTCCTCCTGAATACACGCGTCGCTTTAAGGTTTTTCGTGAGCAAGCTTGAAGATGCAGTGCCCGCGCGGAGTCCCCGAATATTCACGTTTTTTAGGGGTTCTCGGTACCTTGGACAATTAAGCAATACTGGGTTTCGCATTTGGTATTGGTGCCTAGCAGCGAGGCGAACTTAAACGCGCCAGTGGGAGATACAGGGGAGATTGTTACGGGGTAGCGATTGTCCAGGCGCATGCGGCCCTTGGGCTCGACGATGGTTTTCTTGCCTTGTTGTATCGCGTACACCTTGAAGTCGCTGTTATTCCAGACCTCTATCATCTCGGTCAACGCTCGGTTTGGAGTAACGGACGGCGCTTGGGCGGGAGGGGCGACGACATGGCCATCCGGCTGGGTGGTTGCGTCGGCAATGGCCGGTGAGGTGACGGCGTTGACCATCAAGAAAGTGACGAAGAGATGATTTTGAATGTTCATGTTTGGTCGTCCCTGAGTTAAAAGAAGGTTACGGTACTGAGCCTCAACCCTCTTCAGCACCGACCTTTATTCAACGGTAATACAAGGGACTTGTAACCTGTGAAATCTAACAGGTCGGCTCACTGATCCATTGATTTTTTCTATTCAAGTGCCAGGCGATCGCCCACAGCGTCAGGCTGCGCACCGCCATGAACAGCAGGAAGGTGATCCACAACCCGTGGTTACCCAAGCCCTGCAGCGCCCAGGCAACCGGTAGCACCGCTATCACCGTCAGCAACATCCCATTGCGCATCTCCCGCGCCCGCGTTGCGCCGATAAACAGGCCGTCGAGCAAATAACTCCACACCGCTATCAATGGCAATACCGCAAGGTAGGGCAGGTAGATATCGGCGGTTTCGCGCACACCGGGAATATCGGTTTGCATGGCGATAAACAGATGGCCGCCGAAGGTGAACAGCAGGGCAAAGCCGATGCTGGCGATCAGCGACCAGCCACAGGCAACCACCAATGATCGCCTTAACGCCTGGCGGTCACGCGCACCGATGGCGTGACCGCACAAGGCTTCGACAGCGTGGGCCAGGCCATCCAGGGCATGTGCCGTCAGCAACAGGCCATTGAGCAGCAGCGCATTGGCTGCAACGGTGGCGTCCCCCAACCGTGCACCTTGCACCGTGATCATGAAAAACACTGACTGCAAGGCGAGGCTGCGAATAAAGATATCGCGGTTCACTGCCAGCAGCGGGCGCCAGCTTTGCCACAGTGTCAGCGCGGCCCAGGCGATATGCCCGGGATAGGCACGTAGGGCTTTTTGCGTGAGCGCCAGGCCGAGCAGGGCGCCGGTCCATTCCGCAATCACCGAGGCGCGTGCGGAGCCGACCACGCCCCAGTCCAGGCCGAGTACAAACCACAGGTTGAGCGCGATGTTCACCAGGTTGGTGGTCAGCAAAATCGCCAACGGCGCTCGCGCATTCTGGGTGCCGAGGAACCAGCCGACCAGCGCATAGCTGGCGAGGGCGGCGGGCAGGCCGAACAGGCGGGTGTGGAAAAACTCGCGGGTCAGTTGGTTCAGTTCTGGCGAAGGCTGCATCCATTCCAGGGCCAGATGGCTCAAGGGAATGCCCACGGTGCCCAGCAGCATCGCCAGGCCCAGCGCCAGCAACAAGCCTTGCAACAGGATCTGCCGCAACGCTGCGCCATCATTGCGCCCGGCGGCCTGGGCGGCGAACCCGGTGGAGCCCATGCGCAGGAAACCCATGGCCCAGGCCAGGAAGGTATACAGGCTGGCGCCGACAGCCACGGCGCCCAGTTGATGGGCGTGGGGCAGGTGGCCGATAACCATGCTGTCTACCAGGGCGACCAAGGGCACGGAGATATTCGACAGGATCATCGGCGCGGCCAGGGCCCAGACGCGGCGGTGGGTAGGGCGGTGGCGCCAGTCAGTAAGCAGGGCGGTCATGAAGGCTCCTTGGTGGAGCGGCATTGTAACCGTCAACCCGCCACACAGCAGAACCAATGTGGGAGCTGGCTTGCCTGCGATAGCAGTGGGTCAGCCAGTGAAGATATTGGCTGAAAGACCGCTATCGCAGGCAAGCCAGCTCCCACAATTTGATCTCCAGTGGCTGTGGGATTTGGCTTGGCTTCATGCCCACCTAGAACCAACCGCCCCTCCGTCGGTCAATGTGACCGGCGCCGCAGCAGCCAGGCCGACGCTGATATATAGTTCACCCCCAGGTTCCCTCTGACGACGAGTGCCCCATGTTTAACAAAGGACTGTTCCTCGCTTGCGCGCTGGCCCTGCTGAGCGCCTGTGATTCTTCCGATAAACCGGCCGCACCCGCGGCCCCTGCAGCGCCAAGCGTGGCACCCAAACCTGCCAAGGCGGCGGTGGACGTGGCAGCGTTGAAGCAACGCTATGCCGGGCGTGAGCTGAGCGTGGTGGACGTGTCCGAGGTGCAGTTGGATGGCGCCAGCACGCTGTCGGTGAGTTTTTCCATTCCCCTGGACCCTGATCAGAAATTCGCCGACAAGCTGCACCTGGTAGACAGCAAGTCCGGCAAGGTCGATGGCGCCTGGGAACTGTCCGATAACCTGATGGAACTGCGCCTGCGCCACCTTGAACCGCAGCGCAAGCTGGTGCTGACCGTCGACGCCGGGGTGAAGGCGGTCAACGGCAACACCCTCGCCGCCGAATACAGCGCCCGCCTGGAAACCCGCGACCTGCAAGCCACCGTCGGCTTCGCCAGCCGTGGCACCCTGTTGCCGACGCGCCTGGCCGAGGGCCTGCCGGTGATCGCGTTGAATGTCGACAAGATCGACGTGGAATTCTTCCGGATCAAACCCGAATCCCTGCCGTCATTCCTGGCGCAGTGGGGGCGCAATACCAGCCTGCAAAGCTATGAGTCCCGTGAACTGCTGCCGATGGCCGAGCTGGTGTACGGCGGGCGTTTTGACCTGAACCCGGCGCGCAATACCCGCGAAACCCTGCTGCTGCCGATTGCCGGCCTCAAGCAGTTGCAGCAGCCGGGCGTGTACCTGGCGGTGATGCGCGCTTCGGGCACCTACAACTATTCGCAACCTGCCACCCTGTTCACCTTGAGTGATATCGGCCTGTCGGTGCACCGCTATGCCAATCGCCTGGATGTGTTTACCCAGGCGTTGGAAGGCGGCAAGGCGCTCAACGGCGTCGATCTGGAAATCCTCGATGCCGAAGGCCGCGTGCTCGGCCAGGGCAAGACCGAAGACGGTGGCCACGCCGAGTTGCCACTGCCGAAAAAAGCCCAGGTGTTGCTGGCAAAGCAGGGCGAGCAGACCAGCCTGCTGCGCCTGGACAGCGCCGCGCTGGACCTGGCCGAGTTCGATATCGGCGGGCAGCCCTCTCACCCGCTGCAGTTCTTTGTGTTCGGCCCGCGTGACCTGTATCGCCCCGGCGAAACCGTGCCGCTCAACGCGCTGTTGCGCGACAAGGATGGCAAGGCGGTGAAGCCTCAGCCGGTCAGCGTCGAAGTGCGGCGCCCGGATGAACAGGTGAGCCGCAAGTTTGTGTGGGAGGCCGACGCGTCCGGCCTGTATCAATACCCGTTGCAGCTGGCTGGCGAGGCGCCGACCGGGCGCTGGCAGTTGGTGTTCGACCTCGGTGACGGCAAGCCGCAACTCTATGAATTTCTCGTCGAAGACTTCCTGCCCGAACGCCTGGCGCTGGAACTCAAGGGCAGTGACACGGCGTTGAGCCCGGCGGATAACCCGGTCATTCAGGTCAACGGTCGTTACCTCTACGGCGCGCCCGCATCCGGTAACCGCGTCAGTGGCCAGGTGTACGTGCGCCCACTGCGTGAGGCGGTCAAATCCCTGCCGGGCTACCAGTTCGGTTCCGTCACGGAAGAAGAGCTGAGCCAGGATTTCGAGCTGGACGAAAGCGTACTCGACGCCAATGGCGAGCAAGCGCTGACCCTGGAAAGCAAGTGGGCCGAGGCTAAATCCCCGCTGCAATTGATTGTGCAAGCCAGCCTGCAGGAGTCCGGCGGGCGGCCGATTACCCGGCGCCTGGTGCAGCCGATCTGGCCGGCCGAGCAACTGCCGGGCCTGCGTGGGCTGTTTGACGGCAAGGAAACCAACGGCGATGGCCCGGTGGAATTCGAAGTGCTGTTGGCCAACCAGGACGGTCAGAAACTGGCCGCACAAGACCTCAAGGTGCGCCTGGTGCGTGAGCGCCGCGACTACTACTGGAACTACTCGGAGAATGACGGCTGGAGCTACCACTTCAACGAGAAATTCCTCAACCTCGATGAGCAGAGCCTGAACATCAAGGCTGGCGACACCGCCAAGGTCAGCTTCCAGGTGGAGTGGGGCCCTTACCGCGTGGAGGTCGAAGACCCGCACACCGGGCTGGTCAGCAGCCTGCGTTTCTGGGCCGGCTACCAGGCCCAGGACAACACCGAAGGCGGCGCCGTGCGCCCAGACCAGGTCAAGCTGGCGTTGGACAAACCCGCCTATGGCGATGGCGACACCGCCAACGTCACCGTCACGCCACCGGCTGCCGGTAAAGGCTACCTGTTGGTGGAGTCCGCCGAAGGGCCGCTGTGGTGGCAGGAAATCGACGTGCCGGCCGAAGGCAAAAGCTTTGCGGTGAAGCTCGACCCGAAATGGTCGCGCCACGATCTGTATGTGAGCGCCCTGGTGATTCGTCCCGGCGAGCGCAAAGCCAACATCACGCCTAAACGCGCCGTGGGCTTGCTGCACCTGCCGCTGGATCGCACCCAGCGCAAACTCGGCCTGACCCTCACCGCGCCAGAAAAAATGCGCCCCAAACAACCGCTGACGGTGAAGATCGCCGCCAAGAACGCCGATGGCAGCGTGCCCCAACAGGTGCACGTACTGCTGGCGGCGGTGGACGTGGGCATCCTTAATATCACCGAATACCCAACGCCCGATCCGTACGCGAGTCTGTTCGGCCGCAAAGCCTATGGCGTCGACCAGTTCGACATCTACGGCCAGTTGATTGAAGCCGGCCAGGGGCGCCTGGCCAGCCTGGCATTCGGTGGTGACGCGGCGTTGGCCAAAGGCGGCAAGCGCCCGGACACCAGCGTAACCATCGTCGCCCTGCAAAGCGCGCCGGTGACCTTGAACGAGAAAGGCGAGGGCGAAGTCAGCGTCAATATCCCCGACTTCAACGGCGAACTGCGCCTGATGGCCCAAGCCTGGAGCGATGATCGCTACGGCATGGCCGAAGGCAAGACGGTGATCGCCGCCCCGTTGATCGCCGAGTTGTCAGCACCGCGCTTCCTGGCGGGAGGCGACCAGACCACCTTGGCCCTGGACCTCTCCAACCTGTCGGGCAAGGCCCAGAAACTCGATGTGCAATTGACCGCGCAAGGTCAGTTGCAGTTGGTCAACAGCGGCGTGCAATCGGTTGAGCTCAAGCAAGGCCAGCGCACCACCCTGCGTATTCCGGTACAAGCCTGGGGCGGTCTTGGCCAGGGCAAGGTCACGGTTACCGTCAACGGCCTGGACTTGCCGGGTGAAAACCTGCCGCCGTTCAGCCGCGAATGGACCTTGGGCGTACGCCCGGCGTACCCGGCCTTGCTCAAGCATTACCGTGCCGTGCTCAAGGATCAGCCGTGGAGCTTGCCGTCGGGTGCACTGGATCAATTCGATGCATCGGGACGTGAGGCGTTGTTGAGCCTGTCGAGCCGGCCGCCGTTAAACCTGGGCGCGCAGATCAGTGCGCTCAAGGCGTCCCCCTATGGTTGCCTGGAGCAAACCGCCAGTGGCTTGTACCCGTCGCTGTACGCCGACGACGCGCTGCTCAAGCGCCTGAGCATCAAGGGCGAGCCGGATGCCGAGCGCAAGCGCAAGATCGAGTTGGGCATCGAGCGCCTGTTGGGCATGCAGCGCTACAACGGCAGCTTCGGTTTGTGGGGCGCCGATGGCGAGGAAGAATATTGGCTGACTGCCTATGTCACTGACTTCCTGCTGCGCGCCCGCGACCAGGGTTTTGCCGTCCCGCCTGAAGCCTTGAAGAAGGCCAGCGAGCGCCTGTTGCGGTATGTGCAGGAACGTAACCTGATCGAGGTGGATTACAGCGACAACGCTGAACACACCCGGTTTGCCGTGCAGGCGTATGCCGGCATGGTGTTGGCGCGCAGTCAGCAGGCGCCGTTGGGTGCGTTGCGCAGCCTGTTCGAACGGCGCAGCGATGCACGCTCCGGCTTGCCGCTGGTGCAGTTGGCCATTGCCCTGCAGAAAATGGGTGACCAGCCACGCGCGGATCAGGCGTTGTTGGCCGGCTTGGCGGCGCAGCGCAATGCCAATGAGTGGCTGGCCGACTACGGCAGCCCGTTGCGCGACCAGGCGATGATTCTGGCATTGCTGGAGGAGAACGACTTGGCCAAGGGCCAGCGCGAGGAGCGTTTGTTTACCTTGTCGGACCAATTGGCGGCCAGCCCGTACCTGTCGACCCAGGAGCGTAATTCCCTGTTCCTGGCCGGGCGCCTCGGGTTCGCCAAGCCGCAAGCGAACTGGCAAGTGTCGCTCACCGGCAGTGGTGGCGTACGCGAGTTGAACAACCAGCAATCGACGTTGGAGTTGGATGGCAAGTTGTTGTCCAGCGACCTGGCCTTGAGCAATCAGGGTGAAGCGCCGGTGTACCAGCAATTGACGGTTTCGGGTTATCCACAAGTGCCGCCAGCGGCGGGTGGCAACAACCTGAGTATCCGCCGCGAGTACCTGGGCATGAACGGCCAGCCGTTGAACCTGCGTAACCTCAACAGCGGTGATCTGGTGCTGGTGCACTTGGCGGTCAGCGCCAAGCAACGCGTGCCGGATGCCTTGGTGGTCGACCTGTTGCCTGCCGGCCTGGAACTGGAAAACCAGAACCTGGCCCAAAGCGCGGCGAGCCTGGAGAACGCAAGCAGCCAGGTGAAGGAGTGGCGTGAGTCGATGCAGAATGCCTCGCTCAAACACCAAGAGTTCAGGGACGATCGCTATGTGGCAGCGATGAATCTGGATGGCTATGGCACCACGCACTTGTTGTACCTGGCGCGTGCGGTGACACCGGGAACCTACCGCGTACCGCCGCCGCAGGTAGAGTCGATGTATCGGCCGAACTGGCAGGCGGTGGGCGAGACGCCAGTAGATATGGTGATCAAGGGCCGCTGAAAGACAATGGTGCGACCCCTGTAGGAGCGAGCTTGCTCGCGAAAAACTTCAACGATAACGCGTGTTTCCTGGGAGAACGCGGTGTCTGTGAGTTTTTCGCGAGCAAGCTCGCTCCTACAGGGGGAGTCGAGTGGTTATAACGTCAGTGCACGACCCAACTGAGTAGCCAAAGCCCCAGCATCAGCCAGATGATCCCCACGATAATCGAGGCCCGCATAAAGGCGCGTACCGCAGAGTAGAGGAACAACAACCCGACGATCAGGGTGATGATGCTGATGATCGAGGTGTCCATGCCCAAGGTGCGTGACAGGCCGTCGATAAAGTTGCCGCCGGCGTGGGTCAAGGCCCCGAACAAACCGCTGAGCCCGTCGACGATGAAGCGGATGACGGAACCGAGCGCCTGGCCCAACCATTCGAAAAAGCTTTCTACCTGCATGTGCGTGTCCTGATGAGAAGGTGGGCGTAACTGTGCCTTTGGTTGTCGATAACGCAGGCGAGTTCCCTGCAAGCATAGAGGTTTGCCCGTTTGAGTTTTAGTTTAATCACGTCCGGATGTACGCGGCCCAATGTGGGAGCTGACTTGCCTGCGATAGCGGTGGGGCAGTTGTGGATAAGTTGACGGACCCTGCGCTATCGCAGGCAAGCCAGCTCCCACGGTTATTGCGCTGGGCTTTGGGTTGTGTGGTGTTGGTGGTTGCCCTGCTATGGCTGGCCGATCGTATCTGGCCCTTGCCCCTGCCCCAGGACGACCTGGCCCGGGTAGTGCTGGCCGAAGATGGCACACCACTGTGGCGATTTGCCGATGCCAATGGCGTATGGCGCTACCCGGTACACACCAGCGAAGTATCACCCTATTACCTCGACGCGTTGCTCACCTATGAAGACCGTTGGTTCTACCAACACCCCGGCGTAAACCCGTTGGCGCTGGTGCGGGCGACCTGGCAAAACCTGAGCGGCGCGCGGGTGGTCTCCGGTGGCAGCACCTTGTCGATGCAAGTGGCGCGCCTGCTCGACCCGCACTCACGCACCCTGCATGGCAAGTTACGCCAGCTGTGGCGTACCGCGCAGTTGGAGTGGCACCTGTCCAAGGACGAAATCCTCAACCTGTACCTCAACCGTGCGCCTTTCGGTGGCACGCTGCAGGGCGTGGCGGCGGCGAGTTGGGCCTACTTGGGCAAGTCGCCGTCACAGCTGACCCACGCCGAAGCCGCGTTGCTCGCGGTGTTGCCCCAGGCGCCGAGCCGTTTGCGCCCGGACCGTCATCCGCAGCGCGCCCAGGAGGCCCGCGACAAAGTGCTGCGCCGCCTGGCCGAGTTTCAGGTATGGCCGCAATCGGCGGTCGATGAAGCGCTGGAAGAACCCCTGTTGCTCGCCCCACGCCTGGAACCGAGCCTGGCGCCCTTGCTCGCACGCCGCCTGAATCGCCCCGACAGCCCGCCGCTGATCCGCACCACCCTGGATGCCACCCTGCAACGCCGTCTCGAAGACCTATTGCTGGGCTGGCGCGCACGCCTGCCGGAACACACGTCGGCGGCCATCCTGGTGGTGGAAGAAGAAAGCATGGCGGTGCGCGCCTACCTGGGGTCGGTGGATATCAACGACACCAAGCGCTTTGGCCATGTGGACATGATCAGCGCGCTGCGTTCGCCCGGTTCCACCTTGAAACCTTTTCTCTACGGCATGGCGTTGGATGACGGACTGATTCACTCCGAATCGTTGTTGCAGGATGTGCCTCGACGCTATGGCGATTACCGCCCTGGCAACTTTTCCATGGGCTTTACCGGGGCGGTGCCGGCGAGCACGGCGTTGTCCAGCTCGTTGAACCTGCCGGCGGTGCCACTGCTTGAAGCCTACGGGCCCCAGCGCTTTGCCGCCCAGATGCGCATCGGTGGCATGCCGTTGGCGTTGCCGGCATTGGCCGAGCCGAACCTGGCGTTGATTCTCGGCGGTGCGGGCAGTCGCCTGGAAGACCTGGTCAGTGGCTACAGCGCCCTGGCCCGCGATGGCAAAAGTGCCAGCCTGCGGTTACAGCCGGACGATACGCTCAGGGAGCGGCCGTTGCTGTCGCCCGGCGCCGCGTGGATTGTGCGGCGCATCCTCAGCGGCCAGGCGCGGCCCGATCGCGACCCGCGTGCCGAGCTGGTTCAACGCCCGGTGCTGGCGTGGAAAACCGGTACCAGTTACGGCTTTCGCGATGCCTGGGCGATTGGCGTGGGCCCGCGTTACCTGATCGGCGTATGGATCGGCCGGCCCGATGGCACGCCGGTACCGGGGCAATTCGGCCTGGCGTCGGCAGCGCCGTTGATGTTGCAGGTGCATGACGTGCTGACCAACCGCGACAGCCAGCGCGGCATCAGTGCGCCGGTCAAACCAGTGCCGGCGAACATCGGCGTAGCGGCGATCTGTTGGCCGTTGGGCCAGCCCATGAGCCGCAGCGACCCCAATTGTCGTCGCCAGCGTTTTGCCTGGACCCTGGACAACACCACGCCGCCGACCTTGCAGGCATTGGATCAACCCTTGAGTGTGGGCTTGATGGAAAGCATCTGGGTTAACACAAAGGGCTTGAGGGTCGATGCTCATTGCCCTGGCGCAACCCCCAAAAGCATTGCCCTGTGGCCGGCGCCGCTGGAGCCCTGGTTGCCAAGGATTGAACGCCGTGAAGCGCGCATTCCTGCGCCTGACCCGGATTGCCCGCCACCGGCGCTGGCCGCGTCATCGCCGTTGTCCATCGTGGGCGTACGCGAAGGCGACCAACTGCGCCTGCCCGCCGCCAGTGAGCAAGCCTTGCGCCTGAAAATCTCCGCCCTGGGCGGCAGTGGCCGGCGTTGGTGGTTTCTCAACGGTGCGCCGTTGGGCGACAGCGCCAATCAGGACAGCGTCAATGTCAGTTTTGAACGGCTGGGCCGCTATCAGCTCAGCGTATTGGATGAAGCCGGTCAAACCGCGAGGCTCGAATTCAGCGTTGTCGACTAGCCCCCACTGTAGGAGCGAGCTTGCTCGCGAAAGACGTCAACGATAACGCGAGCGTCCTGGATAAACGCGGCGCCTGTGAGCTTTTCGCGAGCAAGCTCGCTCCTACAGAGGCTTGCGTTCATCCCCCATCCCCCTGAAGCTATACCCATTCAGGAGCCACCGCATGAACCTCGAACACCTCACCGAACGCTTGCACCGCATCCGCGATACCAATGACTGGAAGCAGTTCCACAGCCCGAAAAACCTGGCCATGGCCGCCAGTGTGGAAATGGCCGAGCTGGTGGAAATCTTCCAATGGCTCACCGAAGACCAATCCCCCCAACTGCCCGCCGATAAACTCGCCCATGCGGGCCAGGAGGTCGGCGATATCGTCCTGTACCTGCTGTTGCTGTGCAGTGAACTGGGGCTGGATATGAACGAAGTGGTGCGCGCCAAGCTGGCCGATAGCGAACGGCGGTTTGCCCATGAGTGATCGTCATTTCGACCAGTTGGCCACGCGCTTTGCCGAAAAGATCTACGGCGGTGCCAAGGGCGCGATTCGCCTGGCGGTGCTCCAGGCCGATCTGGTGCAAGCCCTGCCGCAACGCCCGTTGCGCGTGCTGGATATCGGCGCAGGCCTGGGGCATATGTCGCTGTGGCTGGCCGAGCAGGGCCACGAGGTAACCCTGGCCGAACCCGCTGCGCCGATGCTTGAAGGGGCGCGCCAGCGCTTCGCTGACGCGGGCCAAAGCGCGACCTTTATTCATGCACCGTGGCAGGACTTGCTCGGCCAACTCACCGAACCTTACGATCTGGTGCTGTGTCATGCGGTGCTGGAGTGGTTGGCCGAGCCCCACGCCATCCTGCCAGTGTTGCACCAACTGACGCTGCCGGGTGGCTGGTTGTCCCTGGCCTTCTACAACCGTGATGCGTTGATCTACCGCAACCTGCTCAAAGGCCACTTCCGCAAAATGCGCAAGAACGACATGGCCGGCGAAAAACAGAGCCTGACGCCGCAACAACCCCTGGACCCGCGGGAGTTGGCGGCGCAACTTGAAGGTTTGTGGCAGGTCGAAAGCCAAAGTGGCGTGCGGGGGTTTCACGACTATATGCCGGTGGAATTCCAGGCGCGCGCCAACCTGCAGGACTTGTTGGAGATGGAACTCGCTCACCGTCGTCACCCAAGCTTTGCCGGGCTTGGGCGATATTTGCACTGGATCTGCCGTCCGGTTTAAGCGGCCCAGCGTGGGAGGTCGACATGCGTCGTCTCGGTTTAATCCTGTTGTCTCTAGGCCTTGGGGCGTGCTCGAGCCCCAACCCTTACGTCGCCAGTTCGGCACCGATGCCGCCGGCGCCCGCCCAGGCGGCCACTACCTTTGATGCCAGCGCCTACCCCGCGCCGGTGCGCGACTATGGCGCCTACCGCAGCTGGGGGTGGCTCAACGGCCAGTTGCCGGCGGGTACGGCCTGGGCCGATTCGGCGCAGATTGCCGAGGCGGTCAGCGGCGCCCTTGACCAGCGTGGCTTGCGGCCCTTGCATGACAAGCGTGCGCCCGACCTGCTGGTGAGCGCCGATGTACGCCTGGAAAAACGCCTGCGCCAGGTCCAGGACGATTATGGTTACGGCTACGGCGGTTATAACCGTTATGGCAACGGCTATGGCATGTACAACAGCGTGCCGGTGGTGCGCACCTATGAAGTGACAGTGGCCGTGGCGCGTATCAGCCTGTTCGATGCGCGCACCCGCCAGCCGGTGTGGAGCACCAGCGCCGAAACCACCAGCCAGGGCAGCCTGAGCGAACGCGCCGATAGCTTGCGCAAGGCGATGCAGAAGGCAATGGCTGCCTATCCACCCAGTTAGCAGCTATTCTCATTACAGGCCCACGTTGTTTTTGGAGTACACCATGCTTCGTCGCATCGCTGCACTTGCTGTTGTCATGTTGCTGGGCGGTTGCCAGAGCAACCAGGTCAACCACGATTTTGACGCCAGCCGAGACTTCGGCGCCTACCGCAATTGGGCCTGGAAAGACCCGGCGTTGCAGTACCGTCCCGATGACCCGCGAATCAAGAGCGACCTCACCGAGCAACGCATCCGCCAGGCCGTGGGCGAACAGCTGGATCAGCGCGGTTTGCGTCCTGCGGCGGCGGGTACCAAGGCAGACCTGAATGTGCAGGCCTACCTGATCGTCGAAGACCGCCAGCAGCAAGTCACCACCAACTATGGCGGTGCCTGGGGCGGCCCGTGGAATGGTTATTGGGGCGCGCCGATGTACAACGAAACGCGCAACATCACCTACAAAGTGGCGACCATCCAGATCGACCTGCTCGACGGCAAGGACGGCAAGCTGGTGTGGCGCGGCAGCGACGAACAAATGATGGCCAGCACGCCAAACCCCGAGGATCGCAACAAGGCCATCCGCAGCACTGTGACCAAGATCCTTTCCAATTACCCGCCGCGCTGATCACCCCCTCTCACCCCTGTGGGAGCGGGCTTGCTCGCGAAAGCGGTGTGTCAGTCACTGCTTCAGTGACTGCCCTACCGCTTTCGCAGGCAAGCCAGCTCCCACATTTGATCTTCAGTGTTTTGAGCATTGCGTTCGCTTAACTGATTTGTATTAGGGCTAGCTCCGCACGGTTATATCCGATATTCAGTACATCTCCGCCAGTCGCCAATGTGGCGAGTTGCCAGCAACCTGTCGAAGCCTTGTCTACACTCCAGTGCAACGGAGAGTTAGCGCAGGAGTGCTTCGATGTCTCCCCGATTCGGTTCCAGACAGCGTGGTGCAATAGGCTTGATGGCGGCAGGCACGTTGGCTTTGGCCCTGGTGTTTACGTTGCTGGCGGTCGACAGCGGGCGCTTGTATCTGGAAAAGCGCAAGCTGCAATCCGTCGCCGACACCTCGGCGCTGGAAGCGGCCGGTCTCGGTGGCCAATGCGGCACTAACACCACCGCGAATGCCTATGCCACACAAAATGCGGCGCGCAACGGTTTTGTGGTCGGTAATGGCAGCACCCTGGCGGTGACGTGCGGCACCCTGGCGACCAACGCCCTCAACACCCGTGTGTTCAGCGCCGATGCCACCAAGAATGACGCAATCCGCGTGGTGGCCTCGCGCACCGTCCTGACCAGCATCGCCAATGGCCTGTGGAACCTGTTCAGCGGCGCGCCGATCACCCCGCAAATCAACTTGAGCGCCACCGCCGTTGCGGCGACACCGCCGCCCGTGGCGCAGCTGTCGATCCGCAGCAGCCTGGCCAGCGTCGATTCAGGCAAATCCCCGCTGCTCAACCTGGTCATCGGCAACCTGCTCGGCGGCAACCTGTCGCTCACGGCGGCGGGTTGGAACGGCTTGCTGCAAACCAACGTCAACCTGCTCAGTTATTTGGACCAACTGGCGATCAACCTGAACGTGAAGGCCGGTGACTACGATGCCTTGCTCAGTACTGCGGTCTCGGCTACTCAACTGATCGACGCTGCTGTGAAGGTCTTGCAGAAAAACGGTGCGGCGGTCACAGCGGTCGTCAACGACGTGATTTCGATTCAAGCCATTGCGCCGAACAGCAAGCTGTTGACCGTGGGCGACCTGATCGACATCGCCACCGGCACGCCGACGGCGGCGCTGAACAGCAACGTGCAGTTGTTTCAACTGTTGGAAGCGGTGGCGCAGTTGTCCAGCAGCAAGAATGCGGTGAGTGCGGCGGCGCAGGTCGCGATTCCGTTGGTGGGTAATGTGTCGATCCAGACCAAGGTCATCGAACCGCCGCAGCTGTCGGCCATTGGCAATCCTGTGTTGGCCAAGAAGGGCTTGCTGAATACCCCGCCGACCGATCAGATTTTTGTACGCACCGCGCAGGTGCGCACGTTGGTGACTGTGCAGGCGCCGATCATCAAGGCGGTTTCTGGCGTGGCGTCCATATTGACGGGCCTGGGCACGCCGGTGTCCCAGGTGGTCAAGGGCTTGTTGAATCTCAACCTGCCGGCGGTGGTTGGCGGGGGGTTGTGCCTGGTGGCCTGCAATGTGGCTGACGTGGATGTCACAACATCGCTGGCCATTTACATCGAAGCTGGCAGTGCGCAAACCAATGTCACGGATTTCAATTGCGACTCTCCGACCTCCAAATCCTTGACTGTGAAAACCACTACGTCCCTGGCGACCCTGGCGGTCGGTACGGTGGATCCGGTGGCGGCTTTTTCTTCCTCCGCAGCAGTCAATGTGCAGCCGGTCAGGCTGATTGATTTTGGCCAGCGCTACTGTGTGGTCCTGACGCTGCTGTGCAGCCCCAACCGTACACCCAATGTGGGTGGCGGTTTGCTGTTGAAAGCCAACTCCTCCATTGCCGCGCAAACCAGCACGATGGTGTTTGCGCCGGTGGCCGAGATGAATGCGCCGCCCACCTACAAGTTTGCGCCGGGTACCGCCAATATCGTCGGCAGCCTGGCGGCGACGCTTAATGGGTTGCAGGTCACTTACGCACCGCCCAGCGGGAGTGTCTCCAATGGTGCGCTGGCTGGGGTCGCCGGGCTGTTGGCGACTATCACCACGGCGGTGGTGGGGCTGATCCAGAATGTGCTGTCACCGATTCTCGACCCTGTCGTCAACACCTTGCTCAGCGCCTTGGGCATCAATCTGGGCAACGCCGAAGTCGGCGCCAACCTCACCTGCCATATGGGCCGGGCTTACCTAGTGATCTAGCCTGTTGCTAGGAGGTTTGCTTCCGGTTGTGGCTCGATAGCTGAGCAGGATGTCCGGTCCAGTACAAAGCCCTTCCTGCGTAAACGGCCGCTTATGGTTTCGCCCTTACGGCCACCCCTTTAAAAGTCTTCGGTAAAGTCCCGTAAAATTCTATTCAGGGCTTGGTCGTGCTTGAGAGCGCAGAAATGATTGGCAATACATTGATGGATTTTGCGCTATTTAAAAAATGTATTTATGTAAATGCAATAACATATCATTTGCGCCTTGGAGCAAGATGTTAGTGACGTTATCAAAAGGCCTTTAGATGCCCGTACCTTCACCCCTTTTTCGCTCCGAGGCGCTCGCAGCGGCCCACGAGCAGCGTTTTGGTAATGTCTTGATCAGCCAGCCGTGGGGATACAGCCTGGCTGCACTTGTTGCCGGAGTGTTGGTGCTATTGATACTGGCTTTTACCTACTTCGGTACCTATACACGTAAGGCTACTGTGAGGGGGTTGCTGATGCCTGAGCAGGGCATGTTGCGTCTGTCTGCTCCAGGTGTAGGGATTCTTACTCAGGTGAGAGTTGCTGAAGGGCAGAAGGTCAAAAAAGGCGATGTGTTGTTTGTCATCTCCGGCGAGCGCTTGTCCGGCGTTGGTGCGACGCAGGCGCTGATTTCCGAACAGTTGGATCAACGTTTGAATTTGATACGCCGTAACAGGGAGCTGGCGGACGAGCGCTTGTCAGGACAATTGCGCATGCTTGATAGTCGTCTAGTCACTATCGCCGGTGAGCTTCGACAATTCACTGAGGAGGTACGATTGCTACAGCGTCGTGCCGAGTTGGCACGCACACAAATGGGGCGTCAGCAAGAGCTGGTCGATGCCGGGTTTATATCTGTTGCTCAATTGCAGCAGGCCGAGAATGATTGGTTGATCCTGCAAGGTCAGCAGCAAAGCAACCAACGTGCCCGGGCAAGCCTGGAACGAGAGCGTACGGAGCTGTTAGCTCAGCGCCAAGAAATCGAAATACGCCATCGCAGCGAGATAAGTGAAGCTGACAGTGCCACTGCGCTGGTCAAGCAAGAGCAGGCTGAGAATGAAGTCCGTAGTGAGTTGGTCAGCATTGCTCCTTATGCCGGGACACTGACCGGCCTGAGAGCCCAGGTCGGCCAGCAGGTCACTGCGGGTTCATTACTAGCCAGCTTGATTGCCGAGAGCGCAACCTTGTCAGCCCATCTGTACGCCGCCCCACGCCAAGCAGGATTTATAGAGCCAGGGCAAAGAGTCTTAATGCGTTATGCGGCCTATCCCTATCAGAAGTTTGGCATGGCTCGCGGTCGCGTCATTGATGTTGCAAAGAGTCCCTACGCTACGCAAGAGTTACAACCTCATATCGCAACTGCACTGCAGGGGCCGGGACCAACGACTGAGCTGTTTTACCAGATTTCTGTCGCACTGGACTCCTCCAGTATTGAGTTGTATGGAAAATCCCAGTTATTGCAAGCGGGTATGTTGCTGGAGGCTGACATTCTCTTGGATCGAAGACGGCTGTATGAATGGGCACTAGAGCCTATCTATTCGGTAACAGGAAAGCTGCGCAATTAAATGAGGCTTGGAAGATTAGCCTTGACACCTTAAAAAACACACAAAACAGTGGGGCTCTCATGGAGCTGACAAAAAGAGAGTCGGATGTCTTGCAGCTGCTTTTGATCGGAAAAACCAATAAGCAAATCGCACTTGACTTAAGCATAAGTGATTACACCGTGCGTGATCATGTATCCTCACTATTGCGCAAGCGTGGTGTCAGAAGCCGCATGGAATTAATGGCAAAGCAAGTACGATTCTGAAAGGGCATGCACCCTGTAATGTAACGATCGCCTCCGTAGCGAGAAGTAATCAGGCGCGCTAAAAAGTTGATGTCCCTCCCCTATCTTGACTGAGTAATCAACAGCCTCCCTCCCCCCCTACATGTGTAGGGTCGCTTGCTCCGCGAAGAAGCTTTAATATAGGTATCGGCATTACTATTCATCGATATCGATCCTGGTTTCACCAGTGCCAAACTAGGTGCATCAAATGAAAATTGATTGTGCCGGGAGGTAGTGTGGACATCATTGATGTTCTGAGTAGTTTATGCCCTAACCGTTGAAGATCCTTATGGAGAGGCATATTTTGAAAGACATAACTATTAAAGAGTTGGAAGTGGTCTCTGGCGGCATTGGGGTTCCGGGCGCTCTTGCTGGCGGGATTACTGCTGGTGCGGGATATGTAGGCTTCGAGGCAACGACCGGTGGAGGAAGCATGACCGGTTTCGTATCAGCCGTGGCTGCTGGTGCCGTAGCAGGCTTTTTTTCCGGACCGGCGGGGGGGCAAGCCGTGGCTTCTACTATCATCGCTGGAGGGTCTGCAAGTTTTTACGGAGGCATGGCGGCGGGCTTCGGACTCAACGCATGGAATGCGGCAGGAACCAACTACAATCGCTAGTTCTTAGTTGTCAACCTTGGTGGCAACAGGTCTGCTACTAGTGTAAGCAATGGCGTCGCCAAGGATGATAATTCGCGCTAGTTGTTTGGGCACGAATGCATCAGTAAAGGCCATAGTTGGGACTGAACTGATAAGAAGGAGGAGCAATATAAACATGTCTGACTTTTTTCTGTATCTTGGAGTTCAACTGCTTTTGGCACTGGCCATAAAAGGCGTTCTGGTGATATCGCACTGGAAGGTGTCGAAACCGATAGAGCTATTCTTTATTGCAGGAGTTCCTGCAATTATTACCGCGATGGTTTCTGCTCGCTGGCTTGCTTGACTCCGATATAGGTCTAACGATTTAGTTTGGTTGCACATCATTAAGCTTGCGCACCGGCTTGAGCGGACTTGCTCGATATTATTATCATGGATGTACTATGATCATTGATTTCAATATTTCAAGAACGGATTTTGTTAAGTATTATCAAGGCAAGAAACCTTTGCTGATCAAGAAGGCCTTTGAAGTCACGCAGGCGTTTACCTGGACTGACGCCAATCAAATCATTGAGCGTAGTAGCGTCGAATCCGATGATTTTAAAATTCTCCACAATGGATTGGTGCCAAAAAGCGAGTACGTCGAAACTTTCTACGATGTGGGGATGATCAGACATCGACTGATTAAATCAGCGGTTTACGAGCGCATGAAAAGTGGCGCGACTCTGATTGCAAACAAAATCGTCAATGAACCCAAGGTCCATGCGTTTGCCCGACAGGTAGCTCAGTTCACGGGCAGGCAAACCGTCAGCAGTGCCTACGCAGCATTTGGCCGGCAGGCGTCCTTCCAAACGCACTGGGATACACGGGATATTTTTTCCATCCAACTGATTGGCCGCAAACGTTGGTTCATTTATGAGCCAAGCTTCAGCGATCCGCTGTACATGCAACAGAGTAAAGATCTTGAGCATGACTACCCTTGTCCTGCAGAGCCGTGTATGGATTTTGTCCTAGAACCAGGGGATGTTCTCTACCTACCTAGAGGCTGGTGGCACAATCCTTTACCTTTCGAGGAGGAAACCTTCCACCTCTCCATTGGCACGTTCCCAGCCGTTGTCCTGGACTATGTGCAGTGGTCAATGCAACAGCAACTGCCAGCCTTGCTGACGGCCCGAAAATCCATGAGCACGTTCGAGGATGACCGGGAGAACTTGACTCAGTTGGCCTCGCAATTCGCAGGGATGGTCCTGGACCCGACTCACTACGGACGCTTCATGGAGGCATTTGATACGGCTCAACGTGTGGGCGCGCCGCTGGCCATCGACCTTTTAGGGAACTCTGGAATTAAGCAGTTGCCGGACGATACAGGTCTGCAGCTTTCAGCTAACAGCACCCTGTCTATCGCACAAAACTACCTGATCGCAAACGGCACGCGGGTCAATCTTGACGAACAGGCTCTGTTACTTGTGCGCAGTATCGAGCACTCACCCGGAATTCGTCTGGACGAACTGCTTACACTACTCCCCGAAATGGATCCTGCGAAGGTTCGGGCCCTGGTGTTCGAGCTATGTCATCAGGACACTCTCGAACTGATTCGACCTTGAGAACCTTCCTGATCGTTTTGTCTGAGCAGGAACCGTTATGATGCGAGTGACCTTGCAGTCCGAGAGCCAAGAGTGCGGTCTGGCGTGTCTGGTCATGGTGGCTGCAGCGCACGGCCTGCATCTGGATTTGGCGACTCTGCGGCGGCGATTTGCGGTTTCAATCAAGGGTACAAGCCTGGCGCAGTTGATTCGTTATGCCCAAAGTCTGGAGTTTACCTGCCGTCCCTTACGGCTTGAGCTAGACGAGATTCCTCAGCTTCGCACGCCCTGTATCTTGCACTGGAACCTGAACCACTTTGTTGTGTTGATAAAGGCTCAGTCAGGTCGTCTTGTGATTCTCGACCCGGCGTGCGGACGTCAAGTGTTGTCGCAGGAAGAAGCCTCTCGAAACTTCACCGGGGTGGCTCTTGAGTTGTCACCCAACGCGGAGTTTGTTCCTGCTCAACACAAGCCCCGACTGCGTTTAAGGACTCTGATTGGCCGGGTAATAGGACTCAAGCGAGCGCTGGGAAATATCTTTGTCCTGGCGGTGGCACTGGAAATGGTGGCCTTGCTCTCGCCTCAGGTGACGCAATGGGTGGTTGACGGTGCTTTAGTGTCTGCTGATCAGCATCTTTTGCTGCTGGCGGTAATGGGCGGCTGCCTACTGATGTTGATCGATTTTGTGCTGCGGATGGCACAAGGCTGGATGGGGTTACGGCTCAATCAACAGTTGGCATTGCAGTGGTCTGGAAATTTGTTCAGCCATTTGTTGCGACTGCCATGGCCATTCTTCGAAAAACGTCAATTAGGCGATATTACCGCACGGTTTCAATCGTTATCAGCCATTCGTAATATCCTCACCAACGGTGCGATCACCGTGGTAATCGATAGTCTGGTCACGCTTATTACCCTTGCAATGATGATACTGTACAGCGGTGCGTTGACCGGTATTGTAGGCGTGGCTGTACTGCTTTACGCAGTGTTGCGTCTGGCGTTTTATCATCCGTTGCGCAATGCCTCCGAAGAACGAATAGTACTGGCGGCCAGGGAGAATTCTTACTTTCTTGAAAGCATCCGCACAGTACTTCCACTCAAATTGTTCAACATGACTTCTGCGCGCCTGGCCACTTGGCAGAACCTAATGGCAGACGTACAAAATCGCGATGTTACTACACAGAAAATGTTGCTGACGTTCGCCAGTTTTAATACTTTGATTTTTGGCGTTGAGGGCATGTTGTTGCTGTATGTCGGCGGCCTGGCAGTACTTGAGGGCAGCTTGTCTTTGGGCATGCTGCTGGCTTTTCTAGCTTACAAGAGTCAATTCACCGGGCGAGCTAGCAAGCTGATTGATCTGGGTATCGAAATCAGAATGCTGTCCTTGCATGCCGAACGCTTGGCTGACATCGCGTTAGAGCCAATTGAGCCTTCATCTCAATGGGAAATCGATGTGCAGCTTATTGAGCCCAACCTTGAATTCAGAGATGTTTCTTTCCGATATGCCGAAGGCGAGCCCTGGATTATTCGTAACCTTTCACTAACCATTGTTGCTGGTGATTCTGTAGCGATCGTTGGGGCCTCTGGTTGCGGCAAATCAACTCTGTTTAAGCTGATGCTTGGCCTGCTTCAACCCACCGAGGGTGAGGTTCTAATCGGTGGTGTTCCGGCTCGGCAACTTGGAATCGATGGATTACGCAGTTTGATCGGTGTGGTAATGCAGGAGGACCAGTTGTTTGCTGGTTCTCTGGCAGAAAATATTGCATGTTTTGCCCCACAGGCCGATCAAGGCAAGATCGAAGAGGTCGCTCGAGATGCCTTTATCCACGACACCATCTGCCAGATGCCGATGGGATATCAGACACTGGTTGCGGAGATGGGCAGTGGTCTTTCCGGTGGTCAGCGGCAAAGAGTGTTATTGGCACGGGCATTGTACAAACAACCCAAAATTCTGGCGTTGGATGAAGCCACCAGCCAACTGGACCTTCACAGCGAACGGTGTGTAGTTCATGCCATGCAACGCATGCCCATGACTCGGATCAGCATTGCTCACAGACCAGAAACCATTGCCTTAGCGCATCGAATTGTCCGGATGGAAAAAGGCACGATCATTGATGACCTCAGGCTCACTGCCGGACCGGTGTCCGCCTGATGCCACTCCTAAGGCGGTTGTTCGGCGTGCTTATGCTGCCGTGGGCTATGGCTGCTCAGGCGGACGATCTTATAAGTATTTACGAGGATGCCCTACTCAATGATCAACAGCTGTCGGCAGCTCAAGCTGAACGTGATGCAGGCTTGGAAACGGTTGTACAGGCGCGTGCTGGCCTGCTGCCGGAGGTGTCCTTGCAGGCACAGAATTTGTGGAACCGCAACCAGTACCAGGTTCAGGGGGGCGAAATAGAGCATCGCCGGCAGAACCAGACCTACAGCATACAATTGGCCCAGCCTGTATTTCGCTGGAAGAATTGGATTCTGTATCAGCAAGGTAGCCAGCAGACAGCCCTTGCCATCAGCCGCTTTTACAGTGCACAACAGACACTAATGCTGCGTGTCGCCACCGCCTACTTTGAGGTTTTGAGTACCGAAGAGGTCCTCGATACCTTGCGCCAGCAACAGGTGGCTGATGTTCAACTACTAGCCAGTGCTCGTAAACAGTTTGAACTGGGTAATGTCAGCATTGCTGATGTGTATGAGGCGCAGGCTAGCGCCGATCGGGCTTTGGCGGCATCTATCAAGGCTAATAGTGATGTTGAACTGGCCCGGCAGGGATTGGCGCGGATCATCGGACGGCAATCTGGATCTCTACTAGGCCTGCGCGATGGGGTAAGCCTTGAACCGCCATATCCCGCCGATATCAATTCATGGATTAGGGAGGCAGAGCAGAACGGATTTGAAGTTCAGGCACAGGCCCTGCTCCTGGATATCGCTCGCAATGAGGTGCGGAGCCGTAAGGCTGATCACTTGCCTTCAGTTGATCTAGTCGCTAGTAAAAGTATGCAGCAGCGCCCGAACGTGGGTACTGAGCGCAGTGACTCGTCCAGTATCGGCCTTCGTGTCAGTTTGCCTTTGTACGGTGGTGGACGCACTAGCTCAGCAGTGCGCCAGGCCCAAGCGTTGAGTGGCCAGAGCGAAGCTCAATACGAGGAAGCCAAGCGTGTTGCGCAGTTGCAAGTACGGGAAGCTTGGCAGGGGGTGGTCAGTGGTATGGCGCAAATAAAAGCGTTGGAAACAGCTAGAGTCTCGGCAAAATCTGCCCTGGAGGCTAACAAGTTGGGCTACAGAGTGGGTGCTCGTATCAGCATTGATGTGCTGGAGGTTCAGAGCCGCTTCACCGAAACGGTGCAGCAGCTTTCGCGAGCTCGCTACGATACTCTGTTGGCTACGTTACGCCTCAAGGCGGCTGTGGGCAGGCTCACGGAGCGCGACTTGAATGAAATTAATCGACTTCTACGTTCGCGCTGAGGTTTTTGAATTGCCTCACTTTGAGGCTGAAAAATGTCGATGGTAGCGGTGGCAGCCCTCGGCGTTCAACTGAGTAAAAATGCATGACCATACTCTTGCCGCCACCCGGAATGCTTTTCAAAAGGCGGGGGACACGACAACTACCCTGACACCGGGGGCGGTGATTTAGGCCTGCACGATGGGCAACTCGACGCAAAATTTCGCACCAGCCTCGCCATTGCTGACACTCAGGCGCCCACCCATATTTTCCACAATCCCATAGCTCACCGAGAGCCCCAGCCCGGTGCCGACACCTATCGGCTTGGTGGTAAAGAATGGCTCGAAAATCCGCTCCAGCAAGCGCGGGTCTATCCCGCCGGCGTTGTCTTCGACCCAGATACGCACATGGCGGCTGTCGTGCTCGCTGTGCAGGGCAATCCAGGGGCGCAGGGCAGGGTCTTTTTCTCGCTGGCTGAGTAATGCGTCGCGGGCATTGACCATCAGGTTGATCAGCACCTGTTCCAACTGGTCAACATAGCCTTTGACCTGCACCGAGAAGTCCGCAGGGCTGATGCGCACGTCCACACCTTTGCCGCGCAAGCCTTCGCTGAGCAGGGACAGAGTGCCCTCCAGTGCCTGCGCCGGGTCGAACGGTTGCTGCTCGATTTCCGAGCGGCGGCCGAACACGCGCATGTGGTCGACCACCCGTGCCGCGCGTTGCACCTGGGCGTCGATGCGCTGGAGTTTTTCCGTGAGGTAGTCGATTTGCACATCGCCATTGCCCAGGCGCTTGAGCACGTTGACGACGGCCATGTGCATCACGTTCAGCGGTTGGTTGATCTCATGGGCCAGGCCGGTGGCCATTTCGCCGAGGGTGGCCATTTTCGCGCTTTGGGTCAGCTGTTGCTGGGAGCGGCGTACTTCGGTGTTGTCGCGGCCCACGGCCTGCACTTCGATCAGGGCGCCTTGTTCATCGAAGACGCCACGGTCCGACCACACCCACCAGGCATGTTCGCGCCCCGGCAGTTGCAGGCTGATTTCCGCGGTGCTCACCGGGAGTTCCGGGGTCAGTTGCTGAATGCGCTGCACAAAGGCGGCGCGTTGTTCATCCGACAGCCACTGGCCCAGGTCGATGCCTGGCAATTGGTCGGGCCGACACTCCAGGTAATTGGCCAGCGGCGTGTTGCCGAAGGTGAGGATCAGGTCGGGGCGGTAGCGACAGATCATCGCTGGCGAGTCTTCCACCAGGATGCGGTAGCGCTCCTCGCTCTGGCGTACCTGTTCGGCGGCCAGGGTCGCTTCGGTGACGTCCAGCCACAGGCCCACGGCTTCCACCGGCAGGCCGAGGTCGTCGCGCAAAAGCTTGGCTTCGTCGAGCAGCCAGTGGTAGTGGCCTTGTTTGTCGCGCAGGCGGTAGCGGCCGCGCACGTTGCCTTCGCGCAGCAGTTGGCGGGTGCGTTCGAAGTAGCGTTCTCGGTCGTCGGGGGGGATCAGCGCCGCCAGGGTATCGTGGTTGCAATCGGCCAAGGTCCAGCCCAGCAGCGGCAACAGGCTGGCGCTGAAAAACGCCGGGTGCAGCGCGCCGTTGACGTAGCGCTGCACATAGATGACGGCCGGTGAGCTGGCGATCAGGTTGTCCAGGCGCGCATGGGCGGCGGCGGCTTGCAGTTGCTGGTTCTGGATGTCGCTGATGTCGAGCATGAAGCCGATCCAGCGCCGTTCATTGCCGGCGCCCAGCACTTGGCCTTGTATGCGGTACCACAGGGGCGACTGCTCGGACTCGGTGCGTTGCAGGCGCACGCTGGTCAGCAGTGGCTTGCCCAGGGCCTGCAGGTCTTGCAGGCGGCTGTTGAGGGCCTGGCGGTCGGCGGGGTGGATAAGTTCGAGCCAGGTGCCGAGAGGTTGGCGGGTGGGGCCTTCGTCCAGGCTCAGGTTGCGCAGCAATTGTGGCGCCAGTTGGATCTCCTGGGTGGCGGGCAACAGTTCCCACCAGCCAGTGCCGAGCAGGCCTTGCAGGGCTTCTACCCGTTCCAGTTGCTGGTAGTGACGCTGTTCGCGCAGGCGGCCCAGCAGCGGCGCGGCGAGTGCTGCGCACAGGTTCAGCCAGTCACGCTCGCCGGTGTGGGATGCCTGGCCGTTATAAAAACCACACAGCAGCCACGCGGCGGCGCCATGGCTGTCGCGGTACGGCACCAGGAAGCCGTCGGCATTGCCAAATACACTGTGCAAGCGCGGGTTGTCGCTGCGGCCCTGGGCAACGTCCAGGCTCAGTGGCGTGTTGCCGTTGATGCTGTCCAGGCTGGTGCCCAGGTGCTGCCCGGTTTGCCATAAGGCCGGGGCGTCGTGGGCGGTGTATTGGCTGTAGATGCGCCAGCCCTGGTCATCTTCGTCGAGCAGTGCCATGGCGACGCAAGGGATGCGCCAGCGCTGGGCCACGCTGCGCAGGTGTTCGCTGAACACCTGGGGCAGGCGGTTGAGGCTGCACACGCGCAGCTGTTCGCTCATCAGGGCGGCGAGTTGGTGGTTCTGCTCGCGTTGCTGCACCCGTAACCGGTCGGCCAGCAGGTCAGTGATGTCCAGCAGGTGCAGGGCCCAGCCGTCGCCCTCCGGCTCGATCCAGCCGCGGGTATGCAGGGCCTGGCCGGCAGCGCCCTGGAAGTCGAGGTCCAGGCCGTGCCGTTGCCACTCCTGCGGCGTGCCCTCGACACTCCGCGCGCTGTCGGCACACAGCAAGGTCTGCAAGGGTGGGTTGGGCGCGTTGGCAAGATGCTGGGCAAGCAAAGGCCTCAAGGTGCCTGAGATGTTCAGCACCCGCCCCAGGTTGTCCAATTGCACTTGCAGGCCCGGCGCGGGTGTTGCTGGCGCGTCCAAGGCCAGGGCGCTGGTGCGCCCGCGCAGGCGTGCGAACAATTTATCCCCCGTCGTCAAAACTGAAGGCTCGAGGTAGCAGTGAGGTGGGTGGGCAGGTTCGGTACGGTGCCCACCCCGGGCAATACCAGGGCCGGCAAGACCGCTTTGATATTGGCCGAGGGGTAGGTGATCTTCACCGTCAGCAAATTATTGGTGTAGGTGGCGGTGATATAGCCGGGCAAGAAATTCAAGGAACTGGGAATCCAGTTCAACTGGGCCTGAGTCGCCTCCTTGGCGCGTTGCACAACCAGGGCCGAATAGCCTGAACCTGCAGTGATTGGGTCCAGGGACACACTGCGGCGTACCCCCTCGGCGGCCGCCTGGTGAAATGACTGCATCAACAGCAGCGGCAAGCTGTAGCTGAGCATGCCGTAGAACACCGCAAAAAAAATCACGAAGACCAAGGCAAACTCGATCGCCGCAGCACCTTTTTGCTTTCTCGGGAGGCTCGATTTCATGACTGCGTCTACCCTGAGGCGAGTACTTGATATCAGCATAGAATCATTCAGCCAAAAGGGATGTTTTTTACGTGATCCAGACGCTAGTGATTGTGCTGTGGTTGGGCGTATGTGCCGTGCAGGATATTCGCCAGCGCCAAATTGCCAATACGCTGACCCTGGGCGTCGGGCTGCTGGCGTTGATCTACCTGTTGTGGGCGGGGTCGACCTGGCTGGGCGCGCCCCGTAGCGAGGGTGGCCTGGCCTTGGCTTTGGCGCTGGTGCTGACCTTGCCGGGCTATGCGTTGGGCCGCTTTGGCGCGGGGGATGTGAAGTTGCTAGCCGCCTTGGGGCTGGCCTCCAATATCGAGTACCTGCTGGGGTCGTTGATCGGTGCCGGCATCGCCATGGTGGCCTGGACACTTATGCATCAATGGCTTAGCTCGTGCCGTGTCGAGCGTAAGGCGCAGGTGTCAACAAAGCAGCCTTTTGCGCCCTTCGTTTTGACAGGTTTTGCCGGCGGCTGGCTTTGGATCCATCAGTCGCACGAGTTGATTAATGCTATGTACATAGTCGGAAAGTACGTCTACGTTTAATGAGTAGTTGTGTAGGAATTTTCGTCAGAAGGGATAGGTCATCATTTGGCTTGCCAGGCATGGAGTAGCGCGTGAACAAGCTTACGTCTGCAGTAAAAGTGCTCGTAGTCGACGATCAACCATTAATCGTAGAGGAGCTCTGTGAATTTCTTGAAAGCAGCGGGTACCGTTGTGTCCCGTGCGAGTCCAGCCAGCAAGCTGTCCAGCGTTTTGGCGAAGACCTTCAGATTGGTTTAGTGCTGTGTGACCTGCATATGCCGGACATGGACGGCATCGAACTGGTCCAGGCGCTGCAGCGGATCGCCGGCAAACATCGTGCGTTCGAAGCGATCATGCTCACCGGTCGCGCCGACAAGCAGGATGTGATCAAGGCGCTGCGGGCGGGCATCGCCGATTACTACCAGAAGCCGATCAACCTCGATGAATTGCTCGAGGGCCTCAAGCGCCAGGAAGCGGCATTGGAGGAGCGGCAGAAAGACCTGCAGTTGGGCACGCTCAACCAGAAGTTGCAGTACCTGTCCGAATCCATCAACGACTTGTATATGGACTTGGACAAGGTGCGCCGCAACCCGACGCCCCAGGACCATGACGGGGCCCCATCGACCGATGAAGCCGGTTCGTTGGAGATTCCGGCGATCTTCAATCAGCTGTCACCGCGCCAATTGGATGTGGCCCGCCTGGTGGGCAAGGGTCAGACCAACTATCAGATTGCCTGTGAGCTGGGGATCACCGAGAACACGGTCAAGCTGTATGTGTCCCAGGTATTGCGGCTGACCCATATGCACAACCGCACGCAGTTGGCGCTGGCGTTGTCACCGAACAACTCGGCGATGCGCCAGCGGGTGACGGCGCACTAGCACCGCCCTACTGTAGGAGCGAGCTTGCTCGCGAAAAACGCCAAGACACCGCGTTACCCCAGGATGCACGCGTTATCGTTGACGTTCTTCGCGAGCAAGCTCGCTCCTACAGGGGTTATTTGCCGCTCTGCGCAGTGCCGCCTACTTTCTGATCAAAAAACTCCGGAATCGGATGCTTGTTGCTGTCCAGCCAGCGCTTGAGCGCTTGTTCGCGTTCTGCCGGCGTGGTTTTTTGCGGGTTGGCCGAGGCTGCGCGGCCGCTCAGTTGCAGCGCCATCCAGTTTTCCGTTTCTGCCTGCCGGGGTGAAGACGGCCCCGCTTCGATGGCCGAAGCGAGGAGGGGTAGGGCCAGGCAGGCAACGCCAGCGAGGTGGAGGAATTTCATCATTGACTCCCTATTTCACAGAGGCCGGCAGCGTGTCGCTGACCGCCGCTACCTGATCCTTGACTGGACGCTGCGGTGCCGTGCCAGCGTCCTTGAGGTGTTGCGCCCGTGCCTGGGCCCGAGTCACCTGATCGGGACTCAAGCCGAGTTGGCCGACCACTTTCGCCGCTTGCTCCCAGTTGTCCTGATAGATCAGCAGGGTCACCAGGTTGACCGCCGCCAATTGATCGCTCTGCTTGAGCTCGATGGCGGTCATGAATTCAAAGCGTGCGTCGTCCAGGCGCCGTTGGTCGAGGTACACCACGCCCAGGTCATTGCGGATTTTTTCGTCGGTAGGCGCCAGCCGTGCCGCACGTTGCAGGTGAGCCATGGCCTGGCCGTTGTCGCCCTTGGCCGACGCCAGTTGCCCCAGGCCGTGCTCACCGTCGGCGGCCAGGCAGGTGCCCAGCAGGCTGCGGTACAACGGCTCGGCGTCAGGACGGCCTAGCAAGCGATAGGCACGGGCCTGGCGTTGACGAACCTGGGGCAGGGCGCTGGGCAGGTTCTGCAGGTTGGCGAGGCTGGCGTGCAGCTTGCCTTCGTTGGCCATGTCATCGGCCAGGTTCAGCGACAGCTCCTGGTCCGAGCTGGGCTTGGGGCAACTGCCCGGCGCCAGTAACCCGGCCCACGGAACCTGGCCATTGCTGGCACAACCGCCCAGCATCAGCAGGCTCAAGGCGACGATCAGTGGTTTCATGGCAGGCTCCTCAAAAGTTATTCAAGGCTCGGGAGATGGCGATCATGGCCGGCCCCCCCAGCACGATCAGCAAGGCGGGAAACAGGAACACCATCATCACCACGGACATCTTCGCGGACATCTTCGAGATGTATTCCTGCAGGCGGGTCAGGCGGCGGTCGTCGAGCAACTGCTTGAGGGCCAGCAAGGATTTCATCGCGCCGCCGCCTTGGTGGATCAACTGCTGAAGGATGATGCAGGTGTCGGTGAACTCATCCACGGCCAGCAGGCGTGCGGTCTTGCCCAGCTCTTCGGACAGTTCCAGGCCTGAGTCGACCCTTACCAAGACCAGGCGCAGTTCATGGGTCAGGTCTGGCAGCAGGCGCTGGGCTTCGGTGCTCAACACCCGCAGTGATTGCTCAACCGCCATGCCGGATTCGAACAGGATGCGCAGCAACGGAATGAAGGTGGAAATTTCTCGAGCGATGCGCTCCTGGCGGTATTTCGCGCTGAGGGCCAGGATGCGTTTGGGCAGCAGGTAACCGATGCCCAGGGCAATCGCCGGGGCAATCCAGGGCGAGCCGGCATGGGGGAACAGCAGTTGCTGGCCGAGCAGGGTCAAGCCCAGCAGCACGATGGGCACGCCGATCTGGCAGGCAGCAAACATGGAGCGCTGGTTGGATTTGCGCCAGCCGACGCGGTTGAGCAGGGTCTGGGTTTCGTTGTCCAGGCTGACCGAGCGCTGGGCTACGGCGCTGGCGCCCAATTGGCGCATCAGGCTGCCAAGCTTGTCCTCGCGGGTCAGTTGGCCTTGCAGGCGTTGGCTGACCAGGCGTTGACGGCGTCTTTGCTCCAGCAGGTTGCCGACGATCAAGGCGACGGCGGCGAGCGACAACAGGATGCAGATCAGGATGGCCATCTCAAATACTCCGCAACATGCGCCACATGACGAAGGTGCCCGTGATGTCGAGCGCCACTGCGGCCAGCAGCAGGTAGCGCCCGGTACCGTCATTCCACATGCTCATCAGGTAGCCCGGGTTGACCATCAGGAAGTAGCCGACCATGACGATAGGCAAGCCCGCCAGCACATAGGCGGTCATGCGCGTTTCGCCAGTCATGGCCTTGAGTTGGCGCGCACCCTGTTCGCGCTCGCGGATCATCTTGATCAGGTTTTCCAGCAGTTCGCTGGCGTTGCCGCCGTAGCGGTGGTTGACCTTCAGGCCCAGGGCAAACAGGCGGAACTCATCGCGTTCGTAAAACTCGGCAAAGTCGCTGACCGACTCCGGCAGGCTCACGCCCATTTGCACGTTACGCTGGATGCGGCTCATCGCCTGTTTGAGCGGCGCTTCGGCGCTGTCGATCGCGCCCAGCACAGCGTCCGCCAGGGTGCGCCCAGACTTGAGGCTGCGCACGCTGTGGTCCAGTAGTTGGGGTAATTGTTCGATCATGCGCTGCACTCGCCGTTGGTAGCGCCAGGCGATAAACACACGCAGCAGCAGCGGCGGCAGGATCAGCATCCCCAACAGGCCCAGCCCGCCGGCCAGCAAGTAACCCAGCAACATGCCCACCGCCCAGCTACTCAGCCACAACCCCAGGCGATCGGTGGGCTTGCCCAGGCCGGCGCGCTGGAACATGCGCTCCAGCGCGACCCAGCTGCCGTTCGGCTCCTGGGCTACCGGCTGGCCATCGGAGAGGCGCTCCAACACCCGATCGGTACCGGCCTGGCGCAGCCCTTGCTGGAACAGCCAGACGGACAGGCTGATCAGCAGGATACAAATGAGCAGCAAGACAAGTCCGGTCATAAGCCCTCTCTACAACGGCAATGCCGATTCACGCCGCAGCTTGTCGCCGGCCGGGTTGAGCGCTTCGCGCAGGAAGCCAAAACCGGTACGGCGGTCGAGGCGGAACAGGGTGTTGGTGACATACACGTCGTCGCGCACGCCCACCACTTCCACCACCTCGCTGACGCAACGGCGCCCATCGGGCAGGCGCGTCAGTTGGATCACCACATCCAGTGCGGCGCAGATCATCTGCCGCAGGGTTTTCTCCGCCACCACACGGCCGGTCAGGCCCACCAGGGTTTCCAGGCGCAGTAGCGCGTCCTGGGCATTGTTGGCGTGTACGGTGCTCATGGAACCGTCATGGCCGGTGTTCATGGCCGTCATCACGTCGAGCACTTCGACGCCACGGATCTCGCCAAGGATGATGCGGTCCGGGCGCATCCGCAGGGCGTTGCGAATCAGGTCGCTGGCCTTGACCTCGCCATGCCCCTCGGCATTGGGCGGGCGGGTTTCCAGGCGCACCACGTGGGGGTGGCCCAGTTGCAGCTCGGCCACGTCTTCGATGGTGACCAGGCGTTCGTGGGGGTTGATCAATTGGCTGAGGATATTGAGCAGCGTGGTCTTGCCGGTGCCGGTGCCGCCACTGATGAGGATGTTGCAGCGCTTGCCCACCGCTTCCTGGAAGAACTCGAAGATGTTGTGGTCGATGGTCTGCATCGCCACCAGGTCGCTGCTCTTGAGCATGTCCTTGCGAAACTTACGGATCGACAGGCAGGGGCCATCCAGGGCAATCGGCGGGATGATCGCATTGACCCGGCTGCCATCCGGCAAGCGCGCATCGACCATCGGCGACGACTCATCCAGGCGCCTTCCAAGGGGCGCGAGAATCCGCTGCATCACGCGCTCGACATGGTGCGCGTCGATAAAACGCAGGTCGCTCTGGTGGAGTACTCCGTCACGCTCGATAAACACCCGGTGTGGGCCGTTGACCAGGATCTCGGTGATCGACACATCGCGCAGCAGCACTTCCAGCGGGCCGAAGCCGGTCAGCTCATCGACGATTTCCTCGGCCAGGCGCTCCATCTCATAGCGCGAGATGGCCAGGTGCATGCGCGTGATGTATTCGGCCACTTTGTCGATGACAAATTGCGCCAGGGATTGGCGCGAACCTTCCAGCAGGTTCTGGCCCGACTCTTCGATGGCATCAATGATGTAGCGATGCAGCACCAGTTTCAGGCCGTCGTGGTCGTTGTGCGCGGCGCTTCCACGGGCCGGGGCGCCGAAGAGTTTTTCGCCGTTCATCGACTCGCCCCCAGCAGGCGTTCGAACCAGCGTGTCGAAGGTTTATCCAGGCCTTCGGAGCGTTTGGCCAGACGCTCACCCAGGTGGCGCAGGGCTTGGGTCAAGGCTTCGCGGGGGGCCAGGGTGAACAGGCTTTGCCCCTGGTTCTTGGCGTTCAGGCGCACTTCGGGGCTCAAGGGCAGCACGGCGATGCACTCCAGGCCGAAGCTTTTTTCCAGGGCTTCGGTGTCGGGGGCACAGCCTTTGATGTAGCGATCGACGAGCAGCTTGGCATGGTCGAGTTTCATGCCTTTTTCGCGCCACAGGTTCAGCACCGCCAGGTTACGCCGACAATCGAGCACGCCCTGGTCGGTGCACCACAGCAGCTTGTCGCAGTGGCTGACAAAGGTGCGCAGGGCTTCGCTGTCCGCTTGCCCGGTGAGGTTGACCACGATGTGCTGGAAGTGCTGGCGCAAGGCGCTGAGCAACATGTACAGCTCGGCGGCGCTGGTTATTTCCAAGGGTTCATCGCTGGCGGCGTAGGCAAGGATCCGCAGGCCGTCGTCGGTGCTGGTGAACGCGCTGTTGATCAGCGTGGCGTCGAGGCGGCGCAGGTGGCGCAAGGCGTCGCCGAAGTTGAAGGTGCTGTCCAGGCCCAGCAGCGCCAGGCTGTCACCCCTGGGCAGGCCAAGATCGAGCATCAGCGTCTGCTGGCCACTCTTTTGCACCACCATCGCCAGGTGGCTCGCCAGCAGGGCGCCATCGGTATTGCCCTGGGCACCGTAGAGTACGGTGAGGCCGCCGAGATGGGCGTTCGGCGCGGTGGGCGGCAAGCGCTTGCTCAGGCGCCGCACCAGCCCGGCCACTTCGCTGGAGCGTGAACCATAGGCGACAAAATCCCGCGCACCGGCACGCATGGCGTTGAGTACCAACTGGTTGTCCATGCCGTCGCCCAAGGCCACCACCGCCAACATCGGCTTGGCTTCCAGGGCGCCTTCGATCAAGGCGCTCTGGGCCACCAGGTGTTCACGGTCCAGACCCACGAACACCAGGTTGGCGAAGGTCACGTCCACCAGTGCCAGCAATTCATCCAGGCTGCCGCCGCCCACACTGATCACTTGGCCAAGGGGTGCCAGCGCGCCCTGGAGCCATTCCAGGTCGGTGCTGTTGCGGGTGATTGCCAGGAAGGTCTGGCTCAGGCTATCGCTCATTGGGAAAGTCCACTGCGACGGTCGAAGTTGCCGTTTTCCAGGAAGAACAGGCGGAACCAGTTCGGGTCATAGGTGCGCAGTTTTTCGCCGGGCAGCGACGGCAACTGCGCATTGGCGGCCAGTGGCTGGACGAGGTGCGGCGTGACAATCATCAGCAGCTCTTTCTCTTCGCTCTGGATATTGGAGTCGCGGAAAAACGCACCAAGGATCGGGATATCGCCCAGGCCCGGAAGCTTGGCGATGGTGGAGCGGTTGGTACTGCTGATCAGGCCACTGATCACGAAGCTTTCGCCATCGGCCAGTGACACGCTGGTGTCGGTACGTCGCACGGTCAGGGCCGGCACTTGAATGCCTTCGATGCGGATTGCATTGTTGTAATCCAGCTCGCTGACTTCCGGGGCGACTTTCAGGGCGATGCGGTTGTGGTCGATGACCGTGGGCGTCAGCGTCAGGCGAATGCCGAATTCCTTGTACTCAATGGTGATGGTATCGCTGCCGGCAGAGGGCACCGGGATCGGCACTTCGCCGCCGGCCAGGAAGGTCGCGCTCTGGCCGCTCATGGCCACCAGGCTCGGGCGCGCCAGGGTATAGGCGAAGCCGCTGCTTTCCAGGGCGTTGATCAGTGCCTTGACCCGGCCACCGCCAAATCCGATGTTGAAGTTGTCGGCGCTCACCGGCAATTTGAAGATGCCCTCTGACGGGGACAGCAAGTCGGGGCTGCCGAGGAAGAAGTTTTTACCCATGCCGAGGATCTTGGTGCTGGCTTCCTTGAGTTTGGTGCGGCTGACTTCGACGAAGCGGATATCGGTCTGCACCTGGCTGGGCAGCGTCGGGTCTTCGGAGGGCGACAGCGATTGGCTGGTCAGCGCCGAGGTAGCCTTGCCTTTGACGAACACCATGCTCTGGCGCGGCGTGGTCGAGCAGCCGGTCCACACCATCAGGCTGGTGGCTCCGCTGCCAACGCCGGTGAGCAGGAAGTGGCGGTCGCCGTTGACCCGCACATCGGCGATTTTCGGGTCGCCGATAGCCAGGCGCGTAATCGCTACCGGCGATTGCAGCTCGGTCTGCAAGCCTTCGCCCACCTCGATCACAGCGGGCAGTTGGCCCAGGGCGTTGCAGCTGCCCGATGCGCCCATCGCCATGCCCAGGGGCAGGCACGGCAGCATCAAGGCCAAGGCCAATTGAGCGTAGCGTTGGCTCATTCAAGGCATCCTTGTTCAATCAGGGGGTAGGTTGTGCCGCCGCCGCGCCGCGAATCACTTCGACGCCCCGACGCTGGCCGGTGTCGGCAACTGCGGGGGTGATTTTTTTCGGCGGGCCGCTGAGGGCCAATTGGGTGAATTGGTAGAGGTCGCGATTGGCGCTTTGCACCTTGTCCGGGGTGTCGCTTTCGCCAGCCCAGTAGCGGCTGAGCAATTGTTCGTCGGCACTGCGCACGGCCAGGCGTAGCGTGCCGGCTTGGGAGGCGAGCATCAGCCGACTCAGCAACGGTTCGGGTACCGCCAGCACCACACTGCGCGCGGCGGTGCGGCGTTGGGCGGCCTGGGCGCGTTCTTCGGCGGTGGCGGGTGGCGGTACGGCCGGGGTGCCGTCGTTGGCCAGTCCCAACTGGTCGCCGACGCTGAGCAGGCGAATCGCCGGGATGACCACCTGCGCCGATTGCTCGGCATTGGCATTGTCCTGGCGCAAGAACAGCAAGACATCGACGTAATCGCCGGGGCTCAGTTGCCCACCGGCACCGATGACCTCATCGACGGCGACGGCCAGCGCGCGTTCATTTGCACGAATCATGCGGGCCAGGGGGCCACCGGCGGTGAAGCTTTCATCATTGAGCCAGGTGCCGGCACCCAGGGCCCGCAAGGGCGTACGGCCGATGGCCTGGTCGACGCTGGTCAGGCTGCCAGCCGGCACGGTGCGCAGCTTTTCCACAGCCACATCGGCAGCGGTGAGGGGCACAAAAGGCGCAACCGCGTGCACCAGCACGACGACGGGCTGGCGGGTCTGGTCTTCTACAACAGCAACGGTTTTTTCAACGGAAATGACAGGTTCTGGCGAGGGTGCTACGGCGGGTGCAGGCGGACGACTCAGCACCAGGCCCCAATACCCTGCAACCAAGGCTCCGATAAGCAGCAAGCCAGCCAGGACCATGCTGATGCGACTGTTCATGACGGCTCTCCCTATCCTGTTGCACTGCTTTTATTCTCGCTAAACCAAACGAGTTAAATTCGCAACTGGGCTGTGATGAACAACTAACGATTTGGCTATTTGAAGGTAGCTCAGCTAGGACGAAATGCCATTACCGAATGAAAAATTTATCGATGTTTTTAGAATCGGGCCTTTAAACAACGGACTTACAGGGCGCATGAGGCGACTAATACTTTATGATTAATTCATTCTTACAGTTGTGAGTGTTAAATTTGTTGACAATGCTCTAGTGGCACACGGCAATCATTGTGCGGGCCAGCTGTATCGGCGCTTTGTGGCGCATGAAGGAGATCTCAACATGATCCTTGACCTGTTCTTGAAATTTTACGTTCACGCTCAGTTATTCCTGCGTCGCAGAGATGGGGCGTCGGCTATTGAATATGTGATTATTGTCGCGATAGTTGCGTTGGTTATCGTCGGCATTGGTACTGGGCTTGGCGATAAGATAAAAGGCATCTTCGAGCAAGTGTCCGATGCGCTGCCAGCGGCGACTTAGCAGTCATTGCGGTATTCTTTCGTTCTGGTGATTATTTTTATCAGGTACCGCCCATGACCCACCCTTCGTCATCCCGCCAACAAATCCTATTGGTGGACGACGAGGAGGATGCGCTGGTGGAGTTGGCCGAATCCCTCGAAAACGAGGGATTCGTCTGTTTTACTGCGACCTCCGTCACCTTCGCCTTGCAAGAATTGACACTTCACCCTGATATCGCCCTGGTCATCACCGATCTGCGCATGCCCGAGGAAAGCGGTATCTCCTTGATCAAACGCCTGCGCGAACATACCTCACGCTCGCATTTGCCTGTGATCGTGATGTCTGGCCATGCAGAAATGGACGATGTCAGCGATATGCTGCGCTTGCAGGTGCTGGACTTGTTTCGCAAGCCGATCTACCTGGCGCGCTTGCTCGATACCCTCAATAGCCTGTTTCCCCTCTCTACACCTGGTCGGTAACGGACCGGCACCGCTTATTAAATGTGGGAGCTGGCTTGCCTGCGATAGCGGTGGTTCAGTTAAAGATTCATTGACTGACACACCGCCTTCGCGAGCAAGCCCGCTCCCACATTTAGACCGCGTTTCACCCGATGATCAAGGCTTGAGCGGACGCTCCTGGTCACGCTCGGAAAGCTCTGTGCCGTCGTCCGGGTGCTTCCAGGTTTGCGGCTTTTCGTCTTCGCGCTGCCGCCGGGGTTCTTCACGCTCCGGCTCATTGTGCTGCTTCTGTTCGTTCCCCATAACGTCTCCGCCCATAAGAATTGGACACAGCTTCAAGCATAGAACACAGCAGGCTGTTTTGAAGCCGGCCCAGATTGATAGCCAATACGCATCAATTCATCCAAATTAGTCACTTATCATTTCTAAATGTGTCAGCCACTATCCCAAGTCTTAAGCGAAACAAGCACTTTAAAAAGAACGCTGGAGACACAAAACCATGACGACCCCTTCCCGGCCTGCGGCTGCCCCCTCGAAAGTAGGCGCGGTATTGCGCGTTACTTCGGGCAATTTCCTCGAACAGTTCGACTTCTTTCTGTTCGGTTTCTACGCCACCTATATCGCTGCCGCGTTCTTCCCGGCCGCTAATGAGTTTGCGTCATTAATGATGACCTTCGCCGTGTTCGGCGCGGGCTTCCTGATGCGTCCATTGGGCGCGATCATTCTGGGTGCCTACATCGATGACGTGGGCCGTCGCAAAGGCTTGATCGTGACCCTGTCGATCATGGCCAGCGGTACGCTGCTGATCGTACTGGTGCCGAGTTATCAGACCATCGGCCTATGGGCGCCGTTTCTGGTGCTGTTGGGGCGCCTGCTGCAAGGCTTCTCGGCCGGCGCGGAGCTGGGTGGCGTGTCGGTGTACCTGTCCGAAATGGCCACGCCGGGCCGTAAAGGCTTCTACACCAGCTGGCAGTCGGGCAGCCAACAGATCTCCATCGTCGTCGCCGCGGCCCTGGGTTATGGCCTGAACGTATGGATGGAACCTACGGTGGTGGCCGATTGGGGCTGGCGGATTCCGTTTGCCGTCGGTTGCGTGATCATTCCGTTTATCTTTGTGTTGCGTCGCAACCTGCAGGAAACCGAAGAGTTCGCCAACCGCAAGCATCGCCCAACCATGCGTGAAGTGATGGCGACCCTGGTGAAGAACTGGACCGTGGTCATCGGCGGCATGCTGATGGTGGCCATGACCACCACCGCGTTCTACCTGATCACCGTGTACGCACCGACTTTCGGTAAAACCGTGTTGCACCTGAGCACCTCGGACGCCTTGCTGGTGACCTTGCTGGTCGCGATCTCGAACTTTTTCTGGCTGCCGATCGGCGGCACGTTAAGCGACCGCTTCGGCCGCAAACCAGTGCTGATCGCCATGACGGTGCTGACTGTCCTTACGGCTTATCCGGCATTGTCCTACGTGGTCAACGCACCAAGCTTTGCGCACATGCTGGAAACCCTGCTGTGGTTCTCGTTCCTGTATGGCATGTATAACGGCGCGATGATCCCGGCGTTGACTGAAATCATGCCGGTGGAAGTGCGTGTGGCGGGTTTCTCCCTGGCCTACAGCCTGGCGACAGCAGTGTTCGGTGGCTTTACCCCGGCGATCTCCACCTGGTTCATTCACATCACTGAAGACAAGGCTTCACCTGCGTATTGGATGATCTTCGCCGCGCTGTGTGCATTGTGTTCGACCCTGGCGTTGTATCGCCGCGCCAATACCCGTGGCCAAGTCATGCAGGAGGCTGCGCAATGAAACCGCTGTTCAAGACCCTCACTGCTGTCGTCCTCGGCACCCTGGCGCTGACCGCCCAGGCCGAACAACTCAAGGTCATGACCTCGGGCGGCTTCACCGCCGCGTATAAATTGCTCGGCCCGCAATACGCCGAGCAAAGCGGTGACACCCTCGACACCATCCTTGGCCCGTCCATGGGCAAGGCGCCGGAAGCGATTCCCAACCGCCTGGCCCGTGGCGAACACGCCGACGTGGTGATCATGGTCGGCTATGCCCTGGATGAACTGATCAAACAAGGCAAAGTCGACCCCGCCTCCCGCGTGGAATTGGCGGACTCGCGGATCGGCCTGGTGGTGAAGGAAGGTGCGGCCAAACCTTCGATCAATACCGATGCCGAGCTCAAGGCTGTGCTGAGCCAAGCCAAGTCGGTGGCCTATTCAGATAGCGCCAGCGGCGTGTATGTCGAGAAGCAATTGTTCAAGAAACTCGGCATGCCGGCCAAGGGCACCATGATCGAACGCGTGCCGGTGGGCGAGCAGGTGGCCAAGGGCGATTATGAGGTCGGCTTGCAGCAAGTGGCGGAGTTGTTGCCAGTCAAGGGTGTAACGTTTGTGGGCAAAATCCCGGAAGACGTGCAGTCGGTGACGCGCTTTGCCGCGGGCATTCCGGTGAACGCCGAACACCCGGAGCAGGCCAAGGCGCTGTTGCAGTTCATGGCATCGCCCGAGGCCCAGCCGGAGGTGCAATCCACCGGCCTGGACTCGGTGTCACGCTGACCGGAACGGCATCTCCCGTACCAGTCGCTCCAACTCCAGCGCCGCCGGTGGCAATGTCCGCCCGCGGCGCTTGATCAAGCCCACATTGCGCAGCACCTGGGGCTCCACCAGCGGCACACTGACCAGAATCGGGTGAGTGTGCGCCGGCATCGCAATCGACGGCACCATCGCCACGCCCAGCCCCGCCTCCACCAGCCCGATCATCGTGGTCACATGGTGGGTCTCGCAGATACTCGGCTTTTTCACCCGCACGCCACGCAGCGCCTGGTCGAGCAGGAAGCGATTGCCCGACGTCTTGTCCACCTCAATGTAGTCATGCTCATAAGCCTCGGTCCAGCTCACGCTGTCACGCGCAGCCAGAGGGTGATCACGCCGACAGGCCAGCACGTAGCGCTCCTGCAGCAGCAACTCGAATTCCACCTCATCGGCCAGGCTGCCGCTGAAACTCACGCCAAAGTCTGCCTCGCCGCTGGCCACCGCATTGCACACCTCGCCGGCACTGGCATCCAGCACCCGCAGGCGAATCTTCGGATACAGCTTGTGGAATTCGGAGATCACGTGGGGCATGAAGTAATACGCGGTAGACGGCACACAGGCGATGGTGACGTTGCCCATGCGTGTGGACGCGACGTTGCTGATGCCCATCAAGGCGATGTCCAGATCATCGAGCATTCGCTCCACCTGGGGCAAGAAGGCACGACCGACCATGGTCAGGCTGACCCGCCGCGTGGTGCGCTCGAACAACTTTACATCCAGCGCGGATTCAAGCTTTTCGATACGCCGGCTGAGGGCCGGTTGCGAGATACGGATAGCCTCGGCAGCGCCACGAAAACTGCCCTTGTCCACCACGGCGCGGAAGGCTTGGAGGTCGTTGAGGTCGAAGTTGATGATCACGGGAGGCAGGCCAAAGGTGGTCGAGGTGACGAGCATTATCGTATGGGAGCCGGTGGGACGCCATGTGTGCCGAGACGGTTTGCCGAGATCATCCTGTTACACATATGAAGTCATACATATCAGCAGGTTATCGGCCGCCTGCGGCCACGCGATCGCCAAAACGGGTCAATACTTGGGGCCTGACCTACACAACTGGAGACGTAGCAACTCATGGAAACCTACCCCTTCTGGATGGACGACGAGGCGCCGGGCATCGGCATCGATCAGTTGCTTCTTGCATCGCGTCAATGGTCGAGTAGGATTGAATCCTACTCACCTCTGGCGGATAACCCCATGCGCTCAACCCAGCAAATGAGCATCACCTTGCCCCTTGAAATGGCTGCCCTGGTCAAAGCCAAGGTGGCTGCTGGCGAATATGCCAGCGAAAGTGAAGTGATTCGCGACGGCCTGCGGGCGTTGCTGGCGCGTGATCGTGCCATGGAAGATTGGCTCAGAGACGAAGTCATCCCAGCAGCGACCGCCCTTGAGGCCAAGCCTGAGCTTGGGTTATCGCCAGAACAGGTCCGCGAACAGATGGCCGCCAGACGTCAGCGCAAAGGCACACGGGAAGCGTGAGCTACTCGGTAGTTTTTTCGCCCCAGGTCCTGGTGCAACTCGATGCCCTCGAGGATTACATCAGCGATGTCGGCTCCCCTCCTGTAGCGGCACGTTTTATCGATAACCTCATCAGCTACTGTGAAAGCCTTGCCCTGTTTCCCTTGCGTGGCATGCGCCGTGACGACCTGCTGAAAGACTTGCGCATCACTCACTGTCGTCGCAGCACCGTTATTGCTTTCAGAGTGAAGCCTGACTTCAAAACGGTATCGATAGTGGGGGTGTTTTACGGCGGGCAAGACTACACGGCGTTGTTGCACGCAGATGAGAACGAGCACCCGACAAGGGCTGAAAAGCCTGCTGAAAACTGATCAGCAGGCTTTTAGCGTTCAAACACCCTTTAATGAAGGGCCTGATAGCGCGTTCCAAGCCGTTGGCGCACCGAAAAATGCCTGGGCATTACTGTCCAACGTTTCCAAATGATACCCGCCTTCCTGCACGATCACGCAGGGCAACCCCAGCGCACGGATGCGGGCTCCCAACCGCGCAAAGCCGTCCCGCGTCACCGCGACTTTGCTTTGTGGGTCCAGCTCGTAGATATCGAAGCCCAGTGACAACACCAGCACATCCGCCGAGAAGCGCTTCACCGCTGCCAGGGCCTGCTCCAGCTTTTCGAAGAACACCGCTTCGCTGGCACCATGGGGCATCGGCAGGTTGAGGTTGTACCCTTCGCCGGCGCCACCGCCTTTTTCCTCGGCAAAACCAGCCACGCCAGGATAGAAGTTGGTCGGGTCGCCGTGGATCGACACATACAGCACGTCGTCGCGGTCGTAGAAAATTTCCTGGATGCCTTGGCCGTGATGCATATCGGTATCGAGCACGGCGACACGCTGGAAACCTTGTCGCAGTGCTTGCGCAGCCACGGCCGCATTGTTGATGTAACAGAAGCCACCGGCCGCGTCGAAGCGGGCGTGATGGCCCGGCGGCCGGCACAAGGCGTAGGCGGCAGGTGCGCCATCGAGGAGGTCACCCGCAGCGGCGACGGCACTTTGCGCCGACCAATAAGCCGAGCGCCAGGTCAACTCGCCGATGGGGCAACTGCCATCGGCCAGGTAGCGTGCAGCCTGGGCCAGGATGCCGCGCAGGGCATTGGGTTCACGCACGAAAATATTGGACATGACTTCGTCGCCCCAGTCTTCGGGGATCTCTTTCCAACGCGGGTGAGCCTCTTGAAGAAAAGCCAAATAGGCGCTGCCGTGCACGGCGAGCAAAGGACCCATACCGTAATCGGTCGGTTGCTGGATATCGAAGCCCAGGGTTTGCGCAGCCAGCAGCAGGTTGCGCGCTCGCTCGGGAACCTCCTGGGGCGTGCGCATCTGGCCGCGGGAATAGTAGCTACGCGGGTGATGCAGGAGTTGTTCGGGGTGGAAAAACGTCTTCATGAGTTGCTCCTGGATAAACACAGAACCTGTGGGAGCTGGCTTGCCTGCGATTGCGGTGAATCAGGCAGTACATTGTTCTCTGACAGTCCGCTATCGCAGGCAAGCCAGCTCCCACATGGGCATGGCGTCAGCCTTCAGAAATGAACGCGCCCGGCGCGTTTCAAGACGGCGTTGAGCAAGACATCGGTGCCTTGGCGCACATCGTCGGGCAAGACATCTTCGGCTTCGTTGTGGCTCAGGCCGCCGACGCAGGGGATGAAGATCATCGCGGTGGGGCAATAGCGCGCCAGGTGAATCGCATCGTGGCCAGCACCGCTGACGATGGTCTGCTGGCTGTAGCCCAAACCGTCCACCGCAGCCTGCACGCAAGCCACGCACTCGGCGTCGAACGGCGTGGCCGGGCTGATCCAGTGAGGCGTGATGGTGACGCTCAGGCCACGGTGGTCAGCGATAGCCTGCAGGCGTGCACGCACTTGCTGCTCCATGGCGTCGATGTCGGCGTCGTGGTGGTGGCGCAGGTCGACGGTAAAATTGAGCAATCCGGGGATGGTGTTGCGCGACGACTTGGCGATGCTCAGTTCACCCACAGTGGTGAGACCCTGCGGGGCAAAATCGGCAGCGAGGTTTTCCAGGGCCTGGATCATTTTCGCCGCGCCGTACAGCGCATCTTTACGCAACAGCATCGGCGTAGTGCCAGCGTGCGCGGCCATGCCTTCGACCCGCACATCGAGCCAGCGAATCGCTTGACCACCGGTGACTACGCCGATGCTGTTGGCGTTGTCTTCCAGGATCGGGCCTTGCTCGATATGCGCCTCGAAATACGCATCCACCGCACCACCCAACGGGCGCTCACCGTTGTAGCCGGTGGTGCGCAACGCCTCGTTCACGCTGATACCGTCTACATCGGCGGTGGCCAGTGCCTTGTCCAGGGCGAGCGTGCCGGTGAACACCGCCGAGCCCAGCATCGCTGGGGTGAAACGGGCGCCCTCCTCGTTGGTCCACACTGCAATTTCCAACGGCTTGCGCGTCTGGATGCCGTGGTCGTCGAGGCTGCGGATCACTTCCAGGCCAGCCAACACGCCGTACACCCCATCGAAGCGTCCGCCTTCGGGCTGGGTATCCAGGTGGCTGCCCATCATCACAGGGGCTGCGTCGTTATCGGTGCCGTCGCGGCGAGCGAACAGGTTGCCAATAGCGTCCACGCTCAACGTCAGGCCAGCGGCTGTACACCAGTGACTGAACAGCTCACGACCGGCCTTGTCTTCAGCGCTCAATGCCAGGCGGCAGCTGCCACCGCGTGCCGTCGCGCCGATCTCGGCCATGGCCATCAGGCTATGCCACAGGCGCTCGCCATTAATCTTCAACATTGCTGACTCCCTCAACTGTGTGCCATTTCCAGGCGATGAGCCGTGGCGTGGCGGCGGGACAAGGCCAGCACGCACACCAAAGAAACCGCCGCGATCACGCTGTAGAACACTGCCATCGGCCACCATTGGCCTTGGTATTGATGGGCCAGCCAAGTGCCGATCAGCGGGGTCAAACCACCGGCCAGGGCACCACAGACCTGATAAGCCAGAGAGATCGCGGTGTAGCGCACACGTGTTTCAAACAGGCCGCTGACAAAGCCTGCAATGACGGCGTAGAAGGACGCCATGCACACCACCGCGAGGGCAATGCCAAGGATGATCAAGGGCGCCTGGCCGCTGCTGACCAATACGAACATCGGGTACGGCGACGCCATCGCCAGTACGGTCATGGCGCACAGGAACCGTGTAGCGCCGACCTTCTCCGCCACCCAGGCGGCCAGAGGCTGAACGCAGAACTGGATGATGGCGACGAAGAACAGGCATTCCAAAATCAACGAGCGCGGTAGGCCCAATTGTTGAGTGCTGTAGGCAATCATGAAGGTGTTGGTGAAATACACGCCGGCAATCCCCAACGTATTGGCGCCAATGCACAGCAACAGCGGGCGCCAAGCGGTTTTCAGCACTTCCAGGACGGGGGCTTGGTCCTTTTTAATAGCACGGGCCTTTTCCGCCAGGGCCTTGTCTTCAAGGAACTCCGGCGACTCGTTCACACCCAGGCGAATCGCCAGGCCGACCACTAGCAGCAAGGCGCTGGCCAGGAACGGCAGGCGCCAGCCCCAACTGAGCAGGTCTTCTTCCGGCAGACGAGTGACGGCGCTGAACGCCAGCAAGGACAGAATCAAACCGGCCGGGCTGCCCAACTGCGCGAAGGATGCAAAGAAGTTACGGCGCCCCTTTGGCGCATGTTCCCCGGCCATCAACACCGCCCCACCCCACTCGCCGCCGACCGCAATGCCCTGCACCACGCGCAGCAGGATCAGCAGCACCGGGGCTGCGGCGCCGATCTGCGCATAGGTCGGTAACAGGCCGATACACACCGTCACCACGCCCATCATCACGAGGGTAATCACCAGGGACTTCTTGCGCCCGATGCGGTCGCCGATATGGCCGAACACGATGCCGCCCAACGGCCGTGCGAAAAAGCCCACGGCGAAGGTGCCGAATGCGGCCATGGTGCTGAACAGTTTATCGTCGGAAGGGAAGAACAGCTGACCGAACACCAGCGCGGCGGCGGTAGCGTAGATGTAAAAGTCGTACCACTCGATCATGGTGCCGATAAAGGCGGCGGCCGCGGCACGGCGAGGCTGCGGCGAAGCGGAAGGCTTCATGGGGTTGGCTCCTTTGGTTATTTTTTTGGCAGGAGAAGGTCGAACCAGTGCGCTCTGGTGGCGCTTGTTAAGCCCGATTTTTCGGCCTGGGGCTATGATTAGTCAATTTTCTATTTATTATCTTGATTATAAAAACTGCTTATTCTCGAGCGATGCCATGCCCGAATCCCGCCGCGATATTCACCCCCTACTCAATGACCGCCTGGACTGGAACCTGCTGCGCACCTTCCGCGTGATCGGCCAGGAACTTAGCATCAGCCGCGCCGCCGCCCGCCTGCATCTGACGCAACCGGCGATCAGCCAGGCGCTCAAGCGCCTGGAAGAACAGCTGGATTGCCAACTCATCCTGCGCCGCGGCCCGCGCTTCGTGCTCACCGAGGCCGGTGAGCAGATCTTCGCCATCGCCGGCGAGATGTACGGTCAGGTCTCGCAGATGAGCAACGCCCTGCAAAAGCCCGGCGATGAAGTGATCGGCAAAGTGCGTTTGCTGATGATCAGCCGGATTAATTCCGACACTTTCGATGACTTTCTCGCAGGCTTTCATCGCGAGCATCCGCGGGTAGACCTGGAGGTCGAAGTGATGCGCAGCTCCGACATCGTCGCCGCGCTGCTGGAGAAAACCGCGACCTTGGGGCTGAGCCTCAACCGTCGGCCACAGCCGCGCCTGGAACAGCACCTGTTTCTGCGTCAGCGCTATGCGTTTTTTTGTGGGAAACACCACCCATTGTTCGGACGCACAGGCTTGGTCGAAGGGGACTTGCAGTCGGAAAACTTCGTGAGTTTTACCAGTGACCAGATCGGCGGGATGCTCTCGCCGCTGACGATTTTTCGTGATCAGCAAGGGTTCGGTGGGCGGATCGTGGCGTCATCCTCCAGCCTGGAAGAAGTGCGTCGATTGGTCATTGCCGGGTTTGGCTTGGGCTGCTTACCCACTCATGTGGTGGCGGACGATGTGAAGAGCGGGCTGCTGTGGCGGTTGCCGCCGGATGAGGGGATTGCGGATGTGGATATTCATCTGTTGTGGAACCGGGAGCAGAAGATGAGTCGGGCGGAGGGGGTGTTTATTGAGTGTCTTCTAAGTCGGTTGGCCGACGAATGATTGCTCACATCGATAGCACTGATGATTACTATCGAAACGAGCGCCTGCTCGATTGCCAACACTGATTCCTATAATCGCCCCCAGCTTCCCTCTCCTGCGTCTGACCTCAGGCGACTTTCACCTTGGAATCCCACACCATGCCAAGCGCGAGCCAGGCCTCTAACGGCCTTCCCGAACATAATCAACAAAGCGTCAAACAGCAGTGGCTGGCGATTCTTTCGGTCGCCGTGGGTGCCTTTGCCCTGGTGACCAGTGAATTCCTGCCGGTGGGCGTACTCAACGACGTCGCCAGCGATCTGGGCATCAGTGCCGGTCACGCCGGGTTGATGGTGACATTGCCCGGTATCATGGCCGCCCTCGCCGCGCCGTTTCTGTCGGTCAGCATTGGCGCCATGGACCGTCGTTACCTGCTGATCGGCCTGACACTGGTGATGATCATCGCCAACTCGGTGGTGGCCTTCGCCAACGATTTCAGCCTGCTGCTGTTCGGTCGCGTATTGCTCGGCATCAGCATCGGCGGCTTCTGGGCCACGGCCATTGCCCTCAGCGGGCGGCTGGCGCCCAAAGGCGTTGGGGTTGCGAAAGCCACCTCGATCATCATGATGGGCGTGACACTGGCCACCGTCTTGGGCGTACCGGTAGGTACGTGGCTCAGTGGCCTGATGGGCTGGCGCATGACCTTCCTGGTCACGGCGTTGGTGGGCATTCCGGTGCTGTTGGCGCAAATCTTCCTGCTGCCGCGACTCACCCCTGAGAAAGCCATTCAGATCCGTGACCTGCCGGCTTTGTTTATCAACCCACAAGCACGGGTCGGGTTGATCGCCGTGCTGCTGATCGGCCTGGCGCACTTTGCTGCGTATACCTATGTCGCGCCGTTCTTTAAACACAGCTCCGGCTTCGACGGGCCGACGATTGGCTCGCTGTTGTTGCTGTATGGCGTGGCTGGGGTGCTGGGCAATATCTTCGCCGGCTTTGCCGCCAACCGCAGCGTACGCAACACCCTGTTGTTGGTCGCACTGATGATCGGCACCAGCACCGCGCTGTTCCCCTACTTCGCCACCGGCATGACCGGTGCGGCGATGCTGATCGCCCTCTGGGGCTTCGCCTTCGGCGCGTTCCCAGCCTGCGCGAGCATCTGGATGTTTGTGGTGGCGCCCAAGGACGTAGAGCGTGGTATGCCGCTGTTTGTGGCGCTGTTTCAGGTGATCATCGCCCTGGGTTCATTCTTTGGCGGGCGGATCGTCGACCAAATGGGCAGTTCGGTGTTGTTGAGCCTGGCCACGGTGTTAGTAGGGTTCGGGTTTGCGACCGTGCTGGTGTTGGGGCGCAAGGTCAGTAATAACCTGGTGGCACAGCCTGCCTGACCGGACTGCATCCGCAAAAAAGCCTGCTGAGAGCTGAGTTCAGCAGGCTTTTTTCGTTTCAGGGAGCAGGTATTTATTTGGCCGCGGGGAAATCACGCTCGAGGACGGCATCCACCAGCATTTGCGCGTTTTCGATCAATTGAGCCAGGGCCATGATCACGGGCGACTGAGTGCTGTCCGGATCTTCGGCGCATTGGTAGGCGGTTTGAAGGGCGGATGAGAGGGTTTCGGTGGCAGCTGTACGCGGGTTGACAGACCGGAAACGTGGAAACCCGGCGCACCCGAAGATGCCCCACGCACAGCCGCCATAACAGATGGGCACAGACAAACGTCTGAAACCAGTTTGGGGATGCGCGAAAGTCGCACGTTATTCGGCCTGTCAAAACCGGTCGCCATGAGGGCGACGGCGGAAGGTTAGCGCCCTGCCCCGGCCAACGCAACCCTGCACGAAAACTGCCGAACCTGCACAACGTAAGCACCTGTTTCGGAAAAGCTTGGTAACCAGAATCCCCACCAGGAACCTTGTGTGCATAAGCCTGCAAGCTAGCCTCAAAAGGTCGCCGCTGTGGCGACATACTGTCAAGGGTGCTGATATGCCAACGAGATATCGCGATGCGGTCACAGGTGAATACGTAACCGAGCAAGAGGCGAAGAAAAGACCAAGGGAAACGGTGAAGGAAACCGATAAAAAGCGCCCGGCAAAGCCGACGGCCAAGAAGTAGGATCAACAGATGAGAGCGACTGCCGTATGTCCAGACAGACTTGCCAATGAAACCCGATTGCCCCAATGTAATGACAAACGTCATTACACAAGGAGCTATCCCTTGGCATCTATCAACATCCGTATCGATGACGACCTGAAAGCTCGTGCCTACCTAGAGCTGGAGAAACTCGGTGTCACACCTTCTGAACTGATACGTCAGGCGTTGCAATATGTTGCCGAACGCGGCCAGTTGCCATTTAAGCCTGTCCTCATGACTGAAGAGGATGAAGCCTTGATGGAGACCGTACGTGAGCGCCTTGCGTCGCCTCAACGTGTGAGGGTTTCTCTGGATGACCTATAGCCTTGATTTTGATGCGCGTGCATTGAAGGAATGGCAGAAACTCGGCGACACCCTCCGTCAGCAACTCAAGAAGAAGCTGGTCGAAGTCCTGAACAACCCATGTATTGAGGCTAACCGCCTACATGGGCTGCCTGACTGCTACAAGATCAAACTGCGTAGCAGCGGGTACAGGCTGGTGTATCAAGTGATAGATCAGGAAGTTACGGTGTTCGTGGTCGCCGTCGATAAGCGTGAACGAGATCAGGCTTATCGCAAAGCGTCTGAGCGCCTTGATCAGCGTTAGGCAGGACTACAACAATTCCCTGAAGCAGCCGTTAATAAAGGCTAAAAACGAAAAAGCCCCGTAGTTTATTCAGCTACGGGGCTTTTTCTATGTAATGGCGGAGAGATAGGGATTCGAACCCTAGGTACCGGTGAAGGTACAACGGATTTCGAATCCGTCCCATTCGGCCACTCTGGCATCTCTCCAACGGCGCGCATCATAACAGCATGATTGATGGATGCAAAGCGCCGAAGCGATTTTTTTCCGTGCTATCAGATGCTTGCGTCGATTACAGCGGTACGCCGAGGCGCTTGGCGACTTCTTCGTAGGCTTCGATCACGTCACCGAGGCCTTGGCGGAAGCGGTCTTTGTCCATCTTCTTCTTGGTGTCCTTGTCCCACAGGCGGCAGCCGTCCGGGCTGAATTCGTCGCCCAGAACAATGGAGCCGTCGTGGAACACGCCGAACTCCAGCTTGAAGTCCACCAGCAACAGGCCGGCGTCGTCGAACAGCTTGCTCAGCACGTCGTTGACCTTGAGGGACAACTCCTTCATGCGCGCCAGTTGCTCAGCGGAGCCCCAACCGAACGCCACGACGTGGGATTCGTTGATGAACGGATCGCCCTTGGCGTCGTCCTTCAAGAACAGTTCGAAGGTGTAAGGGTTGAGCTTGAGGCCCTCTTCCACGCCCAAACGCTTGACCAGGCTGCCGGCGGCGTAGTTACGCACGACGCACTCGACCGGGATCATGTCGAGCTTCTTGACCAGGCATTCGTTGTCGCCCAGCAGTTGGTCGAATTGGGTCGGGATACCGGCCGCTTCGAGTTTCTGCATGATGAAGGCGTTGAACTTGTTGTTCACCATGCCTTTGCGATCCAGCTGTTCGATGCGCTTGCCGTCGAACGCCGAGGTGTCGTTGCGAAACAGCAGGATCAGGCGGTTGGCGTCGTCGGTCTTGTACACCGACTTGGCTTTGCCGCGGTAGAGTTCTTCACGTTTTTCCATGATGGGCTCCGCTTTGAGTAAGGTGGGCTAGGCGATGTGTCGCCAGTCGAGCCCTGAATCTTGATCGGCCAATTGCAGCCAGTCCGGGTCGCACCCTAGGGTGTCGACAAAACATTGCCGGGCAAGCGTCGGCAGGTTGTTCTTGCTGCTGAGGTGAGCCAGGACCAGGTGTTGCAGGTCTTGCCAGCCCAACTCATACACCAGGTATGCGGCCTGGTGGTTGTTCAAATGTCCCAGCTCGCCGCCCACCCGCTGCTTGAGAAAGTAAGGGTAATGACCGCGCGCCAGCAGGTCTCGGCAGTGGTTGGACTCGATCATCAAGGCATCGAGGTCCCGGTAACCCTCCAGCACCTTGGCGCAGTAGGAACCCAGGTCGGTGAGCACACCGAAGCGCCGCTCACCGTCACTGAATACATATTGCGTCGGCTCCTGGGCATCGTGAGCAACCGCAATGACATTGATGCTCAGGGCGCCAATGTGCAGTTGCTCACCACCGGCCAGGAAGCCAGCAGGCTCAATGGGTTTGCGCATCCCGCGCAACGTGCCGCGACTCAAGTACACCGGTAAATTGTAGCGCCGAGACAGCAAACCCACGCCATGCACATGGTCGGCATGTTCGTGGGTTACCAGAATCGCGCTCAGTTGCGTGGGGTGAACCCCCAGGCGCAACAGGCGCCGCTCGGTTTCCCGCAGGGAGAAACCACAATCGACCAGCACGTACGTGTCATCATGGGCGACCAGCGTACCGTTCCCTTGGCTACCGCTGCCGAGAACGGCAAAACGCATCGGATCAGCCCAGGTTGTCTTGAATCACGCCCAACACTTTGCGCGCTGTTTCAGCTGGCGCGACGGTGTTGATGTTCTTCTCGACGGTGACTTGCACGCTTTCGCCCACCTTGCTCAAACGAACCTGGTAACGCTCGGCACGGGTTTCGATCTCTTCCTTGGTCGGCGCGCTGCCGAACAATTTGCCGAAGAAACCTGGCTCGTCGTCTTTCTTCTCGGCCTTTTCAGCCACGTTGATGTAGTACAGGCCCAGGCTGCGGTTGATGTCTTCAACGCGCCAAGGGCCTTGCTCCAACGCACGGCCAACACTGGCCCAGGCACGGTCGAGGTCTTCACCCAGGTTCAGCACGACGTTACCGCTGCCGTCTTCGGTGAGGCTGACGCGGCTAGGGGTGTCGTAATCACGGGCGGCGAGCAGGGAAACGGAACCGCCCTTCTCGGAGATACGGCTCATGCTGGCCAGCATCTCGTCGACCAGCGCGGCGTCGACGCCGGTGTTAACCGAGCGCGGCGTGAAGTCGACGTCAGCCGTGCTGCCGGCAGGCCGCTCGGCGCTGACTACATAGACTTCGCTGGTATTGCGCTGCACGCCGGGCTCGATGCGCACACGCACACGGGCTTCGCTGTCGGCGGCAACACCGCCCGCCAGCAGGCGCTGGGCCATGTTGGCGGACAGCTCGCGACCTTGCTGCCATGCGGTGGTGAACTCACCCGTCTGCGGGCGTTGCTGGTCGAGGCGGAAACCGTTGTCCTGGAAGAACTGCACCGCCACCGGCCAGACTTCGGCAGGTGGGCGCTGAGCCACGATCCAGCGGTTGTCGCCGCTTTTCTGCAGGCTGTAGTCGCTGGCATCGGCCACGGCCATAATCGGCTGTGGGCGTGGCACTACGTACTCACCCTTGACCGTGTCGTCGGCAACGTTGCGTGGAATCGGCAGCAGCGGGTCAAGGCGCTTGGCGACATTGACATCAGGCGGCAGTTGCATCGGTTTGGTTGCTTGCGCTTCCAGGTAATCGCTGCCGCGGTCACGGAAGTAGCCTTCCGGGCCCCATACCCAACCGCAGCCACTGGTGCTGGAGATAATCAAGGCAAGTGCGGAAAGTCCGGCCAATCGCTTCATGCGTAGTGCTTCCTCAATTAAACCAGGACGCCGGACTGGCGCAGGGCCTGTCGCAGCGGTTCGTGACAGGCTTCGCTGAGGCGGGTGAGCGGCAGACGGATACCGTCCGGCATCAGGCCCATCTCAAACAGCGCCCACTTCACGGGAATAGGATTGGATTCGATAAACAGTGTCTTGTTGAGCGGCATCAGCTTCTCGTGGATCGCTCGAGCGGTGGCTGCATCGCCCGCGATGGCGGCGGCACACATATCGCTCATGGCGCGCGGGGCCACGTTGGCGGTCACGGAGATGTTGCCCTTGCCACCCAGCAGGATCAGCTCGACAGCGGTGGCGTCGTCACCGGAATACACCAGGAAGTCGCTGTTCACGCCGGCCAGGATGTCCTTGGCGCGCTGCAGGTCGCCGGTGGCTTCCTTGATGCCGATGATGTTCGGCACGGTGGACAGGCGGATCACGGTCTCGGCCTTCATGTCGCACGCGGTGCGACCCGGTACGTTGTAGAGGATCTGCGGGATCTGCACGGCTTCGGCGATGGCTTTGAAGTGCTGGTACAAGCCTTCCTGGGTCGGCTTGTTGTAGTACGGAGTTACCAGCAGGCAAGCGTCGGCGCCGGCCTTCTTGGCGTTCTTGGTCAGTTCGATCGCTTCACGCGTCGAGTTGGCGCCTGTACCGGCGATCACGGCAATGCGGCCCGCTACGCGCTTGACCACGAACTCGATCACCTGGATGTGTTCTTCCACATCGAGGGTGGCCGATTCACCTGTGGTGCCGACCGCCACAATGGCGTTGGTGCCCTCTTGCAGGTGGAAGTCCACCAGTTTGCCCAGGCTGTCCCAGTCGAGACGACCTTGTGCATCCATGGGTGTGACCAGTGCCACCATACTGCCCGCAATCATGCAACCGCTCCTGCCGGAAAAAGAGAGCCGTAATGGTACTGGCGCCAAGATGCTTGTACAAGCGAAGTACCGCGTGAGGATGCGTTCTGGCGCAACTAAACGTCGGACAATGCCATCATTAGGCCAAAGCACCGCCCGAAGCGGGCTGATCACGCAATGAAAACGCCACCTCCTAGCCCTTAGCGACGCTTTTCGCTACCCTTGATCCTTTGATCGATACCGCCCACACGGTAACGACCGCTCATCGCTTTAGGAAGGCTGCATGTCCACCCCCACAGTTCGCGAACAATTCCTTGTTATCAGTGCCCTCGGCGCCAACCCCATGGAGCTGACCAACGTCCTGTGCCGCGCCAGCCATGAGAACCGCTGCGCCGTCGTGACCTCCCGCCTGACCCGCCATGGCGAGTGCAGTGCGCTGGTCCTGCAGATTTCTGGCTCCTGGGATGCCTTGGCGCGCCTGGAAACAGGCCTGCCGGGCCTGGCCAAGAAGCATGATTTCACCGTCAACGTGGTACGCAGCGCCGCCCTGGAAAACCGTCCCCAGGCCCTGCCTTACGTAGCCTATGTCAGCTCGGCCTACCGTTCGGACATCGTCAACGAGTTGTGCCAGTTCTTTATCGACCACAACGTCGAGCTGGAAAACCTGACCTGTGACACCTACCAGGCGCCACAAACCGGCGGCACCATGCTCAATGCCACCTTTACCGTGACCTTGCCGGCCGGCGTACAGATCAGTTGGCTGCGCGACCAGTTCCTGGATTTCGCCGATGCCCTGAACCTCGACGCCTTGATCGAGCCATGGCGCCCACAGAACCCCATGTAAGGAAGTACCTCTCTATGCCGGTAGCCATCGACACACCCGTGGCCGACTTCGAGGCCCAGGCCACCAGCGGCCAGACCTTCAGCCTCGCAGCCCTCAAGGGCAAGCAAGTGGTGATCTACTTTTACCCGAAGGACAGCACCCCTGGCTGCACCACCGAAGGCCAGGGTTTTCGTGACCAGTACGCCGCGTTCAAGGCCGCTAATACCGAAGTGTTCGGCGTGTCGCGTGACAGCGTGAAGTCCCACGAGAACTTCAAGGGCAAACAAGAATTTCCTTTCGAGCTGATCAGCGATAAGGACGAAGCGGTCTGCCAGCTGTTTGATGTGATCAAGTTGAAGAAACTGTATGGCAAGGAATACCTGGGCGTGGATCGCAGCACCTTCCTGATCGACAGCCAAGGCGTACTGCGTCAGGAATGGCGCGGCGTGAAAGTGCCGGGGCATGTTGATGCGGTTCTGGCGGCAGCGCAGGCGCTGAACAAGGCTTGATCTTGCCTCGATAAGGCTTTCAGGCCTTGCGCAACCAATAACGGTACACACCCTCGGCGGCATCTTCATGCTCCAGGGTGTGGCCGGCCAGCTTGGCAAAAGTGCGAAAATCACGCTGGGAGCCGGCGTCGGTGGCAGTCACCTTGAGCACGGCACCGCTGGCCATTTTATTGAGCTCCAGCTTGGCCTTGAGCAACGGCAAAGGGCAGTTCAGACCGCTGGCGTCGAGTTCGGCGTCACAGGCTACAGCGTCGGTCATAGTGTTACTCCAGGCAAACATTCGGGCTGCTTAGAATATCTGGTCCCAAGCTCAGTGTCCGGCTACAGTAAGCTCTTTGTCGAAAGGCTTTGTGCATGACTTTTTTGCGCCCTACCCTGCTGACGCTGGCCTGCCTGCTGGCCTCCCCGGCCTTCGCTGACGACCTGCCGTCACTTGGTGATGCCAGTTCTGCCATTGTCTCGCCGCAACAGGAATACCAACTGGGCCGCGCCTGGCTGGCCTACCTGCGCGGCCAGGTTTCGCAACTCAACGACCCGCAACTCAAGGATTACGTTGAAACCAGCGTGTACAAGCTGGTGGAGACCAGCCAGGTCAATGACCGGCGCCTGGAATTCATCCTGATCAACAGCCCACAGCTCAACGCCTTTGCGGCTCCGGGCGGGATCGTCGGAGTCAACGGCGGGCTGTTTCTCAATGCACAGACCGAAGGTGAATACGCGTCGGTACTGGCCCACGAACTGGCGCACTTGTCCCAGCGTCACTTCGCCCGAGGCGTGGAAGCGCAATCACGCATGCAACTGCCGATGATGGCCGCCCTGCTTGGCGGCATTATCGCTGCCGCTGCGGGTGCCGGCGATGCCGGTATCGCCGCGATTGCCGGCTCACAAGCCGCCGCTATCCAGGAACAGCGCCGCTTCTCCCGCCAGAACGAGCAAGAGGCCGACCGCATCGGCATTCTCAATCTGGAGAAAGCCGGCTACGACCCGCGCTCCATGCCCACCATGTTCGAACGGCTGATGCGCCAATACCGCTTCGACGCCAAGCCGCCGGAATTCCTGCTGACTCACCCGGTAACCGAATCGCGTATCGCCGACACCCGCAACCGCGCCGAACAAGCCAAACCTGGCGGCAAGGAAGACAGCCTGCGCTATCAATTGATTCGCGCACGGGTGCAGCTCAAGTACGAAGACACACCAGGTCTGGCCGCCAAGCGCTTCCAGGCGCAGCTGGATGAAAACCCTAAAAATGACGTAGCGCGTTATGGCCTGGCCATCGCCCAGATCAAGGGTACTCAACTCAAGGAAGCGCGGGAAAGCCTGGCGCCGCTGCTGGCCAAGGCACCCAACGACATCACCTACAACCTGGCCCAAATCGAACTGGACATCACCAGCAACCGCATGCCGGATGCGCAGCAACGTACCGACCGCATGCTCACCCAGTACCCCAGCAACTATCCACTGAACCAAGTGCGAGTAGACCTGTTGCTTAAACAGAACCGTACCGCCGATGCAGAAAAGGCGCTGGATGGGCTGCTCAAGTCGCGCCCGGACGATCCGGACGTGTGGTATCAGGTTGCTGAAACCCGCGGTTTGTCCGGCAACATTATCGGCCTGCATCAGGCTCGCGCCGAATATTTCGCATTGGTGGGGGATTTCCAGCAAGCCATCCAGCAGTTGGACTTTGCCAAGCGGCGTGCTGGCAATAACTTCCCGCTGTCCTCGCGCATCGACGCCCGTCAGCGTGAACTGATCGAACAGGAGCGCCTGGTGAAAGGCATGATGAGCTGAACCCGCCGCCCACAAAAAAGCCCCGCTGCCGTTAACCGGCAGCGGGGCTTTTTTATAGGTCTAGCGGATTACTCAGCCAGCTTGAAGGTGATGAAGCTGGCACGGCCTTGACGCAGGACGCGCATCGACACCGAGCGATTCTTCGGCAACGCCTTGGCGATGTCGGCGAACTCTTTTGTGGTATCGATTGCCTGGTTGTTCAAGTGGGTGATCACGTCACCCGGCTGCAGGCCGATCAAGGCGGCTGGGCCGTCCTGAACTTCCTTGATCACTACACCGCTTTGCAGGTCGAAGGTTTTCTTCTGCTCGGCGGTCAGCTCAACCACGGCGATACCCAGGCGGTTACTGCTGCGCTCGGCACCTGGCTTGGCGTTGCCCAGGGCATCCAGGGGGGCGCCTTCTTCCGGAATTGCGCCAACGGTCAGTTCGACGTTCTGGCGCTTGCCGTCACGAATCACTTCCAGCTTGGCTTTGCCGCCAGCCTTGAGCGCGCCGACCAAATGAGGCAAGTCTGCCGACATGATGATCGGCTGGCCGTTCATGCTCAGGATGACGTCACCGACTTTCAGGCCGCCTTTGGCCGCAGGGCCATTGTCCTGAATCTGCGCAACCAGGGCACCGGCCGGCTTGTCGAGACCGAAGGACTCAGCCAGGTCCTTGTTCACTTCCTGGATGACCACGCCCAACCAGCCGCGGCTGACCTTGCCGCCGCTTTTGAGCTGATTGGAGACGTCCATGGCCACATCGATCGGGATCGCGAAGGACACGCCCATGAAGCCACCAGAGCGGGTGTAGATCTGCGAGTTGATCCCCACCACTTCGCCGGCCAGGTTGAACAGCGGGCCACCGGAGTTACCCGGGTTGATCGGCACGTCGGTCTGGATGAACGGTACGTAGTTTTCGTTTGGCAGGCTGCGCCCGATGGCACTGACGATGCCTTGGGTAACGGTGTGGTCAAAGCCGAACGGTGAACCGATCGCGACCACCCACTGGCCGGCTTTCAGGTCCTGGGACTTGCCCAGCTTAAGCACTGGCAAGTCCTTGCCATCGATTTTGAGCAGGGCCACGTCGGAACGTGGATCGGTGCCAATCAGCTTGGCCTTGAGTTCACTGCGGTCGGCCAGGCGCACGAGAATCTCGTCGGCATCGGCAATCACGTGGTTGTTGGTGAGGATGTAGCCGTCAGGCGAAATGATGAAGCCGGAGCCCAGGGACTGGGCTTCGCGCTGACCACCGCCGCCACGGGGAGAGCGAGGTTGGGGCATGCCGCGTTCGAAGAACTCGCGCAACATGGGCGGCAAGCCTTCCAGGTCGGGCATCTGCTGGTTCGAGACTTTGCGATCCGGCAGCTTCTGCGTGGTACTGATGTTCACTACGGCAGGCGAGGCCTGCTCCACCAGTTGGGTGAAGTCAGGCAGCTCGACCGCTTGCGCAGGTAAGGCCTGGCCCAGCACCAGCACTGTGGCGACTATGGATAAATAAGACTTCAAACGTGGTATCGACATACAGCTCCCGTTACGACGAGCAGAGTTAAGCGACAGGGTTCAATAAACGCCGGATACTGCGACCGGCATTTTTGTTCCGCGAACAAACAAGGCCAGAGCCATCAAACCCTGACCTATAAAAAACATGGGAAGTTTTTGCAAGTGAAAATGCTGATCCAGAGATTTCATACGCCCAGCACCCAACGAAATTCGGGCCCAGATTGAAAGAACAGGATGAACATAAGATTAACAATCTCAGGGCTTGGCAGTGGCCTTTTCACCACGTACCGACAACGCGATACGTTCAGCTGTACCGAGGGGAATTTCACCCACCACCGTGACCATCATTTCGCCATCCACCGTATTCAAACGCCGCGATACTGCCACGGTTGGCCCCAACTGAGCGCGGGTTTCATTCACGTCAGCGCCATTGGCTGACTCAAGGAACACCGAAAAACGTGCGAGCCCATCGTCATACATCAAACTGTCGACGGTAGATTTCGTTTGGGGATCTTTGCGCGCAGCGCTGCTGATCTGTTGGAAACCAGGCGGTAGCCAGTCCAGATGCCACCTTTGCGTGGCAGATAGGCCAGGTGCTTTAGCGGCGGACATTGTTACCGGCGAACAGTCGCTGCTGGGCTGCAAGTCATGGTCAGAAGGAGTGGCCGAAGTATCAAGGCGGGTGAACTGAAAACGCTCCAGCAACTGCCCCCGGGCATTTAGCAGCAAGGACTTGAGCGGCAGCGCAGTTTCACGGTCCAGATGTAACTCAAACCCATAACGGTAGGGGTCACGCGGGCTGATCGACACAATCACCGCATTACGACCGGCCACGCGGGATTTGCCAATGACGGCCAGATCATAGAATGAGGTGAGTTTTTTCGGATCAAGAATACGCGAGGGCGCCTCAGGCGAATGACCGAGACCGGCAACCAACGTGCCACTGACGCATTGTGCCCGACCATCAACCCTGACCGCTTCCTGGGCGGAGCCGTCAAGTTGCAACAAGCGTTCACGGACATGGCCATCCTGGACGCGGTGCCAGATGTCATGGGTGGAAAAGCTGCCGTTACGTTCGTAGACAAACGTACCTTCAAAGCTTTGCTGCTGCTCTGCACGCCCAAGTCGAGTCAGCCAGTCTTGGGCTTCATCGGCATGGGCGGATAGTGCAAACCAACTACTGAGCAAAAGCGCAAGGAGCGGTATGGCGCGCATAGGGCTCCTTAGCGAATCAGCGGTTTTCCTGGCTTGCTGCGCGAGCGTACGGCAGAGCGCTTTCAGCGCCTTTGGCGGCCGATTCCTGTGCATGTTGACGCAGGTAGCCTGGAAGGCGCTGATCTTGCCAGCCGGATTGCCCCTGAAGTACACCATTGGCCATCGGGCCGGTGGTATCAGTGCTTTCCTTGTATCCAGCCAGCACGGCCGGGCCTTTGACTTGCGGACCGGCCATGACCGGTTGCTGAGTCTGCTGGGCCAGTTCGTTGCCTGCGATCTCATCCTGGTTGTACAGTCGAACGCCTGCCAACACAGCAACGGTCACCGAGGCGGCCACTGCCAGACGACCCAGGCTACGCCATGGACCACGCGAGGCTTTTGCCGGAACGGCTTCATCAGCCAGTGCAGCAGAAACGGCCGCAGCAATATCCAGACGAGGGATTAGGAGATCCTTGTGCATCACCGCCCGAGCGACTTGGTAACGAGACCAGGTATCACGGGTTTCGGCGTCATCAAATGCGTTGAGCACTCGACGAAGTTCCAGTTCATCCGCTTCGTTATCCATCACTGCGGACAGCGATTCCTGCAGGGCATCACGACTCATGGCGGTTCCTCTCTTGGCTGTCGCCGCTGTCTTTAGTTTTCCTGCAACAACGGTTGCAAGGCTTTGTCGATGGCTTCCCGGGCCCGGAAAATCCGTGACCTCACAGTCCCCACCGGACATTGCATGACGCTCGCAATGTCTTCGTAACTCAGACCATCGAATTCACGTAAAGTTAACGCCGTACGCAAATCTTCTGGCAGTTGCTGAATAGTGCGATGAACGGTGCCCTCGATCTCGTCGCGCAGCAACGCACGCTCCGGCGACTCGAGATCTTTGAGGCCGTGATCACCATCGTAGAATTCTGCATCTTCTGAACTGACATCACTGTCTGGTGGGCGGCGACCGCGTGACACCAGATAGTTTTTCGCCGTGTTAATGGCGATGCGGTATAGCCACGTGTAAAACGCACTGTCACCGCGGAAATTTCCAAGTGCACGGTAAGCCTTGATAAAAGCTTCCTGTGCAACGTCCTGCGCTTCATGGGTGTCGTGCACAAACCGCACGATCAACCCGAGAATTTTGTGCTGGTATTTCAGCACTAGCAGATCAAATGCTCGCTTATCACCGCGCTGTACGCGCTCGACCAGCTGCTGATCCTCTTCCTGGGTTAGCATGAACACTCCTCGTTGTACTTGAAGGAGGCTTGCATAACTAAACGATCAGGCTTGCAAACATAGACTCGGGCTTTTCGCAAAAGTTCTCCCCCTTCAAGCAAGTTTCCGGCATGCACTGATTTGGCACACACGAAAAACGCAGCACGGTCGGTGCCGGCTGCGCGAATAATCTTGTCGCCGGTTTCGTGACGCGTCCAATGCTCCCGACGGGCCAATAAACTCAACGTTTTCCCAGCTTTCGGGCAACCTGCTATTGAGTCGGGGCCTATGCAAAAAGTTCCCGTCCCGCCAACCGGCCGTTTCCCAAAGCTGCGCTGCATAATCTCACAATGCCACGAAGGCGTGGCTATTGTGCCGCTCCACCCCTCTATATACTAGTGGCCCGTGTGACCCTTTGATTCGCCGATCCAGGCGTCCTGTTTGCGCCCCCCTTTGGATCGCTTTTTGCGGAATCCGTCAAATGAGCCAACAGTTTCAACACGATGTCCTCGTAATCGGCAGCGGCGCCGCCGGCTTGAGCCTGGCCCTGACCCTGCCCAGCCATTTGCGTATAGCGGTTTTGAGCAAAGGCGACCTGGCCAACGGCTCGACCTTCTGGGCCCAGGGCGGCGTGGCTGCGGTGCTGGACGACACCGACACCGTGCAATCCCACGTCGAAGACACCCTTAACGCCGGCGGTGGCCTGTGCAACGAAGACGCCGTGCGCTTCACCGTCGAGCACAGCCGGGAAGCCATCCAATGGTTGATCGACCAAGGTGTGCCCTTCACCCGCGATGAACATGCCGGCAGCGACGACGGTGGCTTTGAGTTCCACCTGACCCGCGAAGGCGGCCACAGCCATCGCCGAATCATTCACGCAGCCGATGCCACCGGGGCCGCGATTTTCAAGACCCTGCTCGACCAGGCCCGCCAACGCCCCAACATCCAATTGTTGGAGCAGCGCGTCGCCGTCGACCTGATCACCGAAAAACGCCTGGGCCTGCCGGGCGAACGCTGCCTCGGCGCCTACGTACTCAACCGCACCAGCGGTGAAGTCGATACCTATGGCGCACGCTTCACCATTCTCGCCTCGGGCGGCGCCGCCAAGGTCTACCTCTATACCAGCAACCCCGACGGTGCTTGCGGCGACGGCATTGCGATGGCCTGGCGCTCGGGCTGCCGGGTCGCCAACCTGGAGTTCAACCAATTCCACCCCACGTGCCTGTATCACCCGCAGGCCAAGAGCTTCCTGATCACCGAAGCCCTGCGCGGCGAAGGTGCGCATTTGAAGCTGCCCAATGGCGAACGCTTCATGCAGCGCTTCGACCCACGCGCCGAGCTGGCACCACGCGATATCGTCGCCCGCGCCATCGACCACGAAATGAAGCGCCTGGGTATCGACTGCGTGTACCTGGACATCAGCCACAAGCCGGAAGCCTTCATCAAGACCCACTTTCCGACCGTCTACGAACGCTGCCTGACCTTCAATATCGACATCACCAAGGGCCCGATCCCCGTGGTGCCGGCCGCGCACTACACCTGCGGGGGCGTAATGGTCGACCAGCATGGCCGCACCGACGTGCCGGGCCTGTACGCTATTGGCGAAACCAGCTTCACCGGCCTGCACGGCGCCAACCGCATGGCCAGCAATTCACTGCTCGAATGCTTCGTGTATGCGCGTTCGGCGGCAGCGGACATTCTTGAGCAACTGCCGCGCATCCCGGTACCGGCCGCCCTGCCCCGCTGGGACGCGAGCCAGGTCACCGATTCGGACGAAGACGTGATCATCGCCCACAACTGGGACGAGCTGCGGCGATTCATGTGGGACTATGTGGGCATCGTGCGCACCAACAAGCGCCTGCAACGGGCGCAACATCGGGTGCGCTTGCTGCTGGATGAGATCGATGAGTTCTACAGCAACTATAAGGTCAGCCGCGACCTGATCGAATTGCGCAACCTGGCCCAAGTGGCCGAGCTGATGATCCGGTCGGCCATGGAGCGCAAGGAAAGCCGCGGCCTGCATTACACCCTCGACTACCCACAGATGCTGCCCGAAGCCCGCGACACTATCCTGGTGCCAACCACCTACGGCGGCTGAACTTCAGACGCACCCGCAGGCGCCGGTGCACATCGGCGGCCTGCGCATCCTTTGGCACGCAGATGGACCGCACTCGCCGTTCACCCTGTACCCGGTAACGCAATACCACGATCAGCGGCAACGCCAGGCTGTCGGGCCGCAGTTGCACAGGGTGCCATCCGCGTGCGGCGCTCCATAACTGCCAGCCATCGTCGTCACGGCGCAGGCCCCGAATCGACGAACGGTGAGAGAGCAGGATTTGCCGCGGTAATACCCAGGCACAATGAGCCAGGCATAGCAGGATGCCCAGGCTTGAGTAAGGCAGGTTTAGAACCAGCAGGCTGCCCAGCGCGATCAGCTGGGCAAGCACATAGGCCGCCAGCAACAGCCGCGAGGCCTGCCAGCGGCATTCGAAACGGTTACTTGGGCTGGACACGATCCAGGATCATCCGAACCATGCGCTGCAGCTCCGGGTCTTCGGATTCGGCGCGCTCCATGAACCAGCCAAACATGTCCTGGTCTTCGCACTCGAGCAACCTGACGTAGAGGTCGCGGTCCACCTGATTGAGCGTCGCGTACACCCCTTTGGTGAAAGGCACCAGCAACACATCCAGCTCCAGCATGCCGCGACGGCTGTGCCAGTAGAGGCGATTGATTTCTACATCTTCGACCATGGAGCCCTCCTAAAATAGAGCGCAAGTATACAGCCCAGACGACACTGGAACAGTCGGCTTTGGTCGCCCTATATGGAAACTATGCATTTGCCGGACGCCCCTCTATGATGCACCCATGACTTTTTGACCTGCGATGACCCATGGCTGACTCCGCTTTTTTCTGCTCCCTGTCCCACGAAGGCGTTCTCGCCGTCCGCGGCTCTGATGCTGCCAAGTTCCTGCAGGGCCAACTGACCTGCAACCTCAATTACCTGAGTGAAACCCAGGCCAGCCTGGGCGCGCGCTGCACGCAAAAAGGCCGGATGCAGTCGAGCTTCCGTATCCTGCTGCAGGGTGATGGCGTACTCCTGGCCATGGCCACCGAGCTGCTTGAACCGCAGCTGGCGGATTTGAAAAAGTACGCGGTGTTCTCCAAATCCAAGCTCACCGACGAAAGCGCTGCCTGGGCGCGCTTCGGCCTGGCGAACGCAGATGCGGCCCTGAGCGCCCTGGGCCTCGCGCTGCCTGTCGAGACCGATAGCGTGGCGCGCAACGAAGCATTGATTGCCGTCCGCGTTTCCCCGGGCCGTGCCGAACTCTGGGTACCTGCCGAACACGCCGACGCTGTACGCAGCCAATTGGCCGCGCAGTTGCAACAAGCTGAATTGAATGCCTGGCTGCTTGGCCAGATCCGTGCCGGTATCGGCCAGGTGATGCCCCAGACGCGCGAGCTGTTCATCCCGCAGATGCTCAACCTGCAGGCCGTGGGTGGCGTCAGTTTCAAGAAAGGCTGCTACACCGGCCAGGAAATCGTCGCGCGCATGCAGTACTTGGGCAAACTCAAGCGGCGTCTGTATCGCCTGAACCTGGAGGCCGCTGAACTCCCCGATCCAGGCACGCCGCTGTTTTCCCCCAGCCATAACAGCGCAATCGGCGAGGTGGTCATCGCGGCAAAAGCTGACCAGTCGATTGAACTTCTCGCTGTGCTGCAAGCCGAAGCTGCCGACAGTGGCGACGTGCGCTTGGGCACCTTGGAGGGCCCGGGCTTGCACCTGCTTGACCTGCCCTACCAACTGGACCGTGATCGCGAGATCCAGCGTTAATCGCCGTACTTTTTTGCAACACCCTAGAGAGCATGAATGAACGAGCTGGCGGAAAAAGTCCAACAAGCGTTGGTAACGGCCATCGACAACGATGACCTGGTTCTGCCGACATTGCCGGAGGTGGCCCTGAAAATTCGCCAGGCCGCCGAAGACCCGGACATCAGCATCAGCCACCTGAGCAAAGTGATCAGTCGTGACACGGCCCTGTCGGCGCGCCTGATCAAAGTGGTCAACAGCCCATTGTTACGGGCCAGCCAGGAAGTCACCGACCTGCACACCGCCATCACCCGGCTCGGTACCAACTACAGCAGCAACCTGGCCATCGGCCTGGTGATGGAGCAGATCTTTCACGCCCGCTCCGGGGTGGTCGAACAAAAAATGCGCGACGTGTGGCGCCGCAGCCTGGAGGTGGCGGGTGTGAGCTACGCCTTGTGCCGTCGCCACAGCCAGCTCAAGCCAGACCAGGCGGCCCTGGGTGGCCTGGTGCATCAGATCGGCGTGCTGCCGATCCTCACGTATGCCGAGGACCACTATGAGTTGCTGGCCGACCCCGTCAGCCTCAACCATGTCATCGACAGCATCCACCCGGTACTGGGGGACAAGCTGCTGCGGGTCTGGGACTTCCCTGAGATGCTGGTGAACGTGCCAGGCCAATACCTGGACCTGACACGCGACTCTGCACGCCTGGACTACGTCGACCTGGTGCAGGTCGCTGCGCTGTACTGCCATCGCGGCACCGACCACCCCCTGGGAACCGTGCCCATTACCACGTTGCCGGCCCTCATGAAGTTACGCATAGACCTGCACAGCGACGCCCTGCGCAGCGAACTGGACGAAGCGCGCTCGATGTTTTACTGATCAACCCGCGATAAAACTCACGCGCACCTTAAGCCCCGCCAGCTCGCCATCATGCAGGCTGATCTGCGCCAGGTGCGCACGGCAAATCTCCCCGACAATCGCCAGCCCCAAGCCCGACCCCATGCCCTGCTGGCTGCGTCGATAAAAGCGCTCGAATACCCGGTCCCGCTCATCCAGCGGAATACCGGGACCGTCATCCTCGACCTCCAGCACCGCCGGGGCCGTCACTCGCAGAATCACATTGCCGCCGGGCGGGGTATGGGCCAAGGCGTTGTCCACCAGGTTGCTCAGCAGCTCATTCAACAGCGTCGGCTCGCCGCGCAGCCATACCGGCTCGTCGGCCTCCAGCGCCAGGGCCACACCCCGCGCGTGGGCCAGCGGCGCCATGGCCATACCGAGCTCACGGGCCAATTGGCTTAAATCGAGCAGTTGCGCACCGCCTTCGGCAATGGCGCGGGCACCGTTTTCGATGCGGGCCAGGGACAACAATTGATTGGCCAGGTGCGTCAGGCGGTCGGTGCCCTGGGCGGCCGTTTCCAGGGTGCTGCGCCAGGTGGCCGGTTCTTCGGCACGCAGGCCCAGTTCCAGCCTGGCCTTGAGTGCCGCCAGGGGTGTGCGCAGCTCGTGGGCAGCGTCGGCAATAAACTGCGCCTGGCGCTCGAACTGCCCGCGCAGACGTTCGGTGAAATGGTTAAGCGAGCGCACCAGTGGGCCAAACTCATCCTGAACTTCCACCAATGGCAGGGGCCGCAGGTCATCCGGCTGGCGCTCTTCCACCGCCGTACGCAGGCGTTCCAGCGGGCGCAGTGCGGCGCTCACCGCAAACCACACCAGCAATAACGCACCGATAGCGAGCATGCCCAGGCGCAGCAGGGTGTCGGCCATCAGGCTGCGGGCCATAGCCACCCGCGCTTCGTCGGTCTCCGCGACACGAACTTCGGCCATGCCATTCATGTTCGGCTCCGAGACGGCCTTGAGCAGGCTCACCACGCGTACATGCTGGCCCAGGTACATGGCGTTGTAGAACCGCGCCAAGGCTGGATAATCGTCGGTGCGGGGCGTGCCGGGCGGCGGGCCGGGCAGGTTTTCGTAACCGGAAATCAGTTTCTGATCAATATCATTGACCTGGTAATAAATGCGCCCGGCACTGTCGTAGGCAAAGGTGTCTAGGGCCACATAGGGCACATTGGCGCTGAGGGTGCCGTCCACCTGGGTCAAGCCGGCGGCAATGGTGCGCGCCGACGCCAGCAGCGTGCGGTCATAGGCGGTGTCGGCGGCTTCGCGACCGTTCCAATAGGCGCTCATGCCGCTGGCGAGCATCAACAACACCAGCAACAGCGCCAGGTTGCACAGTAAGCGCCAGCGCAGACTGCTGGGCTTATGCATCACGGGCTTCCAGCAAATAGCCAAGGCCGCGGAAGGTGACGATTGCGATGGGCTGGCCATCGAGTTTTTTGCGCAGGCGATGCACGTAGATTTCGATGGCGTCGGGGCTGGCCTCCTCGTCCAGGCCGAATACCTGGGAAGCCAATTGCTCCTTACTCATCACGCGGCCCGGCCGGGCGATCAAGGCTTCGAGCACCGCTTGTTCTCGGGAGGTCAAGGTCATCAGTTCGCCTGCGACCGTGAAGCGCCGGGTGTCGAGGTCGTACACCAGCACACCGCAGGTCTGCTGGCGCTCGCCGCCCAACACGCTGCGCCGCAACAGTGCCTTGACCCGTGCTTCAAGCTCCGTGAGTTCGAACGGTTTGGCCAGGTAGTCATCGGCGCCCAGGTTCAGGCCGTGCACGCGGTCTTTTACATCACTGCGAGCAGTCAGCATCAGCACCGGCAGGTTTTTTCCACGTGCCCGCAAACGCGCGAGCACCTCGAAACCATCCAGGCGCGGCAACCCCACGTCCAGGATCGCCACGGCGTATTCCTCGCTGCTCAAGGCCAGGTCCGCCGCCACGCCGTCATGCAACACATCAACGGTCAAACCCATGCTCTTGAGCGCTTGGGCCACACTTTCGGCGAGCTGCAGATGGTCTTCAACCAGGAGGACACGCATGGATTCTACCTCGTTCAGGGGTGGTCGACGCCACGCTTTGCCCGGCAGTTTACAGCCGCAACCTGGCCTGTGAAGCCCGAAAACATTGAAAGGCGATTGAAAGGTTAGTGAAAGCTTCGCCCCTTAGCATCCAACCACGGTGGTCTATGCCCGCCCAGTTGCCTGACCCGTAGCGCCCGAAAAACGCCTCGAAGCGTTTTCGCCAAAATAAGAACAATAACGGAGTACACCACGATGCTGTCGACCCAGCCACAGGCTTGCCCGCCCGTTCGCTCTTCCCGCCTGACCCACACCGCCCTCGCCAGTGCCGCTGCCCTTGCCGGCTTTTCGCCGCTCAGCCAGGCTGCCTTCTTCGAAGACAGTAGCGCGACCCTGGAAACCCGCAACATGTACTTCAACCGCGACTTTCGCGACGGTACCAGTGCGCAGCAATCCAAACGCGACGAATGGGCTCAGGGTTTCATGCTCAACGTGCAATCGGGCTACACCGACGGCACCGTCGGCTTTGGCGTGGATGCGCTGGGCATGCTCGGCGTCAAGCTCGACTCCAGCCCCGACCGCACCGGCACCGGCCTGCTGCCGACCCACGATGACGGCCGCGCCGCCAACGAGTACTCCAAGCTGGGCGTGACCGGCAAAGTGAAAATCTCGGCGACTGAGCTTAAGATCGGCTCGCTGATCCCCGAACTGCCGATCCTCAAGCCCAACGACGGGCGCATCCTGCCACAGACCTTCAACGGTGGCTTGATCACCTCCAAGGAATTCAAGAACCTGGTGTTCACCGGTGGCCGCCTGGACAAAGCCAAGGACCGCGACGACACCCACTACGAAGACATCGCGCTCAATAACAAGAACAGCCGCTTCCTCAGCGGTGCCACCGGCAAGCACTTCAACTTCGGTGGCGTCGACTACAAGTTCGCCGACAAGATCACCGGCAGCTATCACTTTGCCCAACTCGACGACGTCTACCGCCAGCACTTCCTCGGGATGGTCGCATCACGCCCGATGGGCCCTGGCACCTTCGCCGCCGACCTGCGCCTGGCGATCAGCGATGACACCGGCTCGGCCCGCGGCGGAAATATCGACAACCAGTCCCTCAACGGCCTGTTCAGCTATGCCCTCAATGGCCATAAGCTCAGCGCCGGCTACCAGCACATGTCCGGCGACAGCGCCTTCCCGTATGTGGATGGCAGTGACCCGTACCTGGTCAACTTCGTACAGATCAACGATTTTGCCGGCGCCGAAGAACGCTCCTGGCAGGCACGTTACGACTACGATTTCGCCAAGCTGGGCATTCCGGGCTTGAGTTTCATGAGCCGTTACCTCTCGGGTGACAACATCAAGCTCAAGAACGGCCAGACCGGCAAGGAGTGGGAACGCAACAGCGAGATCAAGTACGTGGTGCAAAGCGGCACGTTCAAAGATGTGGCCGTGCGCCTGCGTAACGCCACCTATCGCTCCAACTATTCAGCCCGTGATGCGGATGAAATGCGCTTGCTGGTCAGCTATAGCGTCGCACTTTGGTAGTACCCCCTCATAACAAAAACGATGGAGATCGCCATGACCCTTTCACTGCGTAAATTTGCCCTCGCCGCCGGCTGCATGCTGTTCGCCGGCCAACTGCTGGCCGCCGACGAACCCAAGCGTCCGGAATGCATCGCCCCGGCCTCCCCTGGCGGCGGTTTTGACCTGACCTGCAAGCTGGCGCAAAGCGCGCTGGTCAACCAGAAACTGCTGAGCAAGCCGATGCGTGTGACCTACATGCCCGGCGGCGTGGGCGCGGTGGCCTACAACGCCGTCGTCGCCCAGCGCCCTGCGGATGCCGGCACGTTGGTCGCCTGGTCGAGCGGTTCGTTGCTGAACCTGGCCCAGGGCAAGTTCGGCCGTTTTGATGAAAGCGCCGTGCGCTGGCTGGCGGCGGTAGGCACCAGCTACGGTGCCATCGCAGTGAAAAACGATTCGCCCTACAAGACCCTCGACGATCTCGTAAAAGCCTTGAAGAAAGATCCGGGCAGCGTAGTGATAGGTTCCGGCGGCACCGTCGGCAGCCAGGACTGGATGCAGACCGCGCTGATCGCCAAGGCTGCCGGGATCAACCCGCGTGAACTGCGTTATGTGGCCCTTGAAGGCGGCGGTGAAATCGCTACCGCCCTGCTCGGCGGTCATATCCAGGTAGGTAGTACCGACATCTCCGACTCCATGCCGCATATCCTCAGCGGTGACATGCGCCTGCTGGCGGTGTTCTCCGAGAAACGCCTGGACGAGCCGGAGATGAAGGACATCCCCACCGCCAAGGAGCAAGGCTACGACATCGTATGGCCAGTGGTACGCGGCTTCTACCTGGGGCCAAAAGTCAGTGATACCGACTACGCCTGGTGGAAAGACGCCTTCGACAAGCTGCTGGCCTCCGACGAGTTCGCCAAGCTGCGTGACCAGCGCGAGCTGTTCCCGTTTGCCATGACCGGCCCGGAGCTGGACACCTACGTGAAGAAGCAGGTGGCTGACTACAAAGTGCTGGCCAAAGAGTTCGGCCTGATCCAGTAATCGCCCCTCTTTTTGTGTAATGCCCCTGTAGGAGCGAGCTTGCTCGCGATGAGCCCAAGGACAACCACGTGCGTTCAGACAGCACGCGTTATCGTTGAAGTTTTTCGCGAGCAAGCTCGCGCCTACAAGAGGGGCCTTGGAGTTTTCTATGCTCTTACAACGCATTTTCGCCGCAGTGCTGTTGCTGGCCTGCGCCGGCCTGGCCCTGATGGCCTGGCCGTATCAGGCGGCGTTTTCCTACGAGCCGGTCGGCCCACGCGCCTACCCGCTGTTGATGCTCGGGCTGATGAGCCTGGCGCTGATCTACATGCTGTTTCGCCCGCAACCGACCAAGCACACCGAAGAAGAACCGGCGCTGGACCGCGAAACCCTGGTCAAGATCGGCATTTGCGTCGCGCTGTTGCTCGTGTTCGCCGCCACCTTCGAATCCCTGGGGTTCATCCTCAGCAGCATGTTGATCGGCATTCCAATGGCGCGCCTGTATGGCGGCCGCTGGATGCCCAGCGTGGTGATCGTCGGCCTGATGGCTATCGGCTTGTACCTGCTGTTCGATAAAGCCATGGATGTGCCGTTGCCCCTCGGCCTGCTCGACGTTCTGGAGAACTGATATGGATACTTTTGGTTATTTGGGCCAGGGTTTCGGCGTCGCGCTGAGCCCGTACAACCTGGTGACCGCGCTGTGCGGCACCTTGATCGGCACCGTGGTGGGCCTGCTGCCCGGCCTGGGCCCGATCAACGGCGTGGCGCTGTTGATCCCCATCGCATTCGCCCTAGGCCTGCCGCCGGAGTCAGCGTTGATCCTGCTCGCAGCGGTGTACCTGGGTTGCGAATACGGCGGCCGCATCAGCTCGATCCTGCTCAACATCCCGGGCGAAGCCTCCACCGTGATGACTACCCTCGACGGTTACCCGATGGCCCGCAAAGGCCTGGCTGGTGTAGCATTGTCGTTGTCGGCATGGAGTTCGTTCATCGGTGCGTTTATCGCTACCTGCGGCATGGTGCTGTTTGCCCCGCTGCTGGCCAAATGGGCGATTGCCTTCGGCCCGGCGGAATATTTCGTACTGATGGTGTTCGCGATTGTGTGCCTGGGGGGCATGGCCGGAGACAAACCGCTGAAGACCTTCGTGGCGGCGCTGATCGGGCTTTTCCTCTCGGCAGTGGGCATCGACGCCAACAGCGGCGTGTACCGCTTTACCGGAGATAACATCCACCTCACCGATGGCATTCAGTTTGTAGTGCTGGTGCTGGGCCTGTTCTCCATCAGCGAGATCCTGTTGCTGCTGGAAAAAACCCATCGCGGCCAGGAAGCAGTCAAGGCCACCGGACGCATGATGTTCAACCTGAAGGAAGCCGGTGCGGTGTTCGTGGTTAACATCCGTTGCGGCCTGCTCGGATTCATCATGGGCGTGTTGCCGGGTGCCGGTGCAACACTGGCTTCGGCCGTTGCCTACATGACCGAAAAACGCATGGCCGGTGCCAGCGGCAAGTTCGGCCAGGGCGATATGCGCGGTCTGGCGGCACCGGAAACAGCCATTGGGGCGTCCGCCTGTGGCGCGTTGGTGCCGATGCTGACGCTCGGCGTGCCAGGTTCGGGCACCACCGCGGTGATGATCGGCGCCCTGTCGCTGTACAACATCACCCCAGGCCCGCTGCTGTTTCAACAGCAACCCGACATCGTCTGGGGCCTGATCGCATCGTTGTTCATTGCCAACATCATGCTGGTGATCCTCAACATCCCGATGATCCGTATCTTCACCCGTATCCTCGCCGTGCCGAACTGGGCACTGGTGCCGGTGATCGCGATCATCACCGCGATTGGTGTGTATGCGGTGCATGCCACCACTTTCGACCTGTTCCTGATGGTCGGCATCGGCATCTTCGGCTACATCCTGCGCAAGCTGGATTTCCCTCTGTCGCCGGTATTGCTGGGCTTTATCCTCGGCGGTCTGATGGAACAGAACCTGCGCCGTGCGCTGTCAATTTCCAACGGCGCGCTGGATATCCTGTGGTCGAGCCCGATCACCTTCGGCGTGTGGGTATTGACCGCACTGATGCTGATGCTCCCGCTGGTTCGCATCTACCGCAAACGTACCCTGCAGCGTCGTGCCGTGGCTGATGTCTGAAGCCACCTTTAAACATTGGTGGGGAACACCGCTGGTCGGCCTGGCCGGCGGTTACCTGGCCAGCCTGGTCGGCTGGCCGTTGCCGTACATGGTCGGCTCGTTGCTGGCGATCATCCTGGTGCGTTGCCTCACGCCCTGGCAGTTGGCAGAGATTCCCGGCGGGCGCAAATGCGGCCAGTGGGTGGTGGGCATCGGCATTGGCCTGCACTTCACCCCGCTGGTGATCGAGCAGGTGATGAGCCATTTCGGCCTGATTTTCTTCGGTGCCCTGGTCACCAGCTTGTCGAGCGTGGTCGGCGTGTGGTTGATGCGTCGCAGCGGTGAAGACCGCGCCACGGCGTTTTTCTCCAGCATGCCGGGCGGCTCCGGGGAGATGGTCAACCTTGGCGCCCGCAATGGCGCGGTGCTCAGCCGGGTTGCGGCTGGGCAAAGCCTGCGTGTGCTGGTGGTGGTGCTGTGTGTGCCAGCGATCTTCAAATATTTGCTCGGAGGCGGCGCGCCGCAGTTCCATCCGGCGCCTGTAGACTGGAAGTGGCTGGCCCTGCTGTTTCCGATAGGTGCGCTGGTTGCCTGGGGCTGGCAGCGTTTGCGCCAACCCAACCCGTGGCTGTTCGGGCCTTTACTGGTGAGTGCCATCGCCAGCGTGACCTGGGATCTACACATTGGCCTGCCCGACGGCGGCAGCCAGATAGGCCAATGGCTGATCGGCAGCGGTTTGGGCTGCCACTTCAATCGGCAGTTCTTCCGTAGCGCTCCGGCGTTCATGGGCCGCACCTTGATTGGCACCGCCTTGACCATGGCGCTCGCCACGTTGGCGGCGGTAGGGTTGAGTGCGCTGACGCACCTGGACCTGCGCTCACTGAGTTTGGGCATGATGCCCGGCGGCATTGCCGAGATGAGCCTGACGGCAGAGACCCTGCAATTATCGGTGCCGTTGGTGACGGCAATGCAGGTGATGCGTCTGCTGTTTGTGCTGTTTTTGGCAGAGCCGTTGTTCAGGCACTGGAACCGCCAATCTTAACTCTGGAAATGGCCCCTCAGGGGCCACGACCGTTTGTCTGAACTGGCAATCTTCACAGCTAGCCAAGCTCACCTTATCAGACCTTCCATGGAGCGACTTCCCTCTGAGGAGCGCAATCGTGGTGACCCCAAGCGAAACAACGCTCGAAAACGAAAATGAAGAGCCCGCCGCAATCGTCAATACGATTACCGTCCATGGTTCCCCCAATCGCCTTGTACTCAATGGGGATGGAACGCGTCTGTATGTCGCAAGCTCCACATTGCCACAAGGCATTACTGTCATCGACACAGCGAACTTTAGCGTTCTGAGGACAATCACCACCGTGGGATCGCCCATTTGGCTGGCCATGCACCCCACGGCCCCGCGCCTTTACGCCAGCGATAACAGCCAGGCCAGCGATACGCCGATCACAGTGATAGACACCTTGACCGATACCGTCAGTGATCAGATCAGGGGGTTTACCACCCTCAATGGCTTGGCGTTGAACTCTACCGGAGCACGCTTATACGTCGCTGACCACGCCGCCTCGGAAGTGGTGGTGATCGATACCGCCAATCATCAGCGAATCGCCACCACCCCAGTGCGTTACCCTCGAGAGATCGCGATAGCACCCGGCAACGCCCGTTTACACCTTGCCTCGGATTTGGATGGGTGGACCAGCATCCACCTGGGGACCAACAGGGTTGTGACCCAAACCAATACCGTTGCCGGTCAACCTACCTCCATTGCTCATGCTCGCTTCAACGCACGTGTCTACATCACCTACCAGGACCGTGGTGAGGTCTTTATCGGCAATACCTCCGCCGCACAGGTCAGTACCATACTGGACGGTTTGCTAGGCCCCTATCAGGTGGCATTTCATACGATGCTCGAATTCGCCTACATTACGGAAACCGATGGCGATCGCGTGAGTATCCTCCACACCCGCACACAAACCGTAACCGACACCATCACAGGCTTCAACAAACCGCGGGGTATCGTCGTGACACCCAACGGCCGAACCGCCTACGTGGCCAATATCGGCAATAGCACAGTGTCGCAAGTCCGTCTGTAGCCATGGTCGTCCGGTTCAGAGTGGCGGCAGCTGCCACTCGATCGGTGCCTCGCCATTCTGTTCAAGAAACTTGTTAGCCCGGCTGAAATGCCCGCAGCCCAGAAACCCGCGATACGCCGACAACGGCGACGGATGCACCGACGTCAGCACCAGATGCTTGGTGGCATCGATGAGCTTCTGCTTGCTTTGAGCATGAGCGCCCCACAGCAGGAACACCAGGTGCGGCTGATGCTCGCTGACTACCTCGATAATCCGATCGGTGAAGAACTGCCAGCCCTTGCCCGCATGGGCGTTGGCGTTGGCGCGCTCCACGGTCATGGTGGTGTTGAGCATCAGCACGCCCTGATCGGCCCAGCTTTGCAGGTAGCCGTGGTTGGGGATGTCGATGTTCAGGTCGCGCTTGAGCTCTTTATAGATATTGACCAGCGACGGCGGCGCCGGCACGCCCGGTTGCACCGAGAAACACAGGCCATGGGCCTGGCCAGGGCCGTGGTAAGGGTCCTGGCCGAGGATCACGACCTTGACCTTGTCCAGCGGTGTTGAATTGAGCGCGTTGAAAATCAATGGGCCGGGCGGGTAGATCTCTTTGCCAGCGGCATGTTCCTGGCGCAGAAACTCGCGCAGTAGCGCCATGTAGGGCTTCTCGAACTCATCGCGCAGGGCGTGTTTCCAGCTGGGTTCGAGTTTGATACGGTCGCCATCGGTCATAGTTGAATTGTCTTGTAAAAAAGAATGAGGCGAACCCTAGGAAAGCCGACCCCGCTTGTCAATTGATCTGACACAGCACCGGCACTTTCCCACGAAGGGATCATACTCATCCTTCACCTTCTCGATTGAGGTCACGATGAACCTGCATTTCGAAGAACTGACCGGCAGTGGCGGCGCTCGCATCGGCATCGCCAGCCTGGACGCGCCAAAGTCCCTTAACGCCCTCTCCCTGCCGATGATTCTAGCCCTGGATGAGCGCATGGAGGCCTGGGCCAAAGACCCGCAGATCGTCTGCGTGCTGCTGCGCGGCAACGGTCCCAAAGCTTTTTGCGCCGGTGGCGAAGTGCGCAGCCTGGCTCAGGCTTGCCGTGAACAGCCCGGCGAAGTTCCGGCCCTGGCCGCGCAGTTTTTTGCCGCTGAATATCGTCTTGACTACCGCCTTCACACCTACCCAAAGCCGTTGATCTGCTGGGGCCACGGTTATGTCTTGGGCGGTGGCATGGGCCTGTTGCAAAGCGCCGCCGTGCGTATCGTCACACCAAGCAGTCGTTTGGCCATGCCCGAGATCAGCATTGGCTTGTACCCGGATGTGGGTGCCAGTTGGTTCCTGTCCCGCCTGCCGGGCAAGCTCGGCCTGTTCCTGGGCCTCACCGGTGCCCATATCAACGGCCGCGACGCACTGGACTTGGGCTTGGCCGATCGCTTCCTGCGCGATGAGCAGCAAGACGAATTGCTTGATGGCCTGCTGCAGCTGAACTGGAAGGAACAGAGCGCGATGCAACTCAACAGCTTGCTCAAGGCCCTGGCGCAGGAGGCGATCAGCGATCAACCCGACGCGCAATGGCTACCACGCCGCACTCAGATCGACGAATGGCTGGATGTAGGAGATGTGCGGTGTGCCTGGCGCGCCTTGAACCTGCTGCGCGACCACAGCGACCCGCTATTGAGCCGGGCCGGCAAAACCCTCAGTGAGGGCTGCCCGCTGACGGCGCATCTGGTGTGGGAACAGCTCCAGCGCGCCCGCCACCTGTCCCTGGCCCAGGTGTTCCAGATGGAATACACCCTGAGCCTCAACTGCTGCCGTCATCCGGAATTCGCCGAAGGGGTTCGGGCACGCCTGATCGACAAAGACCAGGCGCCTCATTGGCACTGGCCGGATATCAACACACTCCCGGAAGCGGTGGTGCAAGCGCACTTTGACAAGGCCTGGGAAGGTAGGAATCCTCTGGCAGATTTATCTGACTACTGACAGGTCTGTACGTTTGTCGTTGACCTTGAACGCGCAATTGTCCGGTTGGCTGTCCACACACGTATACACCGGCAACTCGAACGCATCGGGCTGCAGCTTCCAATACAAGGAGCTGGTCAACGACATGTTGATAATCTCATTGCCCCTGCTTGGCCTCAACGCTACTACCCCGTTCCAGCTGGTGCGGTAGATGCACTTGTCCACGTAGCCGTTTCCTCTCTCCTCGCCGTCGCCCGGCATGAAGACTGCGCCAATGAACCCGTCGACAACACCACGCGACGCTACCTTCGGGCTTTGCCAGCGCAGGCCATTGTCCTGGGCGCGATAATGGCCGTCGGCGTACACGATCTGCGTCGTATAAGGACAGCCCTGCTCCGCTCTTGCCGATGCAATGAAGCCGCTCATCAGCAGGAGCACGCAAATCAATTGTTTGAACATAGGGATTCCATCTGCTCAGTCTCACCACGCAAAAGCACAAGGCTTCTCGTTAGTGAAGTACAGCTAGCGCCTCAAAGATAGCTGTTAAATCTGACAGTACGGACATACGGTACCTATAAAAAACGGCGCATGATGCGCCGCTTGTTTTTCAAGATATTTAACGGTGACCGCCGCGACCACCTCCGTGGTCGGAACCGCGTCCACGCCCGCCATTGCCCCAGCGGTCGCCCCACCCCTGGTTTGGGTAGGGCCGGTAGCCGGCGCGAGGGTAATAGCGCGGGGCCGGTTGGTAGTAGCGCGGCGCCGAATAGTAGCGAGGCTGTGGCGCATAGTAGCGAGGCGCTGGCGCGTAATAGCTGCGCCCAGAAGGGTAATAACGCGGGCCGCCGTAGTAATAGGCTGGCGCCGGTGCGGTGTAAACCTCGGAGCGATAGTAGGTAGCGCCTCTATCGTAATAGGGCACGCAGGCTGAAAGGGTCAGGCCGAGCAAAGCGATGAGCAGCAGTCGTCGATACATGGCGGCCTCCTGGACCGCGGAAGAGCTCCTCCAGCGACGCTGGCGAGCGGCATTCAGCTTTCACTGAATGACGAAACATCTGACATCAAAAACCGAATCTGGTGCGTTCGCGACACAAGCGGAAACATCTGTTTCAGACGAAGTGAAAGCCCGCCAAAACGCCATGATGATGGAATGCCGCGCAGCCGCGCTGTATCGTGCAACAACTAACGCGCCCTACCCGATTCCCTTCTGAACCGACCCATGACCACACCGACCCTTTGCCCCGCCTGTGGTGCCCGCAACGACTGCTCCCTGGCCGATCCGCGCACTGCCGATCAAGCCTGCTGGTGCTACGGCGTCATCATCGACCCGGCGGTGCTTGAAGCCCCGCCGGATGAGTTGCGTAATAAAGCCTGCCTGTGCCCACGCTGCGCCCAGGGGGACGAACAGTTGCGTAACCGCAATGCGCGTTGATCGCTTCCTCAGCAACCTGCCACAGTTCAATCGCAAGCAAGTGCGCCTGTTGCTGGTGGAGCGCCGGGTGACCGTCGAGGGTGTTGCCGTCAGCGATCCGCACCATGACGTACGTGAATTCAGCCAGGTCTGCGTTGACGGTGAAATTCTGCAAGCGGGCAAACCGGCGCGCTATTTCATGCTGCACAAACCCCGGGGTTGCGTCAGCGCCACGTCGGACCCGCAACACTCCACGGTCCTGGACCTGCTGCACGAACCGGACAAAGCCGACCTGCATATCGCCGGGCGCCTGGATTTCAACACTACCGGCCTCATGCTGATCACCAACGACGGCCAATGGTCACGCCGCCTCACGCAACCGCAGACCAAGTTGCCCAAGGTGTATCACGTGCAAACCGAACAGGACATCGGCCTGCAGTATGCGATGACGTTCGCGGCAGGGGTGTATTTCGCTTTTGAAGATCTCACTACCCAACCTGCCGAACTTGAGCTGCTGGGTCCCAGGACAGCGCGGTTGAGCATCATCGAAGGCCGATATCACCAAGTCAAACGCATGTTCGGTCATTTTGATAACAAGGTGATCGGCCTGCACCGCGAGCGAATGGGGCCTTTAGTGCTCGATGCGTCGCTTGCACCGGGTCAGTATCGGCCACTGACTGACGAAGAGATCCTAAAAGTCTGACGACCGTTCAGCCGATGATGGCAAAAAACCAGCCGCTCGCCTTGCGACATGCGTTCCGTACTGCTTGAATCAGGGCTTCAGCCAAATAATGACTGATGAGTCACCTATAACCTCCAAGAAACACCTTGCCTCGCCCGCGCCTGATCCACGGGCCTTCCCGGCAAACCGCCCGTCATAACAACACCCGCCGGCCAGCCGTCATCGGACCGACATGGGCCCTCATTTTCCAGGCGTATGCCTACCTGTCATAAAGCTCGTGCAGAGTGATCTGCGCGCACTACCCGCTTGCCAGGAGTCTTACGACATGAGGCCAGAAATCGCTGTGCTGGATATACAGGGTCAGTATCGGGTGTACACGGAGCTCTATCGCGCGGACGCGGCGGCAAAGACCATCGTCCTGGTCAACGGCTCCATGGCGACCACGGCGTCCTTCGCTCAAACCGTGAAAAGCCTGTACCCGCAATTCAATGTGGTGTTGTACGACCAGCCCTACGCTGGCCGTTCCAAAATCCATAACCGTCATGAGCAGATGCTGACCAAGGAAGTCGAAGGCCAGATCCTCCTGGAACTGCTCGACCACTTTGCCGCTGAACATGTGCTGTCCTTCTCCTGGGGCGGGGCCGCCACGTTGGTTGCCCTCGCCCAGCGACCCCGCCGGGTGGAAAAAGCCGTGATCAGTTCATTCTCGCCGGTGATCAATGCGCCCATGCGTGACTACCTCGAACGTGGCGTCGACTACCTGGGCAACCTCGACCGCGACCGCGTCGGCCATCTGGTCAACAGCACTATCGGCAAGCACCTGCCTTCGCTGTTCAAACGCTTCAACTACCGCCATGTCAGCAGCCTGGCCGCACACGAATACGGGCAGATGCACTTTCACATCAGCCACGTGCTCAACAGCGACCGGCAGTGCTACCTCAAGGCAGCCAGGCAGATCGATATTCCGGTGCTGTTCTTGAACGGCGAGTGGGACGAATACACCAGTGCAGACGACGCCAAGCTGTTTGGCCAGCATGTGGCCAAGAGCAGCTTCAGCACCATCCAGGCAACGGGGCATTTCCTGGACATGGAACATAAAGCCGCGTGCCGCGATAGCCGTGAGGCCGTGGTGGGCTTCTTGAAAGGGCAGCGGCCTGCCAACCCGTTGCGGTATAGCCAGGGCCAGGCGCAGCATGCATGGGCGCTTTAAGATCAAGCCTGGCACTGTGGCGAGCATGCTCCCTCGCCACACGCAACTCTCACATTTTTCAAAGAAAAACTTCAAATCCAGCCGAACATCTGGTACAAAGTCAGCCGCTCTGAGCGGGTATAGTTTAATGGTAGAACAGTAGCTTCCCAAGCTTCCGACGAGGGTTCGATTCCCTCTACCCGCTCCACTCAGATTTGCGCTGGCGTCAGGAAGGTTCTGACGCAGGATGCACAAAAAACCGGTCCTTGGTGACCGGTTTTTTTATGGCAAAAATTTGGTCTCCAGCGCTCATCTGCTGCTCGGCAGTCGAGCCTGAGGGCGTGAAGCACCTCGTAATACCTCCAAGCGGCGCCATTTCTGCGCCCTATACTCAACATTGCCCTACCCGGCTATCTGCTGAATCGCATCGATGAATACGTGTTGAATCATCCGCAGGAAAAAAGCCGCTCGGGATTCCTGGCGTCCGCAGCGCTCAAGGTGTTGCAACAGGAGCGGTAGTCACGCCTAAGCAAAGTCTTACGGCAAGGCCGGCAACACCTCGCGATGATGTAGGCTCATCGGCCCAGAGTTCGGAAACATGGCAATGCTGGACACCCAAAAAACCACACCCAAAATCATCCTGCGCCAAGTAGCCGGCTGGGTGTTGGTTTTGCCACTGCTGGCCTCGTTTGTAAGGCTGCCCTTTCCTCTCGGACTACTCTTGGCAATGGGCGTGATTGTCGCGTCGGCTTACGGGGTGAAACTGGCCTGGCGTCATGCGACCCGGCGCGTGGCTGTATTGGCTTTGATTATCACCCTGCTCAATATCATTTCGGCGTTCATGCTAAGTACAGCGTCGGTGCTGAAAGCGCTCTATATAATCTCGTGGCTCTACTGGTACCCCTATTATTCCAATTGGATTTACTGGAATTTCTAGACGGACGAAAAATTTGACCGCAAGAAACGTAGTTTCCAAACCTGCCGCGGGGACTACAGTGGCGTCGTCCCCCTTCACGCCCCTTCAAGGAGCCTGCCGATGACTTATCACTACAAGCTCATGCCTTCCCCCGTCGGTGAGCTCACCCTGGTGGCGCGCGATGGCAAACTCAGCGCCATCCTCTGGGAAATAGAACGCGCCAATCGCGTACGCCTGGGTGAATTGATCGAGGCCAACGACAGCCCGGTGCTGCGAGAAACCGAACGCCAACTGAAGGAGTACTTTGCCGGAACGCGTAACCAGTTCGAACTGGAGCTGGACTTCGCCGGCTCTGACTTCCAGAAGCAGGTCTGGCAGGCACTGCTGACCATTCCCTTCGGCGAAACCCGCAGCTACAGCCAGATCGCCGAGCAGATCGGCAACCCCAAAGCCGTGCGCGCAGTCGGTGCCGCAAATGGGCGCAATCCGATCTCGATCATTGCGCCGTGCCACCGAGTGGTGGGGGCTTCGGGCGGGCTGACCGGGTTCGCCGGAGGGCTTGAAGCCAAGCAGTACCTATTGACGCTTGAGGATCGCAGCCAGGTAAAAATGGCGTTCTGATTACGGGCCAGCAAGCGCCCCGCGGGTAAATGCCTGGTAGTCGAATAAACGCTCGAAACCCAGCTTTTGATACAGTGAAAGGGCGCCCACCGATGCCTCCAGAAAGCATCGGCGGGCGCCCAGGCTTACAGCGTGAAGCAGGGCTACTTGAATCAAGCGCGTGGCGTAGCCTCTTCCGCCAAAGCCGCTGAGCGTGCCGACATCATTCAGCCGGGCCTCGTCCTCGCAGAGCGACAACGTCAGCGAACCTCTCACCTGCCCCTCGGCGGACAAGGTGAAGTGGTAAAGGGTTTCATCAGCGTCGAGGGCCCGCTGGTGACGAGCCTGATAATGCACAGCAATATCGGGCTGCATCGAGTACGCGCTACGCATTGGAACGGCCCACTCATTCAAATTGCGCGTCAGCTTGATCTGCACATCTTCCTCGCTTATCGCTGGAGCAAAGCGCGACAGCTCGAGGACCATCGCCGTGGTCTGTTCGGCAGGCTGGAAACCGAAGCCCGTGAGTACCTCGCATAACCCAACCACCCTTTGCTCATGAACCACGATGCGTATGTCGAGCGAGAGGCGGCGGATCAAGTCCAGCGGTGCAGCCATTGTTTCATCCAACGCTGCGCTGCCCACACGAACAAATAACAGATCGCACGAACCCGCATGTTCATCCGTGAAGTAAGCGTTGATATCAGTGCTGTAACGACGATGCAACGGGCAGATTGCGGCAAAATAATGGTGTTCGGTCAGGTGGTAACGTGTGGGCAGATCGCAGGCGGCGTCGGCGTGCATTGGAAGGCGTCCAGGTAAAAACCCAGTGTTGCGCGCGCCGCGCTGTGAAGCCGTAGGCTCGCTCCTAAAAACACCGCAGAAAAACCCACAATGCAGCTCACATGAAAAACGGCGGTTGGATCCTCCCCAACCGCCGTTTTTCATGTCAGGCAGCGGCCTCAGCCGTCGCCTTGATGGCCCTTGCCGTAAGTCGAGGCCAGGGCCCGGGCTTTTTGCAGGCGCTCTTCAAGCTTGGGCAGCGTCTCATCCACCAGTGCTTTTATCTCTGGCACATCCGACGCCGCGCCTTCTTTCTGGAACAGGGCGATGGCATCTTCGTTCTCCTTGACCTGCTGCGCGGTATAGGCAGCGTCAAACGAATCGCCGTCCTTGAGTTCAGGCATCAGGGTTTCGGCCTTATCAACGATCTTCTCCCGTGGGGCCACTGGCAAATCAAGCTTCTTGGCGATCGCCGCCAAGTGCTGGTTGGCCAGAGTGCGCTCGTTGATGACCTCAATGGTGTAGTCCTTGATTTCCTGGGACGAGGTCTTGGCGTGGGCCATGCGACTGGTTTCGATATCGGCCATGCCTTTGGCCGAAGCCTGCTCGATGAATTCTGCAGGCGACTGGGCGAAAGCATTGCTGGCGCCGAGGCCCAGCAGCATCGCGAAACTGGCGGTGCGTAACCGGATAGCCATGCGGCTCATGATGGGTTCCTCCAGGGCAAAAATAGGCGCGGGAGCATACACCCCGCCCTGAATTCGAATTTTCAGGGCGATAAAGGTTTAGAAAAAACTTACCTGCGCGACGAACGGTCGTCGTCGCCTCAGGCCGCTTTGCTGCCGAACAGGCCCGGCAATGCGTGCGCCAGGGCATTGAGGGCGAAGCCGATAAACATCACGCCGCAGAGTTTGGTGATCAGGATTTCATGGCGTTGATACAGCGTGCGCACCCGTTGGGCACCCACCACGCCGATCAGGATCGCGTAGGCCAGCAAGCCACCGATAAAGCTCAGCAGAATCAACGTCGGCAGCATCGACCAAGTCAACAACTCGGCCCGGCTGGACAACAACGCGGTGAACGTCGCCACGGCAACCGGGTAGGCCTTGGGGTTGGTCAAGCCAAACAGAATACCGTGCCAGAACGGATGGCGCGCCGCGCCCTGAGGGGCATCGCTGTTGCGGCGTTGGGTGCGGATCGCACGCCAGCCGAGCCAGAACAAATACGCCCCGCTGAGTACGCCGAGCACATCAAAGGCACTGCTGCCGACTTCCCGCGCACCGACGATGGCAATCAGCGCCGTGCTGCACCACACCACATCGCCGAGCAAATGACCGCACAAGAATCCTGCCCCGGCACGCCGGCCACGGGCCGCACCGATGCCGAATACGGCCAGGACACCGGGGCCTGGGGTAATGCCGTAGATAAAACCCGAAGCCAGCACGGCGAGCAGCAAGGATGGGGTCATGGATAGACGCTCCGACAGACGCTAAAAGGTGATTGATTCTGCATGTTTCAGCGCGGTGGGTAAAACTTCATTCCAGCATAGGGCTGGGCACGACAGGCTTGCAGCCGCGAGGCCAGATCGCCGACATGAACCTCCAGCTTATGGCCGTCGGGATCGAGAAAATAAAACGATGCGCCTTCGCTGCGGTTGTCTCGCCACTCCTGTACACCGGCAGCGCGCAGGTGTTCGACCAAGGGAGTGAAATCAGCAGCATCGACAGTGAAGGCATAGTGGGTGTAATCCATCGCCGGAGCAGTCGAGCGCAACGGGTCCAGCGACAGGCACAGCCAAAGCCCAGGCAGTGAGAGGTAGGCACCGTTGTCCCAGGTTGCGTCGAGCTGCAGGCGCAGCAGGTCGTGATAGAAACTGACGCTGCGCGGCACATCGGTGACGGCCAGGGTCAGGTGGTTGAAACCGCTGAGCATCTAGGTGTTCTCGCGTTATCGTTGGTCTGCGGACAATACACCCACCACCCTGCCAATCAACCACTGCAACCCCACATCCCCACCCCGCCGCGTATGCCAGGCCAGCTCAAAGGCAAACGACGGAATATGAAACGGCGGTGGCACGGCCAGCAATTGCCGAGCGTCGATATTCATCAACCCACGGGACGACACCGTCAAAATCAGGTCCGTGCCCTGGATCAACTGCGGCGCCACACCCCAGTGCGGCAGGCTGATCGCCACGTGGCGGCGTTCACGAATGGCCGTCAGTGCCCGTTCGATTTCCGGCGTGCCGCTGCCGCGCATCTCCAGCAGTACATGGGGGCGCGACAGATAGGCCGACAGGTCCAGCACCCCGCTGGACGCCAGGCTGTCGCGGTCGACCAGGCAGGTGTAATGCTCTTCGAACAGCGGCGTAGTCCGCAGTTCGGCGGGCATGTCGGGGAATACGCCCGCAGCCACGTCGAGGTCGCCATTGAGCACACCATCGACCATGCCTTCGCGGCTGGCCTGGATGATCTGCAAGTCGATGCCGGGTGCTTCATGGCGTAGGACGCGAACCAGGCCGGGAAGGAATATCGCGGCGCTGTAGTCAGACATCGCCACGCGAAAGCGGCGCTTGGCCGAGGCGGGATCAAAACGATTCGGCGCCAGTAATGCCTGCACCTGGGCCAGGGCTTCGGTCAATGGCGCCGCCAATTCCAGGGCGCGGGGGGTTGGCACTAATGTGCCGCCCTGACGCATCAGCAGCGGGTCGCCCAGCGTATCACGCAGCCGCGCCAACGCATGGCTGACCGCCGGCTGGCTCAGGTGCAGGCGCTCGGCGGCGCGGGTGACGTGTTGCTCGCTGAGCAAGGCGTCGAGGATCACCAGCAGGTTCAGGTCGATGCGGCGCAGATCATTCATCAGCTGCATGCTCGGCATAATAATTTTGAATTTAAATTTGCGCGACGAATACCCTAGAGTCCAGCAAAACCTTTGGGAGCGTCGAGATGACTGTGTTGCATTGGGTAGGTTTGTTAGCGCTGGCGGTGTTCGCCGGCGCGGTGGTGCCGTTTCAGAGTGCGATCAACGCCAACCTCGGGCGCGGGCTCGGCCATCCCTTGTGGGCCACCCTGGCGTCGTTGCTGGTGAGCATCATCGTGCTGCTGCCGGTGATTGTAGCGCTGCGTTTACCCCTGCCGAGCCAGGCCTTTATCAGCAAGGCACCCTTGTGGATGTGGGCAGGCGGGGCGTTTGGCGTGTGTTTCATTTCATTGGCGTTGATGCTGCTGCCCAAGCTCGGCGCGTCAGGCTTTATTGCGTTGGCCATGGCCGGGCAGATTCTCGCATCGTTGTTGCTGGACCACTTCGGCCTGTTCGGCCTGGTGGAACGTCAGTTGACAACCTCCCGGGTGTTGGGCGCGTTACTGCTGATCAGCGGCGTTGCGTTGATTCAGTTCAGCGGCGCTCAGCCGCCAGGCGATTGATCTGCGCCTGCTCCACCACCGGCTGCGGCGCGCCCTGACTGGCCGCCTGCAACATCGCACGGCCAACGGTCTCGGTGCTCACCACCCAATCCGGCTTCAACCGCCGTGCAAACGAGAGCAAAGGCCCGAGTATGCTATAGAAAGATTGATACAAAGGCGTCTTCGAACGCACACCGTGCAACGGCTGGATGATCCCCGGACGGAACAGATACACCGCCTTGAACGGCAACCGCAGCAAGGCATTTTCGGTTTTGCCCTTGACCCGCGCCCACATCGACTTGCCGGCTTCGGAACTGTCCGTGCCGGCGCCGGATACATAGATAAAGGTCATCTGCGGATTGAGCCGCGCCAGGGTGCTGGCCGCCACGAGGGTCAGGTCATAGGTGAGATGGGTATAGCGCGCCTCCTTCATGCCCGCCGACGAAACGCCGAGGCAAAAGAAACACGCATCAAAACCCTGCAGCAGGTTTTCCAGGGGTTGGAAATCCAGCATGTCGTTGTGCAACACCTGATGCAGCTTGCCGTGCTCCTGGGTCAAGGGCGTGCGACCGACGGCCACCACTTCCTGCACATCGGCCGCCAGCAGGCACTCGCGCAGCACACCCTGGCCCACCATTCCGGTGGCGCCGAATAACAGAACTCTCATCAAATATTCCTTCATCCCACTGACTTGGCGAGTCGATAGACGAGCCTCTTGAAGGCCACCGGCACATCCGCCCTGCACGCCGGCACCTTACTCAATTCACTGACGCACAACCCCATTAAATCGCATGATATCCCCCCTTCAGGTCCATTGACACACCAGGGCATTGTAGGCAGCTATTCCAATGAAATTACTGTGCCATCCTAAAAAGCAGGAATATACCTACACTAAATACTCCATCCGGACTATCGCGCATAGGAATCGTCTGACTTATCGAATCAAAATTTTCCCGATAGTGTTTTCCAGCCCCCCCAAAGGACGATAGAGAAATGGAAAACTCATCACTCACACACAAATTCTCAAATTACAAAAAACTCATAGCATTGGCCGAACCGGACTGGCACTCGGCAAAGAGCGGGCGAATATGCGAACTCAATGTCACCGTCAAAAACAATAATTACCTGACAGATCAATATGGGCGTGACCTCCATCACTTCTGCACGACCTCATATCTTGGACTCGATCACCATCCGGCCATAATAGAAGGGGCAATGCAGGGAATAAGGGAAGCCAAAACCCTGCGAATCGCAAATTCAAAAAACCGTTGCAAACTGGAAATACTCGAACGATACGAGCTAGAACTATCGGATCACTTTAACTCCATTTGTTTAAGCACATTGTCTTGCAGTGCTGCCAGCTCTGGACTGCTCCCTCTGCTCGCGAGCGGAGCCTTTACTCGTAATTGCCCGCCTACGATGGTATTCGACAAGCACTCGCACTACTCGATGAATCACATCAAAGCGTCCTGCGCTGATGAGACTGAAGTAGTGACCGCCCCCCACAACGATCTCTCTTTCATTGAAGACTTATGCAAAACCCGCAAATGCGTCGCGTATATAGCTGACGGCATATACAGCATGGGCGGCGTTGCGGACGTTGACGGCTTACTTTACTTAAAAGCTCGTTACGGGCTATTTCTCTATATGGACGACTCGCATGCGCTGTCGGCATTCGGAGAGGGAGGACGTGGTTACATCCGGCCATTTATGCACACGCAAGACGATCAGACCTTAATAGTCGCGTCCTTAGGAAAGTCTTTCGGTGCTAGCGGTGGGTTGATCATGTTTGGCAGCGAACGACAAAAAAGTTTAACGTACCGCTATGGTGGCCCAAGCAATTGGTCGCAAAGTCTGAACTCAGCAGCTATTGGCGCTGGGCTGGCCTCGCTAAAAATACACCAGACTGAAGAGCTATACGAGCTTCAAGAAAAACTTCAATTCAACATCAAACTATTTGACACGTTAATATATACAGAGCAGCACGGCACACAGACGGCCATACGCTTAATTAACTGTGGAGAAGCTGAAAAAGCCAATGAGCTCGCCACCCGACTTTCGGACGCTGGTTTTTTTACATCTGCTGTATTTTTCCCGGTAGTGCCAAAAGGAAGAGCAGGCGTACGCATAACGCTTCGAGCAGATATGAGCCCTACAACGATAAAATCATTTTGCTCACAGCTAACCCAACTAATCACGTTCTCAAAGACCAGCCTCAGCTTGCACTCCCAGTCAGAAGCTACCTAATGGGCCGTTCATTAATGGCCACGATTACTGAAACGGATTGAAAACGGTGTAAACGATGCCGAGCTAGCAGTTTCCTCCTTACTTAGGATATAGGACGACTTGTATTGAAAAGCAATATCGCTCTCCCCCTCGCCTGTAGCGCTGCCTTCCTCGCTCAAGCCGGTATCAGCAGCTATCTGCCCGCAGTCCCAGCAATCGCGCAAGCTTTAGCCGTCGAAAAGCATGTCGCTCTGGCTCTAACGGTGTACCTGGTGGGCATGGCCTTGCCAATGCTGCTGTGGGGTAGCCTGGCTGAGCGATTTGGCAGAAAACCGGTGTTACTTGCAGCCTTGGCGGTGTATGCCCTGGCGAGTGCGACGATTCCATCAGCGTTCAACATTGAGTCATTTCTAGCCTTACGCCTGCTTCAGGGCTTTGGGGCTGGGGGGATGTCCGTCATGGCACGGGTATTGATGCGCGACAACTTCAGCGGTGCACTGTTGGCCAAGGGGCTGTCGTGGCTGGGGATGACCTTCGTGGTCGCCCTGGGTATCGGCCAATTCGTGGGTTCGTTATTGCACATGGCGTTCGGCTGGAAGGCGATTTTCTATACGTTGGCAATCGGGGCTGTCGCTTTGATTGGGGTGTTGCAGCGGGTGGTATTTGCGACGCAAGCAAAAGCTGGCTCCTCGGTCCGCGCTTGGCGTGTTTACAACGCTATTGCGCGACATCCTCCCTTTCTGCACGCCGCACTGGCCGGCGGTTTGGGCTATGGGGTGATCATTGCATTCAATACCTGCGCACCGTTGATTTTTCAGGGAGGTTTTCAGTGGAGCGCAATGGAATACGGCTGGCTGGGTTGGCCGATCAGTGGGGCTTACCTGGCAGGTGCGTTGATGGTCAATCGCTTCGTTGCACGTACAGGTCGCTTGAGGATGATGCGTGCAGGCGTTGCATTGGTACTGCTCGGTACGGCGACCATGTTGCTTGGCAGCGTGCTTGCCAGTGGGCTCGCGGTGCTGCTGTGGTTGCCCTATTGCCTGGCGGTGCTGGGGCAGTCGATCAGTTACCCTATCAGTTTGTCGCTCGCCAATGATGAGGCTCCCATCAGCGGCTCCTACGCCATGGCCCTCAGCGGTTTTGTGCATCAATGGATGGCAGCCATTATCGGCGGTGTGGCAAGCCTACTGGTGAGCCAGCAGGCGTGGCCGCTGGCGGTGTTGTGTGTGGCGTTGGCGGGCGGCACATGCGTATGCCTTGCCCGCTGCAGCTCGGATCAAAAAGCGCTACGAAAGATCTCCTCAATCTGACGCTGGTCCGCACGCCGTGGGTTGGTCAGCCCGCAGGCATCCTTAAGCGCATTGCTGGCCAGCAATGGAATGTCCTGCAACTTAGCGCCAAGCTCACGCAACCCCGCAGGAATTTCCACGTCCTGGGACAACCGACGAATCGCCGCGATGGCAGCCTGGGCGCCCTCCTCGGCGGTGATGCCCTTGATATCCGCACCAAGGGCCCGGCCCACGTCGCTCAGGCGTTTGGCGCAGACGCTGGCGTTGAAGCTTTGTACGTGGGGCAATAACACTGCGTTGCACACGCCGTGGGGCAGGTCGTACAAGCCGCCCAATTGGTGGGCCATGGCATGCACGAACCCCAGGGAGGCATTGTTGAAGGCCATGCCGGCGAGGAACTGCGCATAGGCCATGTTCTCCCGTGCGGCCTTGTCAGTGCCGTCGCGGACCGCCAGGCGCAGGTTGGCGCTGATCAATTCGATGGCCTTGATCGCGCAGGCGTCGGTGATCGGTGTTGCGGCGGTGGACACGTAGGCTTCGATGGCGTGGGTCAGCGCATCCATGCCCGTGGCGGCGGTGAGGCCCTTGGGCATGCCGACCATCAGGGCCGGGTCGTTGACCGACAGCAACGGCGTGACATTGCGATCAACAATGGCCATTTTTACGTGGCGGCTTTCGTCGGTGATGATGCAAAAACGCGTCATCTCGCTGGCGGTGCCGGCGGTGGTGTTGATGGCCACCAGCGGCAGTTGTGGCTTGCTCGATCGGTCGACGCCTTCATAGTCGCCGATACGCCCACCGTTGGTGGCGCACAGGGCGATGCCCTTGGCGCAGTCATGGGGCGAACCGCCGCCCAGGGACACGACGAAATCGCAGGCGCTCTGTTGCAGCAACGCCAGGCCTTTTTCGACGTTTTCCACATTGGGGTTGGGCTTGGCGCCGTCGTAGATCACCGAATCGATATCCTGCATCGCCAGCTTCTCGGCGATCATGCCGGCCACACCGGCTTTGGCCAGCCCGACGTCGGTCACAATCAACGCCTTGCCAAAGCCGTAGTTGCGGATGGCGGTCATCGCTTCGTCGAGGCAATCGATGCCCATGATGTTGACGGCGGGGATGAAGAACGTGCTGCTCATGATCAATCCTCAAAGGCTTTATGCCGACAGAATCAACCTGTACCGCGTGGCGCATCTTGATCAGGATCAATGCTGGCTCGTGATAAAGTCCCCCCCCAGCCGATTTCGAGTAGACCCGCCGCAATGAAGGATTTCCAGGATATTGACGCCCACCTTGAAGACTGGAGTGCCCTGCGCGCTACCGTCGACTTCAGCGGGATTCTGATCGGCAACGGCGCCAGCCGCACGATTTGGGAAGACTTTGCCTACGACTCGCTGTTCGAAAACGCCCGTACTGTCGAAGAAAAACCCCTGAGCCCATCCGAACTCAGCGTGTTCGACGCCTTGCAAACCCGCAGTTTCGAGCAAGCCCTGGGCGCCTTGAAAACCACCAGCCGGGTCAACAAGGCCCTGGCGGTCAGCTCGGCGGCGCCGCGTAACCGTTACTACGCGATCAAGGAAGCGCTGATCAACACCATCCATGCCGTGCACATTCCCTGGCGTCTGGTGCAGCCGTCGACACTGGCGACGATCAACGCGGAGCTGGCCACCTACGCCACCGTCTTCACCAGTAACTACGACTTGCTCAACTACTGGGCGACCCTGCACGCACCGGGTATCGACGACCTGTTTCGCAGCGCCGACTCAAGCTTCGACCTGCGCAATACGCGCACCGACACCCCCCGCATCCTGTACCTGCACGGCGGCCTGCACCTGGTGCGCAACCTCGACGGCACTGCGCGTAAATTGCCGTCCACCGACAGCACCCTGCTCAGCAGTTTTGCCATCAATAACACGATCAAGACCCTCGACGATGTGCCGCTGTTCGTCAGTGAAGGCAAGGTGCAGGAGAAGCTCAAAAGTATCCGCAGTTCGGATTATCTGTCGTTCTGTTATGAACAGCTGTTGAGCCATGAAGGCGCGCTGTGCATCTTCGGCCATGACTTGGGGCCGCAGGATAAACACCTGGTGGATGCTATCGGCCAGGCCAGCATCACCACCCTGGCGATCTCGGTGTCGGGGCGCAGTGATGGGTTTGTTCGTCAACAGAAGCGGCGGTATCTGGAGCTGTTCGAGAGCAGTGGCGTAACCCTGAAGTTCTTTGCGGCGCGTACTCATCCGCTGGGCAACCCGGCACTGTCAGTCCCTGTCGAACGCTGATCAAAATGTGGGAGCTGGCTTGCCTGCGATAGCGGTGGGTCAGCAACAGATTGGGCACAGATAAACCGCTATCGCAGGCAAGCCAGCTCCCACACTTACCGTATTTCAAGTCGGGATCAACCTCATTCCTCAGCGCTGTGCACCACCACCAGCAACTGCGCCTGCACCTCTCCCACCGAGCGAATCCGGTGGGGTTTCTGCGCGTTGAAATGCAGCGCATCGCCGCGTTCCAACAGCACGCGCTCGTTCATGAAATCCACTTCCACCTGGCCTTCATGCACGAATAAAAACTCCTCCCCCAGGTGCTCCTTGAAGGTCTTGTCGGTGAACTCCGCCGGCGGGTAGATGATGAACGGCAACAGGCTGCGCTCGCTGACTTGGTGGGCCAGCACCGCATAACCCGGCGAGGTGTCGGGCCGCTCGTGGCTGCGCACCAGGCTGTAGCTGTCGAGGCTGACGTTGTCTTCGCTGAACAGTTCTTCGACCTTCACGTTCAACGCCTTGGCCAGTTTCAACGCCGCGGCAATGGAGGGCGTATTGAGCCCGCGCTCGACTTTCGACAGGTAACTCTTGGTCATCCCGGATTTTTCGGCCAGGGCCTCCAGGGTCACGCCAAGTTTTTTTCTTAATATTTTCAAGCGGATAGACATGTGCTGCGGTTAATCCATGCAGAAAGCGATGAGACAGGCTTGCCAATGACACATTGTGTCATATAGCATCTTTAGTGTCATTTGCATTCACCCAACGACCTTGCGAGCAGCGGGCGACCAGCAAATCCGACGTCCATTGAACCACCCAAAGGACACCGATATGGCCAAGACATTAGCACTCCCAAAAGACCAACTGGTCAAGCAAGCACTGAGCCAGATGCAAAACAGCCTGGCAGATAATACGTGGACCGACCGGCAAAAGCTGGCGCTGACCTGCCGGATCCTGTTCGAGTACGGCCACGACTCCGGCCTGGCCGGGCAGATCACCGCACGTGGGCCGACGCCCGGCACCTACTACACCCAGCAATTGGGCCTGGGTTTTGATGAAATCACCGCCAGCAACCTGCTGCTGGTCAATGAAGACCTCGAAGTACTGGAAGGCCATGGCATTCCCAACCCCGCCAACCGTTTTCACACCTGGGTGTACCGCGGCAGACCGGATGTAAACTGCATCATCCACACACACCCCACGCACATTGCCGCGCTGTCGATGCTGGAAGTGCCGTTGCAGGTGTCGCACATGGACCTTTGCCCGCTGTACGAAGACTGCGCTTTTCTGGAGGCCTGGCCCGGCGTGCCAGTGGGCAATGAAGAAGGGGAAATCATCACCACGGCCCTGGGCGACAAGCGCGCCATCCTGCTCTCGCACCACGGGCAGTTGTCCACGGGGGCCAGCATCGAAGAAGCCTGTGTGATTGCGCAGTTGATCGAACGAGCGGCCAAGCTGCAGTTGCTGGCGATGTCTGCGGGCACCGTCAAACCGATCCTGCCAGCGCTGGGGCGCGAGGCCCATGACTGGATCTCCAAGCCCAAGCGCCACGGCGCCGCGTTCAACTACTACGCCCGGCAAAACCTGCGCAAGCACGCCGATTGCCTGAACTGATTGCCCCCCTTTTCGACCGGAGTTTTTCCCATGTCCAACCCAACCATTCACGGCATCATCGGCTACACCATCACCCCCTTCAGCGCCGACGGCCAGCGCGTTGACCTCGACGCCCTCGGGCGCTCCATCGACCGCTTGATCAACAGCGGCGTCCACGCCATCGCGCCCTTGGGCAGCACGGGCGAAGGCGCTTACCTGAGCGATGCCGAGTGGGATGAAGTCAGTGCCTACAGCATCAAGAAAGTCGCCAAGCGCGTGCCGACTATTGTCAGCGTGTCCGACCTGACCACCGCCAAGGCCGTGCGTCGCGCCCGCTACGCCGAAGAGCACGGCGCCGATGTGGTGATGGTGTTGCCGGCCTCGTACTGGAAACTCAGTGAAGCGGAAATTCTCGCCCACTACGCCGCCATCGGCGACAGCATCGGCGTGCCGATCATGCTCTACAACAACCCGGCCACCAGCGGCACCGACATGTCGGTGGAGCTGATCCTGCGTATCCTCAAGCAGGTCGAGAACGTGACCATGGTCAAGGAAAGCACTGGCGACATCCAGCGCATGCACCAGCTGAAACTGCAGAGTGACGTGCCGTTCTACAACGGTTGCAACCCGCTGGCGCTGGAAGCCTTCGCGGCTGGCGCCAAAGGCTGGTGCACCGCAGCGCCGAACCTGATCCCGCAACTGAACCTGAGCTTGTATCAGGCCGTACTGGCCGATGATTTGAACAAGGCGCGGGAGCTGTTCTACCGGCAGTTGCCCTTGCTGCAATTCATCCTCAAAGGCGGGCTGCCGGCGACGATCAAGGCCGGGTTGCGCTTGACCGGGTTGGAGGTGGGTAATCCGCGCTTGCCGGTGTTCCCGTTGGGTGAGGCAGGGATCGGACAGCTCAAAGCGTTGCTGTCATCGGTGTAAAAACGCCCCGGCTCTCGCGAGCCGGGGCGCAGGTCTTCTTGCACGACTGTCAGGTCTTGTCCTTGATAGTGACACTGGGACCATTGGTCTTGACGCTGGCAATGCCATTGTCTCGTGCGGCTGTAGAGGTGTACTGCTCGCTGCTGCCGATCACTTGATGATTGGCAGCCTTGAGGTTGAAGAACGGTTGGCCGTTGCTGGCCACTTTTTTCTCATAACGTTCATCATGTGAGCTGTTGGCCTGCACTGAAGCAATGCCGGTTTCAGCAGCACCGCGGGTGGTGTAAAGCTCGCTGGTCAATATGGTTTCTGCGTTCGCCGCCTTAAGCACAAAACGAAACTGCCCGTTACTGCTTTTACTCAACTCATACCATCCAGCCATGACTTTCTCCTTTGAGTGGGATATCGCTCCCAAACTTGTAGGATTAAAGGCCATGCTCCAATTTTTTCCAGCCGAACACGGGAGATCTATTTAGCTGGAGACAAATGACAATAGTTCTCGATATCATTCGCGACTTTTCCACGTCGTGCTTCGTCAAGAAGGATATCCATGTCTCGTCCCCAGCCCGACCCGTCGTCGGCCGATGCCTGTCGCGGGTTCTATGCAGATATCCTGTATTTCCTGCGTAAACGCACGGACAACGCCAGCGACGCGGCGGACATGGCCCAGGATGTGTTTACCCAATGGCTGGGCTACCGTGACCGGGCCAAGGTCGAGCAGCCACGGGCGTTTCTGTTCCAGATGGCACGCAACCTGCTGCGCGATCACTGGCGCAAACAGAAGGTACGGCAAACCGTCCACCCTGATCACGCCGAAATGGATGCCGAGCCGGTCACCGACGAGCACAACGACCCTATGGCCGCCGCCCTTCGCCTGCAACGCCTGGAACAGTTGAAAGAAGTCCTCGCCGAACTCTCGCCGCGCCGGCGAGAAGCCCTTATGCTGCACCGCTTCGAAGGCTTGAGCCAGGCGCAGATCGCAACGCGCATGGGCATCTCCACCAGCATGGTGGAAAAGCACATCGCCTTTGCCCTGCTGCACTGCAAGCGACGCCTTCAACCCGACACCGGCACGGAGCAGCCAGAATGAACCGCCCGAGCGACACAGACGCGCTGGACAGCCAAGCGAGCGATTGCATCGACGCCCAAGCCGCCAGTTGGTTTGCACGCAACCGCAACGAAGTAAGCCGCGCCGACCGTAAAGCCTTTGCCGCCTGGCAGGCGGTGCCCGCCCATGCGCGCGCCTATGCCGAATTCGAACAGCTGTGGGCCGACCTCGCCCAGTTGCAACAACTGAACAAACCGCTGGCACTGCCCAAGCGCAAGCCCGCCTTGTGGCGCCCTGCCCTGGCGGTGGCCGCTGCCTTGGTGTGCGCCGTGTTGGCGACCTCCATCGGCTCACCGCGCGAGCTGTATCACAGCCAGGTTGCCACCCAAGCCAAGGGCATGCGCACGTTGAATCTGCCGGATGGCAGTACCTTGTATGTGAATGCCAACACCCATATCCGCGTGAACTTCAGCGCCCATCAACGGGTGCTGCACCTGGACAAAGGCCAGTTGTACATCGAAGTAGCCGCCGACAAGGAACGCCCCCTCTACGTGCAAGCCGGCGAGTCGAGCGTACGGGTGGTGGGCACCGCTTTCGATGTACGCCGCGGGCAGCAGCAATTGGTGGTCAGCGTTGCCCATGGCCAGGTCGCTTTCGCGCCAAATGGCAAAAGCCCCGTCACCCTGCTCGGCGCCCAGCAACGGGCCTCATACAACTACGCCAAAGGCACCGTGCAACCACAAAGCCTCAGCGCCGAAGAGGTCGCCGATTGGCGCAGCGGGCACTTGTCGTTTCGCAATCGCGAGCTGGCCAGCCTGATCGACGAACTGAGCCTGTACCGTCCACAGGCGCCGTTGCAGGTAAGCAAGGCCGTGGCGCAACTCAAGGTTTCGGGCAACCTGGATGTGAATGACCCGGACGCCCTGCTCAATGCCTTGCCCGCGCTGTTGCCGGTGAAAACCGTGCTCTCGGCTGATGGCCATATAAGAATCGAGCCGAGCAAATAGGCAGCAACACCACACATGAGAATATTTTGCATTCGCATGTGTGGTTTTTTTTGCCTGCACCGTCTTCCTCCCGTCTGTGTTTGATACGCACACCTTTTTGGCTATTTAGCCGCTCCGGGGGATTTCATGTTTCGCGCGCCTTGTCACGCTTCGCACCTGTTTCTTCGACCGACACTCATGGCTACGTGCCTGGCCTTGAGCCTCAGCGCCGAAGCCGAGTCGTTCAAGCTGCACCTGCCGGCCCAGTCGCTGGCCACGTCCCTGAGCCAGGTGGCCCAACAGGCGAAAATCCAGCTGCTGTTCGATGAAACCCTGCTCAAGAACGTGCAGGCCCCGGCGCTTAACGGTGACTACACCCCGGAAGTGGCCATTCGCTCCCTGCTCAAAAACGGTGAACTCATCCTGCTCAAGGTCGGCAGTACCTACGTGGTGCGCCCCGATGAGGGTAAAACCACCACCGGTGGCGCAATCCAGTTGGACACCCTGAGCGTGATCGGCACCGGCAACGAGGTGAACGCCAGCACCGTCAACCGCTCCACCCTGACCCAGGCCGACATCGACCGCTACCAGTCCAATAACATCCCCAGCCTGTTGCAGACCTTGCCCGGTGTCAGCCAGGGCGGCTCCTTGAAACCCGGTGGCCAAACCATCAACATCCGCGGCTTCGGCGATGCCGAAGACGTACCGCTGACCGTCGACGGCGCCACCAAGACGGGCTTTGAGCGTTACCAGCAAGGCACGGTGTTTATCGAGCCCGAGCTGATCAAGCGCATCGAAGTGGAAAAAGGCCCCAACTCGCCTTTCACCGGTAATGGCGGCTTCGGCGGCACGGTCAACATGGTCACCAAGGACGCCCCGGACCTGCTCAAAGACGGCCGCAACAGCGGTGCGATGCTCAAATATGGCTACTCCAGCAACGACCATGAGCAGGTCTACAGCAGTGCCGTGTATGGCCGTACCGACGACGGCCGTTTCGATGCGCTGGCCTACCTGACCCAACGCGACGGCGGCGATATGAAAGTGGCCGCCAAGTTGCCCAACGACAACAATGAGTACCCGATCAACCCTCAGCGCCTGCCCAACAGTGCCCAGGATGTGGACGGCAAGCTGTTCAAGGTCAACGCACACTTTACCGATGAGCACAGTGTCGGGCTGTCGTACTCGCGCTCCCACAGCAACCGCTGGACCCCGTTTTCCGCCGCCAGCTACCCCACGCCGCCAACCCAGTTCAACATCGACCGCTACGGCTACGAAGGCGCGTTGAAGCGTTTCCTCGCCCACCGTGACACGGTCGACACCACCTGGTCGGGCAAGTATGAATACCAGCCGCTGGACAATCCGCTGGTGGACTTAACCATCAAGTACTCCCAGTCCAACACCGAGCAGACCGATGAGCGTGACGCCACGGCGTTTTTCCAGTTGGCCACCGGCGGGCGCAAGATGGACACCGCCTACACCGACAAGCTCCTGGACATCCGCAACGTCAGCCTGTTCGACACCGGCCCCTTGCAGCATGCCGTGACGGTCGGCGGGCAAATCCGCAAGCACACCCGCGAAACCGAAATGTGGATGCCCGGCGCCACCTACAACACACCGCGCTACAACTACGGGCACTTCCAGCCGGGCTTCATGCCCCACGGCAAGGTCGATACCAACAGCTTCTTTATCCAGGACGCGGTGACGTTGGGCGACGTGACGATCACACCGTCCCTGCGCTATGACCATGTGCGCAACCGCGGCGAAGGCAACGATGCGCCCTACTACAACAACGCCAGCCCGGCAGCGGGTCACGACTACAGCGACCGCACCTACCCCGGCTGGTCGCCACGCCTGGCGCTGGTCTGGACCGTGACGCCGAATGTGGGGATGTTCGCCAACTGGAGCCAGACCTGGCGCGCCCCGGTGATCGACGAACAATACGAAGTGCAGGGCGTGGGCAGTCGCACCGCCACCAGCGTCGACCTGGACCCGGAGCGCATCACCTCGATCACCCTGGGCAACATCACCAGCTTCGACAACCTGATCGCCCAGGACGACAACCTGCAACTGCGCACCACCCTGTTTCACAACAAGGTCGAAGACGAGATCTTCAAGGCCACCGGCGTGGGCTGCCAGAACCAGGCTGTCAACGGCGGCAGCATCGCTTCAGCTTGCCCGCCAGGGCCTGCGTCCAACTACCGCAATATCGGCAGCCTGACCATCAAGGGTGTCGAACTCGAGTCGATCTACAACTCCACCTACCTGTTTGGCTCGGTGTCGTTCGCCTATGCCAAGGGCCAGCACCAAGGTGCCTACACCAACCCCTGGGGCCCGGATGTGGCAGCGCGGGATATTCCGCCGACCAAATGGGTGCTGGTATTGGGCACTCACATCCCGGCCTGGGATGCCCAGGTGGGCTGGATGGGCCAATTCATCGGCGCCACCGACCGCCTGCCCAGCGACAAATATTCGGGCGGCCCGGGCTCCAGCATCGGCGATGTGTTCTACGACCAGTACGGCAACAAGCGCTACAACACCCAGGGCCTGTTCGCCAAATGGACACCGCATCAGGCGTACCTCAAAGGCACCGAGGTGAACTTCACGGTGGACAACCTGTTCAACAAAAACTTCCGCCCAGCCTTGAGCGGTGATCGGGCCTACACCAAGGGGCGGGATGCGAAGATCAGCGTGACGCGGTTCTTCTAACCACGCACGCATTCCAAATGTGGGAGCTGGCTTGCCTGCTATAGCCATAAGTATCCACACAACGCTGTAACAGTCGACGGTAACCACGATGCGAAGCGAGTCGCTCTTGACCTTGATCTTGATCTGCTTTTGATCTCAGGCGCCCCGTTAAACCACGCTGGCCGGAATTCGACAGGGATTTGGGGGTAAACCGGCAGGGATGCCGGTTTAGCCGCCCCGCGCCATGGATGGCGCGTGGCGGCGGCCCCCCAAATCACTGGCGGATTACGGGCACACCGAGCCTAAGCGAGGTGCCGAGTGGTGGGGCAAGAGCGTTTTGCTTACTTTGCCGCTTTTGCAAAGTGAGCCGCCGTCAGGGCGGAACCCTAAGTGGCCGTTACCGCATGAATGGATATACACACAATCCAACGGTGTTGACTGCCAGGCCGCCTTCGCGAGCAAGCCCGCTCCCACAGTTGGATCGCGGGGTGTCTGGTAGATAAGCGTTGGCTGGCAGGCCGTCTTCGCAGGCAAGCCAGCTCCCACATTTGGATCGCGGGGCGTCAGGTAGATATGCGCTGGCCGCCGGGGCCGTCACGGGAGCAAGCTCCCACAAGGAACCGCGCCCATTTCAGGCCAGGTAGCCATCCCCGCGCAACAGGGTTTCCAGGCAGTGCTCGGTGATGTGATAGAACGCCTTGAGTTCCTGGATTTTCGCCAATAGCTGCGCGTTGTCCACAGGCTCGGCACGTTTGACCGCCAGGATCATCTTGTTCTTGTTGGTGTGTTCCAGCGAGATGAACTCGAACACCTTGGTCTCATAGCCACAGGCTTCAAGGAACAATGCACGCAGGCTGTCGGTGACCATTTCCGCCTGCTGGCCCAGGTGCAGGCCGTATTGCAGCATCGGCTTGAGCAGCGCCGGGCTCTGGATCTGCAGGCGGATCTGTTTGTGGCAACACGGCGAGCACATGATGATCGACGCACCGGAACGGATGCCGGTGTGGATCGCGTAGTCGGTGGCGATGTCGCAGGCATGCAAGGCAATCATCACGTCCAGCTCACTGGGCGCCACGCTGCGTACATCGCCGCATTTGAACACCAGCCCCGGATGCTCCAGGCGCGCAGCGGCGCTGTTGCACAGGGTGACCATGTCTTCACGCAACTCGACACCGGTGACCTCGCCCTCGGCCTTGAGGGTATTGCGCAGGTAATCGTGAATAGCGAAGGTCAGGTAGCCCTTGCCCGAGCCGAAATCAGCGACGCGCACCGGGCGGTCGAGCTGCAACGGCGACGACGTCAGCGCATGGCTGAACACTTCGATGAACTTGTTGATCTGCTTCCACTTGCGCGACATCGAGGGGATCAGCGCCTGCCTGGCGTCGGTCACGCCCAGGTCGGCGAGGAACGGCCGGCTCAGGTCGAGGAAGCGATTTTTTTCGCGGTTATGCTCAGCCGAAGGCGCCTCGCGCAGTTGCTGCGGTTTGCTTTTGAACAGCGAGCTTTTGTTCTTCTTGCTGTATTCCAACTGGGCTTCGTCAGTCAGCGCCAGCAAGTGCGCGTTCTTGAACGAGCTGGGCAACAGCTCGCCGATCGCCGCCACACCGTCGGCCAAGGGAAAGTTCTTGGTGATGTCGCGGGTCTTGTAGCGATAGACGAACGACAGGCAAGGCTGGTCCTTGACGACCACCGGCTTGATGATCAGCCGCTGCAACTCGGCTTCCTCACCGACGTACTTGGCCAGCACCAGCTTGATAAAAGCGTTCTGGGCCAAGCTTGCGCTCAACAGTTCGATGAACTGGGCATGATGATCCGGCGCAGGGCGGGCAGGTTGAGCGGTGACGGACATGAACAAAAACGCCTCGGGTAAAGAATGCCGGGCATTTTAGGCGGGATGGGGGTTCAGGGCACGGGGTTATTTGATCAACGGTCAATCAACCCGAATAAGGATGCTGCCTTGTGTAGGAGCGAGCTTGCTCGCGAAAAACGTCAACGATAACGCGGGTGTCCTGAATGAACGCGGCGTCTGAAAGTTTTTCGCGAGCAAGCTCGCTCCTACAGAAAGCAGTTATTCGAGTACGACCAGGCGATTGGGCAGTTCGTTGCGGGTTTGGGTAACGGGCACATGCACCTTGAGCAACTCGCCACAAGCTTCAACGCAGGCGATGAACCCGGCGAGCGTCTGCCCCTGTTTCACCTGCTGGGTAAACGCCTGGACAATGGCGTCCCAATTGCTGTCATCCAGGCGCTTGGAAATCCCGTCATCCACCAGGATCTCCACATACCGCTCGGCCTCGCTGACAAAAATCAGCACCCCGGTGCTGCCCACTGTGTGGTGCAGGTTCTGCTCCAGAAACTGCCGCCGCGCCAGGTTGGACGCACGCCAGTGACGTACCGAACGCGGAATCAGCCGGGTGGTGACCTTGGGCAAGCGGAACACCAGGCACAGCACAATGAACGTCGCCCACTGCGCCACCAGCAAGGTGTACATGGTCAAGTAGCCCGACAGGTAATGCACCACGCCCGGCACCACCAACGCGATCAAGCTCGCCCACAGCAACGGAATGTAGGCGTAGTCGTCGGCGCGCGCCGCCAGCACGGTGACCAACTCCGCGTCGGTGGTTTTCTCGACCCGGGCGATCGCTTCGGCGACTTGGCGCTGCTCGTGTTCAGTCAGTAATGCCATGGTTGTAGATGCTCTATTCTCGTTATTGTCATTACCAGCTGCCCGAAGCCCCGCCACCGCCAAAACCGCCGCCGCCGCCGCGGAAACCACCGCCACCGCCACCGCCGCCGCGCCCGCTGCTGTTGAGAATCGCCAGCAGGATAGCGCCCACCGGCAAGCCCATGCGATTGCACAACCACAACACGCCGATCAGCAGAATAAACAGGCCGATGGAAAAACCGGGATTATCCATGGCGAAGTTCGCATCCGCCACATGGGCCGGCACCGCCAAGGGCTCACCGCCCACCACCTGGATCATGGCGGCCACGCCGTCGCTGATGCCCTGGCTGAAATTGCCGGCCTTGAACTTTGGCAGGATCACCTGGTTAATGATCACCCAGGATTGCGCATCCGTCAGCACGCCTTCCAGGCCATAGCCGACTTCGATGCGCAACTGGCGGTCATCACGGGCAACGATCAACAGCGCGCCGTTGTCCTTGCCCTTCTGACCAATGCCCCACTGGCGGCCCAATTGATAACCGTAGTCCTCAATGGGCACGCCTTGCAGGTCGGGCACGGTGACCACCACCAGCTGGTCGCCCGAGGTTTGTTCCAGCGCCTGCAATTGTTGGGTCAGTTGCTCGCGCACCGCCGGGTCGATCATCTGCGCGCTGTCCACCACCCGGCCGGTCAGCGCCGGGAAGGTCAGCGCCGCCTGGGCCGCGCCCACACAGGCCAACAGCCACAGCGCCAGGCCTATCCGTAATAAACGCATCGACACCTCAGTGCAGCCTTATTTGAACTTCACTTGCGGCGCTTTATCGGCATCGGCGCTGGTGGCTTCAAACGTGGCGCGGATCGGCAAGTCGCTGTACATCACGCTGTGCCACAGGCGGCCCGGGAAAGTACGGATCTCGGTGTTGTAAGCCTGTACGGCCTGGATAAAGTCACGGCGAGACACAGCGATACGGTTCTCGGTGCCTTCAAGTTGCGATTGCAAGGCCAGGAAGTTCTGGTTGGCCTTCAGGTCCGGGTAACGCTCGGACACCACCATCAAACGGCTGAGTGCGCCGCTCAGACCATCTTGGGCTTGCTGGAACTGCTTGAGTTTCTCGGGGTTGTCCAGGGTGCTGGCATCCACCTGGATCGAGGTGGCCTTGGCCCGCGCTTCAATCACCGCGGTGAGGGTCTCTTGTTCGTGGGCGGCATACGCCTTCACCGTTTCCACCAGGTTGGGGATCAGGTCGGCACGGCGCTGGTACTGGTTCTGCACCTGGCCCCAGGCGGCCTTGGCCTGTTCGTCCAAGGTCGGGATGTTGTTGATGCCGCAACCGCTCAGCACGCTGCTGACCAATAACAGCGCCGCAGCCTTGAAGCCCCAGCGATAAGTGTGTGCTGCTTGCATGGTGTTTCTCCTGCCCAATCTGATGGAATGTGACGACTAACCCTATAAACCACGCGCTTGGGGCATAATCCGCCACCACTGGAATGCTTCGAGCCAATCAGCTACAAAGATGCCCAGCGCGAAAAAGAGTTCAGAGTGTGCTGCATTTATCTGAACAACACCCGAACAACAATAGACGTTCCCCACATTTTGGCCGACAGCATCTCTTTGAATGCTGCGCAGTCGCCGAAAAAGGATATTCATGAAAAAGCTGTGTTTGCTCGGCCTTGTTGCCACTCTGGCCACTCACCCCGTATGGGCAGAAACAAAGCCTGCTGCGCTTAACGACAAGGACGCCTTCGTCAGCGACCTGCTCAAGCAAATGACCCTGGATGAGAAGATCGGCCAATTGCGCCTGATCAGCATCGGCCCGGAAATGCCCCGCGAGCTGATCCGCAAGGAAATCGCCGCCGGCCGCATCGGTGGCACGTTCAACTCCATCACCCGCCCGGAAAACCGTCCGATGCAGGACGCGGCCATGCGCAGCCGCTTGAAGATCCCGATGTTCTTCGCCTACGACGTGATCCACGGCCACCGCACCATTTTCCCGATCAGCCTGGCCCTGGCTTCCAGCTGGGACATGGACGCCATTGGCCGCTCCGGACGCATCGCCGCCCAGGAAGCCGCCGCCGACAGCCTCGATATCACGTTTGCGCCAATGGTCGATATCTCCCGTGACCCGCGCTGGGGCCGCACCTCCGAAGGTTTCGGTGAAGACACCTACCTGGTGTCACGCATTGCCGAAGTCATGGTCAAGGCGTTCCAGGGCACCAGCCCCGCGAATGCCGACAGCCTCATGGCCAGCGTCAAGCACTTTGCCCTCTATGGCGCGGTGGAAGGCGGGCGCGACTACAACGTGGTCGACATGAGCCCGGTCAAGATGTACCAGGACTACCTGCCGCCCTACCACGCAGCGATCAAGGCCGGCTCCGGCGGCGTGATGGTGGCACTCAACTCGATCAACGGCGTGCCTGCCACCGCCAACACCTGGCTGATGAACGACCTGCTGCGCAAGGACTGGGGCTTCAAGGGCCTGACCGTCAGCGACCATGGCGCGATCTTCGAGCTGATCAAGCACGGCGTAGCCAAGGACGGGCGTGAAGCCGCCAAGCTGGCGATCAAGGCCGGCATCGACATGAGCATGAACGACTCGCTGTATGGCAAGGAATTGCCTGGGTTGCTCAAGTCTGGCGAGATCCAGCAGAGCGACATCGACAACGCCGTGCGCGAAGTGCTCGGCGCCAAGTACGACATGGGCCTGTTCAAGGACCCGTACCTGCGCATCGGCAAGGCCGAGGATGACCCGGTCGACACCTACGCCGACAGCCGCCTGCACCGCACCGAGGCCCGCGACATTGCGCGCCGCAGCCTGGTGTTGCTCAAGAACCACAACGACACCCTGCCGCTGAAAAAGTCCGCGACCATTGCCCTGGTCGGCCCGCTGGCCAAGGCACCCATCGACATGATGGGCAGTTGGGCTGCTGCCGGCCGGCCTGCGCAATCGGTGACCCTGCTCGACGGCATGAACGCCGTGATCGGCGAAAAAGGCAAAGTGATCTATGCCCGTGGCGCCAACATCACCGGCGACAAGGCAGTGCTCGACTACCTTAACTTCCTCAACTTCGATGCCCCGGAAGTGGTGGACGACCCGCGCCCTGCCCAGGTGCTGATTGATGAAGCGGTGAAGGCGGCGAACAACGCCGACGTTATCGTCGCGGCGGTGGGCGAGTCCCGTGGCATGTCCCACGAATCGTCGAGCCGCACCGACCTGAACATCCCGCAAAGCCAGCGCGACTTGATCAAGGCCCTCAAAGCCACCGGCAAACCGCTGGTGCTGGTGTTGATGAACGGCCGTCCGCTGTCGATTCTCGAAGAGAACCAACAGGCCGATGCGATTCTGGAAACCTGGTTCGCAGGTACCGAAGGCGGCAACGCCATCGCCGACGTGCTGTTCGGCGACTACAACCCGTCGGGCAAGCTGCCGATCACCTTCCCGCGTTCGGTGGGGCAGATTCCCACCTACTACAATCACCTGACCATCGGCCGGCCGTTCACCCCAGGCAAGCCGGGCAACTACACCTCGCAGTACTTCGATGACACCACAGGTCCCCTGTTTCCCTTTGGTTATGGCCTGAGCTACACCCAGTTCAGCCTGTCGGACATGGCACTGTCGTCCACCACCCTGAACAAGACCGGCAAGCTCGACGCCAGCGTCACCGTGAAGAACACCGGCAAGGTCGATGGCGAAACCGTGGTGCAGTTGTATATCCAGGACGTAGCCGGCTCGATGATCCGCCCGATCAAGGAGCTGAAGAACTTCCAGAAGGTCATGCTCAAGGCCGGTGAAGCCCGCACGCTGCACTTCACCCTCACCGAGGACGACCTGAAGTTCTACAACAGCCAGCTCAAGTACGCGGCCGAACCGGGGGAGTTCAATGTGCAGATCGGGCTGGATTCCCAGGATGTGCAGCAACAAACCTTCGAACTGCTCTGATCTGAAGCTGTAAACACGGTCTGGGTGGGAGCTGGCTTGCCTGCGATGGCGGTGGAATATTCACCACCGCCATCGCAGGCAAGCCAGCTCCTACATTGGGTTGAGGTGGCCCGCCTAGCCGCGTCGATCCAGCAGATTCACCACCAACCGATCAATCCAGCCCCACACCCGCTGCTTTACCCGCCGCCACAATGGCCGCGCCTTCCATGCCTCCAGGCTCACCGCCTGGCTCTGGGCAAAGTCCGCTTCGAAACTGCCCACCACGGCCGCCGTCAATTGCGGGTCCAGCGCCTCCAGGTTGGCTTCCAGGTTGAAGCGCAGATTCCAGTGGTCGAAATTGCACGAGCCAATGCTCACCCAATCGTCCACCAGCACCATCTTCAAGTGCAGGAAGCACGGCTGGTATTCGAAGATCTGCACCCCTGAACGCAACAGCCGCGGGTAATAACGGTGCCCGGCGTAACGCACCGACGGGTGATCGGTGCGCGGGCCGGTGAGCAACAGACGCACGTCCACACCGCGCCCAGCCGCCCGGCGCAAGGCGCGGCGCACGCTCCAGGTGGGCAGGAAGTACGGGGTCGCCAACCAGATACGCCCCTTGCTGCTGTTCAAGGCGCGAATCAATGATTGCAGAATGTCGCGGTGCTGACGCGCATCGGCATACGCCACGCGGCCCAGCCCCGGCCCGGTGGCGGGCACCTTGGGCAGGCGAGGCAAACCAAAGTGGGTCGCCGGTTTCCATTCACGGCGCGCGGCGTTAGCGTGCCATTGCCGATCGAACAGGGCCTGCCAGTCCAGCACCAGCGGGCCGCTGATCTGCACCATCACTTCATGCCAGTCGGCGGTGTCTTGCCCCGGCGTCCAGAACTCGTCGGTGACACCGGTGCCGCCGACCACCGCAATGCGCTGGTCGATCAGCAGCAGCTTGCGATGGTCGCGATACAGGTTGCGCATCCAGCGCCGCCAATTCAGGCGGTTGTAAAAGCGCAGCGTCACGCCGGCGTCGGTCAAGCGCTTGCGCAGCCCCAGGGTAAACGCCAGGCTGCCGTAATCGTCGAACAGGCAACGCACCTGCACGCCGCGTTCGGCAGCCAGCACCAGTGCCTGCACCATGGCTTCGGCGCAGGCACCGGCTTCGACCAGGTACAACTCAAGGTCAACCTGCTGCTCGGCACGGGCGATGCCCACCAGCATCTGCGGGAAGAAATTCGGCCCGTCGATCAGCAATTCGAACTGATTGGCGCTGCGCCACGGGAACACCGCGCCGCTCATGTCAGCGCGCCGTGAAGATCAGCACCGCACCCACCGGCACCGACAAACTGATCGACTTGAGCCCCGCCGCCTTGCGCAAGGTCGCCACACCGGGCGCCAGGTCAAAATCCTCGGCATGCAATACCACAGGCTCCAGGGTTACCACTTGGAAGCGTCGATCATCCAGGCGCGTGGCCAGCAGTTCGGCGCTGTAGGTCTGGGTCTTGCCGTGCAGCGTGACGCTCAGGGGCAGGCGCAATTCCAGCTGCGCGCCGGACGCCAGGTCATTGATGGGCTGCAGATTGATTTGCGCGCTGATCTGCGCTTCGGGGAAGGTCTTGATCTCGAACAGCGCTTTACGCATGCGCTCGTCGCGCAGCGGGATGCCGCTGTTGATCGACTCCAGCTCCACTTCCAGCTGAGCCGCGCCCTTGGCGTCGACCTTGCCATGCAAGACCAGGAAGCGCTGGACTTCAGCCACTTCGGTGTTTTTGGTGGTGACGAAGGACAGGCGTGAGGATTCGTTATCCAGGTACCAGTCGGCGTGGGCGGGCACGGCGGCACAGGTCAGCAGCGCGAAGACCAGAGGTTTGACATTGAACATAAAGACTCATGGGGCAAAAAACCTGGGCGAACCTTAAGCGCAATCTCACAACCGGCGCAAATTCAATGTGGGAGCTGGCTTGCTGTGGCGAGGGAGCTCCCACAGGGTTTGCGGTGTTTTTAATCCAGCGTTCGCTGCACTTCGCACACCGCCTGTTCAAGGCTGCCCATATGCAAATTCAACACCCGCTCCACCGGCGCCTGATGCATCGGCCAATGCAATGCCATGCTCCCCACCAGGCGGCCATTGGCGCGCACCGGCAAGGCCACCGCCCGGATCAGGAACGGCAAACGCACCGGATATTCCCAATAGCCCTCGGTACGCTGGCCGAAGCCCTGGTGCTGGGATTGCTCGCATGCGCGATAGTGCTCGTCTGCCGCCACATGATTGCGGCCTGCCAGGCGCTGTACTTCTTCAGCCGGTAATTGCGTCAGGCAAGCCTTGCCCATCGCCGAGTGAAACAGGCTGGCGTACTGGCCGACGATCTGGCAGTTATTCGGGTACAGCTTGCGCAACACGCTGGGAATCGCACTCTCCATGACCTCCAGGCGCTCGCCATCGAAGCACGACAAGTCCACCACCAGCCCGGTGCGCTCGCTGAGTTCCAGCAACCAGGGCGCGGCGCTCTCCACCACCTGGCGCTTGAAGCGTTGCTGGGTATCGCCGAACAAGCGCCGGGCACGCAGGCGGTAACGCCGATCACTCAGGCCCCGATAGACCCAACCCTGCTCCTGCAAGGTCAGCAACATGCGCGACACCGTGGCCTTTGGCAGGCGCGTGAGGTAGTGCAACTCTTCCAGCCCCAGGGCCTGGTGCTCGCCCAGTAACTCGACGATTGCCAGAGCGCGCTCAACCGAGCGTACGGTGCCTGTCTCCATGTTCGATCTCCCTGTTGCCGGTGGATGATCTTTTTTCACAGCAAGATACAGGCCCGGTTACCGCTCAGCGGGTCGTTGCAAGGCACGCCGGTGGCCGGCGTTGTACCCATTGGGTCAGTTGCTCATGGGCGTAGGCCAATTGCAGCACGGCCCTGTCGGCCTGGGCCGGGCCAATGATTTGCAGGCCCATGGGCAAGCCCTGGGGGTTGAAGCCCACCGGAATGCTCATGCTCGGCAAACCGGCGAGGGTCGGGCCGATCACCACCTCCATCCAACGGTGATAAGTGTCCATTTCACGCCCGCCGACGAGGCGCGGCCAAGGCTGTTGTGCATCGAAAGGGAACACCTGGGCAGTGGGCAACAGCAGGAAATCGTAACGTTCGAACAGCTTGGCCAGGGCGCGGTACCACTCACTGCGGTCCACCGACGCCTGGTACACCTGTTGGGCACTCAAGCCCTGGCCGCCCTCCACTTCCCATTGGGCCTCGGGCTTGAGCAGTGCGCGTTTTTGCGGGTTAGCGTAGGCCGCGCCGAGGTTGCCGTGCACCAGCCAATGGCGGTGCACCAGCCAGCAACGCCACAGGCGCGCCATGGAAAAGTCCGGTTGGCAGCTGTGCACTTCACAGCCCAGCCTGGCGAAATCATCCAGCGCCGCTTCGCACAGGCTCATCACGCCATCATCCATCGGCAGATAACCGTTGTAGTCCCCCAGCCAACCGAGGCGCACACCCTTGAAGTCGCGCTGCAACGGCTGGCCCAGCACCGCCGGATCGGCCTGGGACGACAGAGGCGTGCGGGGGTCGTAACCGGCCTGGATGCTCAGCAACCGCGCCACATCCGTCACGCTGCGCCCCATCGGGCCTTCGGTGCCCAGTTGCTGCACGAACAACTCCGGCATCGGCCCGTGGGGCACCCGCCCTTGGGAGGGGCGCAAGCCGAACACGTTGTTGAACGCCGCCGGGTTGCGCAGCGAGCCCATCATGTCGCTGCCGTCGGCCACCGGCAGCATGCGTAGCGCCAGGGCCACGGCCGCCCCGCCACTGCTGCCGCCAGCTGCTAAGTGCGGGTCATAGGCATTGCCGGTGGTACCGAACAGCGTGTTGTAGGTGTGGGAGCCCAGGCCGAACTCCGGCACGTTGGTCTTGCCGATGATGATCGCGCCACTGGCCCGCACCCGCGCCACGCTGATGGCGTCTTCGCCCGGCACGTGTTCGGCGAACAACGGCGAGCCCAGGGTGGTACGCAAGCCCCGGGTGGCCGCCAGGTCCTTGATGGCCTGGGGCATACCATGCATCCAGCCACGGGAGTGGCCCCGGTCCAACTCACGATCGCAGGCCCTCGCCTCGGCCAGCACGGCCTCGCTGTCGCGCAGTGACACCAGCGCATTCACGCCAGGGTTAAAGCGCTGGATCTGCGCCAGGTACGCCTGCATCACCTCTTCGCACGACACCTGCCGCCCATGAATGGCCCGCGACAGCTCAGTGGCATCCCAATCAACAATACTCAAGGCTTCACCTCTCTGGAAAACGGCAGCGGCTTGCTCGCCCGGGGTGCCTCGCGCATGCAGTAAGTGCCCAGCAGCGTCAGCACGCACGCAAACAATACATAAAACGAGGGCGCCACCGGCGTTCCCAGCACCTTGGTCAGCCAGGTCACGATCAACGGCGCGAAACCACCGAACACCATCACGGCCACGTTATAGGCCACCGACACGCCGGTCGAGCGCACCTCGATAGGGAACTGCTCGGCCAATGCCGTCGGCGCTGGCCCGAAGAACCCGCCAATCGCGGTGCACAACATCACCTGCATCACCAGCAGGCGCTCGATGGACGGCGCGGCGGCCACCCACACATACAAGGGGTAGACCATCACGAAGAACGCCAGGGTGAAGGCCATCAACACCGGTCGCCGTCCCAGCCGATCCGAGAGCAGGCCGGACAACGGAATCACTACGGTCATCAGCGCCACCGCAAACATCTGCACCATCAGCACCTGATCCAGCGGCAGGCCAAGGTTCTTGTGAGCGAAGGTCGGCATGTTCACCAGCACCACATAAAACGACACCGTCGCGCCGCAGGCCAGCCCCATCGACACCAGGATACTGCGCCGATGCTCACTCAGCACTTGCATGAGGCTCGGCGCCGGGCCGGTGGCCTGCTTGCGCGCCTCGATGAATTCTTCCGGGTCTTCCATGTGCCGACGAATCCACAACCCCACCGGGCCGATCAACAAGCCCAGCACAAACGGCAGGCGCCAGCCCCACAGGTCGAGGGTTTCGGGCGAAAAGAAATGCGTGACCAACGCCACCATCGCCGCCCCACCGAACACCGCCAGGCACTGCCCCACCAATTGCCAGGAGCCATACAAGCCCTTGCGATGGGCCGGTGCGCTCTCTACCAAAAATGCCGTGGCACTCGCGTACTCACCGCCGGTAGCAAAACCCTGGAGCATGCGCGCCACTACGATCAACAACGGCGCGCCCATGCCGATGGCGGCGTAGTTCGGCGCGAAGGCGATCAGCGCGATGGACACGGTCATCAGCCGGATAATCAACTGCATCGCCGCCTTGCGGCCTTTGCGGTCGGCGTAGATGCCCAGCAGGATGCCGCCCACCGGGCGCATGAAAAAGCCCACGCCGAAGGTCGCCAGCGCCATCAGCAGCGAGGCGTATTCGTCCTCCGAGGGGAAGAACTGCCGGGCGATGATGCTAGCCAGGAAACCGTAAACGATGAAGTCATACCATTCCAACGCGTTGCCGATCACCGCCGCCACCACTTGGCGGGTGCGCGAAACACCAGGTTTTGCAGTCTGCATGAGGAACACTCCATTCAACCGATCAGGGAAAGGGTCCAGCGGCAGAAAAAGGCGTTGCTGTAGGAGCGAGCTTGCTCGCGAAAAACGCGCAGGCGACACGGGCTACCTGAAAGCGCTGCGTCAGCGTTAACGACTTTCGCGAGCAAGCTCGCTCCTACAAGGGTTCGGGTTATCCGGCCGGCTTGAGCCAGCTCTCGGCCAGCGCGCCCCAATAGGCGGCGCCGGTCAGCAGGATGTCGTCGTTGAAGTCATAGGCGGGGTTGTGCCCCATCGGCCGCGACACGCCGTTGCCGATAAACAGGTAACTGCCGGGGCAGCGTTGCAGCATCCAGGCGAAGTCTTCACTGCCCATCAGCGTGCGAGTGTTGCCGTCCACCGCATCGGCGCCGAGCAAGGCCACACCCACCTGGCGAGCGAATTCGGTTTCTTCGGTGTGGTTGACCAGCACCGGGTAGGCCGGGCGGTGTTCGATCTGCACGGTGCAGCCGAAGCTGGCGGCCTGGGTCTGGATGATCGCGTTGACCCGTTCCAGCATCTGTTCGCGCACCTTGGGGTTAAGTGCGCGCAGGCTCAGGCGCAGCAGGGCTTGCTGGGGAATCACATTGGCGGCTTGCCCTGCTTGAAGGGCGCCGACCGTGACGACAGCGGCTTCCTGGGTGTCGATATTGCGCGCCACCACCGTTTGCAAGGCCATGACCATACTGGCGGCAGCCACCAGCGGATCGACGGTAAGGGGCGGCATGGAGCCATGGCCACCGACGCCTTCGAGAGTCACGGTAAGCAGATCCTGGGAGGCCATCATCGGCCCCACTCTCAAGCCCAGATGCCCAGCCGGCAAGCCCGGCATATTGTGCATGCCGAACAGCCCATCGCAGGGGAAGCGCTCCAGCAAACCGTCAGCCAGCATCGCCTCGGCACCGCCCTGGCCTTCTTCGGCGGGTTGGAAAATCAGATTCAGCGTGCCGTCCAATTGCCGCGTCGCCGCCAGGTAGCGAGCAGCGCCAAGCAACATCGTAGTGTGGCCGTCATGCCCGCAAGCGTGCATGCAGCCGGCGTGCTGGCTGGTATAGGCCGCGCCGGTGTTTTCAATGATGGGCAAGGCGTCCATGTCGGCGCGAATCCCCAACGTGCGCGTGCTGTTGCCATTGCGCAACACGCCGACTACACCGGTCTTGCCGATGCCGGTGTGCACCTCGTAACCCCACTCCTTGAGTGACTGTGCGACCAGCGCTGAGGTGCGGTTTTCTTCAAAGCCGAGTTCGGGATGGGCGTGGATATCGTGACGCACAGCGTGCAAGTCGCTGGCAACGTCGCTGAGCCAATCCAGGATGTGCTGGTGCGGGCGCATGGTGATTCTCCTCACAGGCGGGTGGTCCCGTTCTTGTTGGCGACACATCGACAGCTAAGCGCGATGTGCGCGTGAGGACAATCAAAGGTGGTTCCACCCTGTGGAACCTCAGGGCCGAGCCTTTTTCCGTGAGCCCACGCAGAGGATCCACATGTGGGAGCTGGCTTGCCTGCGATGACGGCGGCACAGGCACCAGTGATGTTGGCTGACCTGACGCTATCGCAGGCAAGCCAGCTCCCACAGGGGAATTTGGGTGTGTCAGGGGTTGAGGCGGCAGCCTTGACGGTCGCCCAACCACCGCGCCGTGTGCGTACGCCCTAAACCGCTTGCGGTGACTTCACTGCGTTCCGGCGAGTCAGTGAACGCACTGGTCGGCACGTACTGCTTCACATACCCGAGGCAATAGTCCGCCGGATTGTTCGCCACATACCGGCACGAGCAGTACTCCTTGGCCGTATAAGCCGCGATGATGTCGGGGAAGGCTTGCAGGTTGACGCGCTCGTGCCAGACCCAGCCCGACAGTGCAAAGACCAACACCAGTAAAACGCTGATGAACGGATGACGACGAATCATGAGCGCACCGCCGCCAGCACGCGTTTGAGCAGTTCGTTATGCCGGTAACTGCCATCCCGATCATCCCCGTAGCGCACGATCACCAGGTGTTCATCGGGCAGCACAAACAGTGCCTGGCCCCAGTGCCCCAGCGCAGCGAAGGTGTCGGCCGGCGCGTCGGGCCAGGGTTGGGGCGTACCCTTGTTGAGCCACCAGTGGCCGCCCGGTACCGCTTCATCCTGGCCCGCCTGGTATTTATCGAAAGGCCGCCGATTGAAAGCCACCCACTCCTGGGGCAGCAACTGTTGCTCGCCCCAACGCCCATCCCGTGCCATCAGCAGCCCGACCCGCGCCAGATCGCGAGCAGTGAGGTAGGCGTAGGACGAGGCGACAAAGGTTTCGTCAGCATCGGTTTCCCACGTCGCGTTGCGAATGCCCAACGGCTTGAACAGGGCATCCCATGGATAGCTCATGTACGCCTTGTGGCCTAGCATCCCTTTAAGCGCAGCAGACAGAATATTGCTGTCGCCACTTGAATAGCGGAACGCCTGGCCGGGTTCGGCGGTAGCCTCGTTATAGGCGGCAAATTGCGCCATATCGCCACGCCCACGGGTGTAGAGCATTGCCACGACAGAAGACTTCAATGGGGCGTATTCATAGTCTTCCTGCCAGTCCAGCCCCGATGCCCAGTGCAACAGGTCGGCCATGGTCACGTTGGGGTGCTGTTTCATCGGCGGGTAAAAGCGTGCGGCAGGGTCGGTGAGTTTGAAGCGGCCTTCACCGTAGGCCACGCCCAACACGGTGGCCATCAGGCTTTTACTCACCGACCAGGTCAGGTGCGGCGTGCTGGCCGTTGTGGGCGCAGCGTAGCGCTCATAGATAATGACACCATCGTGGATCACCAGCAGTGCGTCGGTGCGGATGCCGTTGCGGGTGGTGTCGTCTCGGGGTGGGAAAGCATAGGCGTCCAGCGCATCGACAGCGGAACCTGCGACTGGCGTGCCCATGGCCCATTCTTTTTCGGGCCAGGTTTCAGCACGGCCGGTAACGGTGATAAACAACAGGACAACACACAACATGCCTCGGACCATGGACGCAAACTCAAGGGGGCGCATTGAAGCCCGCGAGCCTAGCTGAGGAAAGTGACGTTTTAGCGACACCTCCTGGGCCATGGCGCTGCGTCAATTCGATGTTTTTCTTGAATGCATACGCGTAAATATTGTCTCCCGTAGGTGAGGGCCCCCCTTGATTCCCCCATCGCTCTTCTCTGCCGCCTACGGATACCGAGGTATGCGTACCGTCTTTACCATTGGCGCCATGAAAAGCCCCTGGGCGACCATTGGCCAAATCCTCGGGCGCGACCATTTCAGTCTGTTCAGCCAACCCTAGCCGCGCGAAAGCCAAAGGGAGGGCGTCGCGCCGGTTGTTTAACACGCCCAGGGCCTCCCCGTAACTCACGTGTCCGTTCTTCGCTTTTTGTTGTGTCTGTTGCTCTACCTTGGCCATGACTGCATAGATGAAATTTGCCGAGGTGAGGGTCTGTGGATCCGTGCCCTTGAACCTTGCCGAGGTCGACGCCATCTCAAGCTCATCCTGCGTCAGATAGATCGTTTGGTTATTGCGCAAAGTGACCTGAAAGCCATCCGGTATTTCCCTGACCTCTTTGAACACGTCAGTGGGTTGCTCGCCAAACTGTTCCATCGCCAGCTTGATTGCCGCGACACTCACGCAATTATCCCGGTCCCACTGGCTGAAACCGTCCCAAATACTCTCGGGCTTTTTCCCGGGGTCAAGGTTTTCAGGCTTGTACACAAACAGGTGCATGCCCGACGCCACGACCCTGTCGCTGACGGGCTCGCCGTAAGTCCGACTGTCTTGCCTGCGGATACCGCTATAACGCTTGGTAATTATTTCTACCGATGGCGGCTCAGAACTCGAACTTCTCTCATGATTGTCAACTTGCCACCAAGCGGGCCCGTTATTCGAAATCGAAAAATTCGACATCTGTCTTCACCTATTCAGAGCGCACGACCCCAAGTATCTCTCGTGCAGTGAGAAGCCGTGTGGCACTTCCATCCAATAGCTATGTGGTCGCATATGTCGTCCAGTTCCCTCTCGGCTGTAATCCCTGAGCCCACCAGAAGCAGGAAGGCCGTATCAAATAGCGTTGTCTATTCCCGAATAGGCTCGATTCGTATCAAAAACGACTGTCATCCAACCGTCACCGTAACTTCATGGAGCTGACACCGAGGCTACATAGCCTGACTTTGGACAACAAAGTCGACTGGCCGCAACCTGGCCGGCACCCGGAGACTCGCTATGACTCAGATCGCCCGCATCAGCGACAAAGGCAATGAACGCCGTCTGCAAGCCGAACGCCTGGTAGGCGCACAGGCATTGCAGGAAGCCCAGGCCCTGCGGTTCAACGTGTTCAGCGGCGAGTTCAACGCCAAGCTGAAAGGCGCGGAACTGGGTCTGGACATGGATGACTATGATGTTCACTGCAGCCATATCGGCGTGCGGGATTTGAACAGCGGTCGACTCGTCGCCACCACCCGTCTGCTCGACCACCAGGCCGCCAGCACCTTGGGCCGGTTCTACAGTGAAGAAGAATTCAGCCTGCATGGCCTGCTGCACTTGCAGGGCCCGATCCTGGAGATTGGCCGCACCTGCGTCGACCCGGCCTACCGCAACGGCGGCACCATCGCGGTGCTCTGGGGCGAGTTGGCCGAAGTGCTCAACCAGGGTGGCTACAGCTACCTGATGGGCTGCGCAAGCATCCCGATGCACGATGGCGGCATCCAGGCCCACGCGATCATGCAGCGCTTGCGCGAGCGCTACCTGTGCAACGAACACCTGCGCGCCGAACCGAAAAAACCGCTGCCGGCCCTGGACCTGCCGTCCAACGTCATCGCCGAAATGCCGCCGCTGCTAAAGGCCTACATGCGCCTGGGCGCGAAGATCTGCGGCGAGCCGTGCTGGGATGAAGACTTCCAGGTGGCCGATGTGTTTATCCTGCTCAAGCGCGACGAGTTGTGCCCGCGTTACGCGCGCCACTTCAAGGCGGCCATGTGATGAACCGCCTGCGCATTTACGGGCGCATCGCCCGCGTGCTGTTGGTGGTGGGGCTGGGGTTGAGCATGGCCAGTGTGTTCGGCCTGTTCGAGCGCCTGGGGGTGGCTAACTCGATGGTGCGGCGCCAGCGTTGGTCGCGCTTCTTTATGGCGCGACTGACCAACGCCCTGCCCTTTCGCGTGACGGTGCATGGCGAGTTGCCGCCAACGCCGATGCTGTGGGTGAGCAATCATGTGTCCTGGACGGATATCCCGTTGCTGGGCATGGTGGCGCCGATGTCGTTTTTGTCCAAAGCCGAAGTACGTACCTGGCCGGTGGCGGGCTGGCTGGCGGCCAAGGCTGGCAGCCTGTTTATTCGTCGCGGTTCAGGTGATAGCCAACTGATCCGCAAGCAGATGACCCGTCATCTGGAACAACAGCACCCCTTGCTGATGTTCCCCGAAGGCACCACCACCGACGGTCGCGGCCTGCGCACGTTCCACGGGCGCTTGCTGGCCAGCGCGATCGATGCGGATGTGTCGCTGCAGCCGGTGGCAATTCGGTATCTGCGCGACGGCCAGGTCGACCCGCTGGCGCCCTTTATTGGCGATGATGATTTGCTCTCGCACCTGATGCGCTTGTTTTCCAATGACCGCGGCGATGTGGAGATTCATGTGCTCAAGCCGATTGCCTGTGCTGGGCAGGAACGTGCGGCGTTGGCGTATCAGGCGCAGCAGGCGGTGCAGAAGGCGTTGTTCGGGCCGGTGCCGGAAGCTGAGCACGTGGCTGCTCGGCCTGCATTCGCAGCCTGAAGCAATGTGAACACAATCCAAATGTGGGAGCTGGCTTGCCTGCGATGGCGGTGGGTCAGCCACAACATTCTCAACAGGTAGGCCGCTATCGCAGGCAAGCCAGCTCCCACATTCAGATCTCATGTAGTCAGATGAGATTGTGCAAATTTCTGCAACTCTGGGTAGAACAGTCGAAAGTCTTCACTCAACGGTTCATACAAAACCCGCAACTCCTGCATCGCATACCCCAACTCCTCAGGCTGCGTCAGCCGCCGCGAAATCCCGCGCAACACCTGCTCCATCACCGCAAACTCGCGGTACGAGCCCAACCAATCATCCGCTGCCATATACGGCGCAATCTGCGCCAGCCGCCCCGGCAACGCGGGTTCAGCCGCCAACACCCGGTACACCTGCGACGTGAAACGCTCCAGGGGCTGGTCGGCATACAGCGACCAATCCCGCGCCAGGCAATGGTCAAAAAACACATCGAGGACGATCCCGGCATAGCGCCTGCGGGTCTGGCTGAAGCGTGACAACGCCCCGCCCACCAACGGGTGGCTGTCGGTAAAGCGGTCGATGGAGCGATGCAACTGGATCGCCGCTTCGATTTGCGGGCTGAACTGGCCCTGCAGGCGGCCTTTGACGAAGTCGCCATAGAGGCTGCCCAGCAATTGCGCAGGAAGTTGGCCGCCCAGGTGCAGATGTGCGAGATAATTCATGCTGCGCAGTCTACCACTGCCACCCTCATATCGTTATAACCCGATATACCGATTCGGCTAGACCTCAGAACAAAATCATATTGGTGTATCGGGATATTACGATTTAAAGTTCGCCTTATCGCGATATAACGCTTTACGACACCGAGCACCCTGCTATGTCCATCGACCTCGACGAAATAATAAAAGCCCTGGCGCACCCAGTACGACGAGACATCCTCACCTGGCTCAAAGACCCGAAAGTGCAGTTCCCCGAGCAATTGCACAACCACGAATACGGCATCTGCGCCGGGCAGATCGACCAGCGCTGCGGCTTATCCCAGTCGACTGTGTCGGCGCACCTGGCCACCTTGCAACGGGCGGGGTTGATCAGCAGCCAGAAGGCCGGGCAATGGCACTTTTTCAAACGCAACGAGGAGGTGATCCAAGCCTTCCTCACCGCGCTCATAACCGAACTCAGCGCACCGTAATCACCAAGGACACACACATGCCCCTCTCGCTACTCATACTGGCCCTGAGCGCCTTCGCCATCGGCACCACCGAGTTCGTCATCATGGGCTTGCTGCCCGATGTGGCGGCGGACCTGGGTGTGTCGATTCCCGGCGCCGGCTGGCTGGTCACCGGTTACGCCCTGGGCGTGGCCATCGGCGCACCGTTCATGGCACTGGCCACCGCCAGGCTGCCACGCAAGGCGGCGCTGGTAGCGTTGATGGGTATTTTCATTATCGGCAACCTGCTCTGCGCCCTGGCAAGCGACTACAACGTGCTGATGTTTGCCCGTGTGGTCACGGCGTTGTGCCACGGTGCCTTCTTCGGAATTGGTTCGGTGGTGGCGGCCAACCTGGTGCCGGCCAACAAACGTGCGTCGGCGGTGGCGCTGATGTTCACCGGGTTGACCCTGGCCAACGTGCTGGGCGTGCCCCTGGGTACGGCGCTGGGCCAGGAAGCCGGCTGGCGCTCGACCTTCTGGGCTGTGACCGTGATTGGCGTGATCGCCTTGATCGGCCTTATTCGCTTCCTGCCCGCCAAGCGTGACGAAGAAAAACTCGACATGCGTGCCGAACTGGCCGCCCTCAAGGGCGCCGGTATCTGGTTGTCACTGAGCATGACTGCGCTGTTTGCCGCGTCCATGTTTACCCTCTTTACCTATGTCGCGCCGCTGCTGGGCGATGTCACTGGCGTGTCGCCCAAAGGCGTGACCTGGACCCTGCTGCTGATTGGCCTGGGCCTCACCGTGGGCAACATCATCGGCGGCAAACTGGCGGACAAGCGCCTGGCGGCCACCCTGATCGGCGTGTTCATCAGCATGGCGGTGGTTTCCACGGTGCTGAGCTGGACCAGCGTCGCGGTGATACCGACTGAAATCACCCTGTTCCTGTGGGCCACCGCCTCGTTCGCCGCCGTGCCGGCGCTGCAAATCAACGTGGTGACCTTCGGCAAGGCCGCACCGAACCTGGTGTCCACCTTGAACATCGGCGCCTTCAACATTGGCAACGCCCTCGGCGCCTGGGTCGGCGGTAGCGTGATTGCCCACGGTTTCGGCCTGACCAGCGTGCCACTGGCCGCCGCGGCGCTGGCCATCCTCGCGCTGCTGGTGACCCTGATCACTTTCCGTCAGGTCGCCAATGCCGACCTGGCCCCCGCGACCAACTGATCAACTTAAAAGAGAAGGTGTTTTTTCCATGACGACTATTTTCGATCCGATCACACTGGGCGACGTGCAGCTGTCGAACCGCATCATCATGGCGCCGCTGACCCGCTGCCGTGCCGATGCCGGGCGCGTACCCAACGCACTGATGGCCGAGTACTACGTGCAACGCGCCTCCGCGGGGCTGATCCTCAGCGAAGCCACCTCCGTGACGCCCATGGGCGTGGGCTACCCGGACACCCCCGGCATCTGGTCCAACGACCAGGTACGTGGCTGGGCCAACATCACCAAGGCCGTGCATGGCGCGGGTGGCAAGATCTTCCTGCAATTGTGGCATGTGGGCCGCATCTCCCACGCGTCCTACCTGAACGGCGAAACCCCGGTGGCCCCGAGCGCGGTCCAGGCTAAAGGCCACGTCAGCCTGGTACGCCCACTGGCCGACTACCCAACCCCGCGCGCCCTGGAAACCGCTGAAATCGCCGACATCGTCGACGCTTACCGCACCGGCGCCGAGAACGCCAAGGCCGCCGGTTTCGACGGCGTGGAAATCCACGGCGCCAACGGCTACCTGCTCGACCAGTTCCTGCAAAGCAGCACCAACCAGCGCACCGACCAGTACGGCGGCTCTTTGGAAAACCGTGCGCGCCTGTTACTGGAAGTCACCGACGCCGCCATCGAAGTCTGGGGCGCTGGCCGCGTGGGCGTGCATCTGGCACCGCGTGCTGACGCGCATGACATGGGCGACGACAACCTCGCCGAGACCTTCACCTACGTTGCCAGCGAACTGGGCAAGCGCGGTATCGCCTTCATCTGCTCCCGTGAAAAAGAAGGCGCAGACAGCCTTGGCCCACAGCTGAAAAAAGCCTTCGGCGGCGCGTACATCGCCAACGAACGCTTCACCAAAGACAGCGCCAATGCCTGGCTGGCGGCGGGCAAGGCGGATGCAGTGGCCTTTGGTATTCCTTTCATCGCCAACCCGGCCCTGCCGGCACGACTTAAGGCTGATGCGCCGTTGAACGAGCCGCACCCGGAAACCTTCTACGGCAAAGGCCCGGTGGGTTACATCGACTACCCGACGCTGCCGATCTAACGTAACCCGCAAACCAATGTGGGAGGCGGCTTCCCCAATACTGTAGGAGCGAGCTTGCTCGCGAAAACCGTTAACGATAACGCGTGCGTCCTGAAAAACGCGGCGCCTGTCAGTTTTTCGCGAGCAAGCTCGCTCCTACAGTATCAGGGGCAAGTCCCCCTCCCACATTTGTGCCTGTATGTAGCCCCCTGGAAACATCGCTTCACAGAACGGCAACAATATCGCTACAAAATACTTAGCCGGCTACCTATCAACCGCCCGCCATGCCGTATATAAAGTCACCCCACAAATCAGGCAGAAGGACGATTGACCGTCCTTAGGCTTTACTGTTGACACAACGGGTTGCAATTACGCATTTTGTTTCAATTGCGCAGGCTGGGGCTCAGGCGCAGCATGTCCAGCCCTATGTCAGCCCAGCGCTCGGCGTCCTGGTGCAGTTCAAAGCTATCGGGGACCAGCAGCCACTGGCCGATCAAACCGTGGATGAAGGCATGTATGCAGACAGCCCCACGGGTGGTGTCGAGATTTTCAGGCAGTTGCCCGCGATGGACCGCGTTACGCAACGTCAGGCTGATACGCAGGTTGCATTCCAGGCTGTGGGTCTGGCGCTGGCGGCGCATGTCGCACATTTCATCGGTGAACTCGCACTTATGAAACAGAATCTCGTTGATACGCCGGGTTTTCGGGTCCAGGGCCACTTCATGGTAGAGATGAATCAGCAGCTTGCGCATACAGCCGAGCGGGTCGACTTCATCCTCGCTTTCACTCGCCCGGGCCAATTCGTCCAGAGGTTCGTGCAGCGTATCGAGCAGAGCCTGGAGCAAATCGGACTTATTGCTGAAATGCCAATAGATAGCCCCACGCGTTACGCCCGCCAACGCGGCGATGTCCGCCAGGGTGGTCCGCGCTACGCCACGCTCATAAAAGGCTTGCTCGGCGGCTTGGAGAATCTGGCTGCGCGTTTCCTGAGCTTCCTCTTTGGTGCGACGAACCATGGCAGTAAAACCTCAATCGGGACACTGTGGACGGTACTTGACCGTCATCTGAATAATTGTGGGACGACGCCGTCATGGGCGCCGAACGTACTAGAATCGAGGCTTGCGGCGGTGCTTTGTCAACATTGCGCGAAGCCTGTCAAGAGTTTACAAACAACCATGAACGTAAGTATATTGCGTAGCAAGCTACTTATCCACTCATGGCTTGTTTTTTACCCTTCCACACTTCTTGTGCGCACTCTGCGCGCCTGACCCGAGGATCTTCATGCAACTTAAGCCAGCTGTTACCGCTCTGGTCACTGCCGTCGCCCTGGCATCGCTGCTCAGCGGATGTAAAAAGGAAGAAGCGGCACCGCCCGCTCAAACCCCTCAGGTCGGCGTGGTCACCATTCAACCGCAAGCCTATACCCTGACCACCGAGCTGCCAGGCCGCACCACGGCCTTCCGCATTGCGGAAGTTCGTCCGCAGGTCAACGGCATCATTCTCAAGCGCCTGTTCAAGGAAGGCGCCGACGTGAAGGAAGGGCAACAGCTCTACCAGATCGATCCGTCGGTGTATGAGGCCACGCTCAAAAGCGCGCAAGCCAGCCTGACCCAGACCAAGTCCATCACCGATCGCTACAAGCAATTGGTCGAGGAGCAAGCCGTCAGCCGTCAGGAATACGACACTGCCGTCGCCAACCGCATGACCTCCGAAGCAAACGTTCAAACCGCCCAGATCAACGTGCGCTACACCAAGGTGTACGCGCCGATCTCCGGGCGTATTGGCCGTTCTTCGGTAACCGAAGGCGCACTGGTCAGCAACGGCCAAACCGACGCCATGGCGGTGATCCAGCAACTGGACCCGATCTACGTCGACGTCACGCAATCTTCGGCTGAAATGCTCAAGCTGCGTCGCGACCTGGCCAGTGGCCAACTGGAAAAAGCCGGCGAAAACGCTGCCAAGGTCAAGCTGACCCTGGAAGACGGCACGGCCTACGCCCAGGACGGTAAGCTCGAGTTCTCCGAAGTGTCGGTTGACCAGACCACCGGTTCCGTGACCCTGCGCGCCGTGTTCCCCAACCCTGACCACGTGCTGCTGCCGGGCATGTTCGTGCACGCCCAGTTGCTGGCCGGTGTGAACAGCAAGGCCATCCTGGCCCCGCAACAAGGCGTGACCCGTGACCTGCGCGGCATTCCGACGGCGCTGATCGTGAACAAGGACAACAAGGTCGAGCAACGCGAACTGGTTGCCAACCGTACCGCCGGTGCCTACTGGCTGGTGGAAAAAGGCCTCAATGCCGGTGACCGCGTCATCACCGAAGGCTTGCAGTACGTCAAGCCAGGCGCCGAGGTGAAGGTCACGGAAGCCTCCAACGCTAAACCCGCCGGTACTGCTGCAGCGCCTGCTGCCGCTGCTGGTCAAGGGGAGTAATCCATGTCGAAATTTTTTATCGACCGTCCCATTTTCGCCTGGGTAATTGCCCTGGTGATCATGCTGGTCGGGGCACTCTCGATCCTGAAACTGCCCATCAACCAATACCCGGCCATTGCGCCAACGGCCATTGATATCCAGGTGACCTACCCAGGCGCGTCCGCACAAACCGTGCAGGACACCGTGGTGCAGGTGATCGAGCAACAGCTCAACGGTATCGACAACCTGCGTTATGTCTCCTCGGACAGTAACTCCGACGGCAGCATGACCATCACCGTGACGTTCAACCAGGGTACCAACCCGGATATCGCCCAGGTCCAGGTACAGAACAAGCTGAACCTGGCCACCCCACTGCTGCCGCAAGAAGTGCAGCAACAGGGTATCCGCGTGACCAAGTCGGTGAAGAACTTCCTGATGGTGATCGGTCTGGTGTCGGAAGACGGCAGCATGACCAAGGACGACCTCTCCAACTACATCGTGTCCAACATCCAGGACCCGATCTCCCGTACCGCGGGGGTGGGTGACTTCCAGGTGTTCGGTTCGCAGTACGCCATGCGTATCTGGCTCGACCCGGCCAAGCTGAACAACTATCAGCTCACGCCAGTGGACGTCAGCAATGCCATCAAGGCCCAGAACGTGCAGGTGGCCACCGGCCAACTGGGCGGCCTGCCTGCCCTGCCCGGCACCCAACTGAACGCCACGATCATCGGCAAGACGCGCCTGCAAAGCACCGAGGAATTCGCCAAGATCCTGATGAAGGTGAATACCGACGGCTCCCAGGTTCGCCTGGGTGACGTCGCGCGCATCGAACTGGGCGGCCAGAACTACAGCATCAGTGCACAGTTCAACGGTAAGCCGGCTTCGGGTATGGCGATCAAGCTGGCGGCCGGTGCCAACGCACTGGACACCGGCAAGGCCATCCGCGAAACAGTCAAGTCCCTGGAGCCGTTCTTCCCGCCAGGCATGAAGGCGGTGGTGCCGTATGACACCACGCCGGTCGTGACCGAATCGATCTCCGGTGTGGTTCACACCCTGGTCGAAGCGATCGTGCTGGTGTTCCTGGTGATGTTCCTGTTCCTGCAAAACTTCCGCGCCACCATCATCACCACCATGACCGTACCGGTGGTATTGCTGGGTACCTTCGGGATCCTGGCGGCGTGCGGCTTCACCATCAACACCTTGACCATGTTCGGCATGATCCTGGCCATCGGCTTGCTGGTGGACGATGCCATCGTGGTAGTGGAAAACGTCGAACGGGTAATGGCCGAGGAGCATCTGTCGCCCAAAGAAGCGACGATCAAGTCCATGGGCCAGATCCAGGGCGCCCTGGTGGGTATTGCCCTGGTACTGTCGGCGGTACTGCTGCCGATGGCGTTTTTCGGTGGTTCCACCGGTGTGATCTATCGGCAGTTCTCCATCACCATTGTTTCGGCGATGGCGTTGTCGGTGCTGGTTGCCCTGATCTTCACCCCGGCTTTGTGCGCCACCATGCTCAAGCCGATTGATCCGGAAAAACACGGCCAGCCCAAGCGCGGCTTCTTCGGCTGGTTCAACCGCACCTTCGACAGCGGCGTACTCAAGTACGAGCGCGGCGTGGGTAACATGATCAAGCACAAGATCCCAGCGTTCCTGGTATACGCGCTGATCCTGGCCGGCATGATCTGGATGTTCACCCGTATTCCAAGCGCGTTCCTGCCTGAGGAAGACCAAGGTGTGATCTTCGCCCAGGTGCAGACACCGGTCGGTGCTTCGGCTGAGCGTACGCAAAAAGTCGTCGACGACATGCGCGCCTTCCTGCTGAACGACAAGGAAGGTGAGCCAGGCGAAGGCAAGGCGGTGAAGTCGGTGTTTACCGTGAACGGCTTCAACTTCGCCGGTCGTGGCCAGAGTTCGGGCCTTGCGTTCGTGATGCTCAAGCCGTGGGATGAGCGTGACTCGACCCAATCGGTATTCGAAGTGGCCAAGCGTGCCCAGGGTTACTTCTTCGGGGCCTTCAAGGACGCCATGGTATTTGCCATCGTGCCGCCTTCGGTGCTGGAGCTGGGTAACGCCACCGGTTTCGACGTGTTCCTGCAAGACCAGGGTGGTGTCGGCCACGACAAGCTGATGGCTGCGCGTAACCAGTTCCTGGGCGCGGCGGCACAAAGCAAGGTGCTGGCCGGCGTACGTCCTAACGGCGTGAACGACGAGCCGCAGTACGAGCTGACCGTTGACGACGAGAAGGCCAGTGCCCAGGGCATCAGCCTGGCGGATATCCAGCAGACCCTGGCCATTGCCTTGGGTGGTAGCTACATCAACGACTTCATCGACCGTGGTCGCGTGAAGAAGGTGTATGTACAAGGTGACGCCGCCAGCCGCATGTCGCCGGAAGACTTGGACAAATGGTACGTGCGCAGCAACGACGGAAAAATGGTGCCGCTGTCGGCCATCTCGTCGGGCCAGTGGATCTACGGTTCGCCCAAGCTTTCGCGATACAACGGTGTAGCGGCGATGGAAATCCTCGGCACCCCGGCACCGGGCTACAGTACCGGTGATGCGATGGCCGAAGTCGAACGCATTGCCAAAGAACTGCCGGCCGGTATCGGTTATGCCTGGACAGGCCTGTCGTATGAAGAACGCCTTTCCGGTTCTCAGGCTCCAGCGCTGTACGCACTGTCGCTGCTGGTAGTGTTCCTGTGCCTGGCGGCACTGTACGAAAGCTGGTCGATCCCGATCGCGGTGATTCTGGTTGTGCCACTGGGTGTGATCGGCGCACTGATCGCTACCAGTATGCGTGGCTTGTCCAACGACGTGTTCTTCCAGGTGGGCCTGTTGGTGACGGTGGGCCTGGCGGCGAAAAACGCCATCCTGATCGTGGAATTCGCCAAGGAGCTGCACGAGCAAGGCAAAGGTATCGTCGAGGCGGCTATCGAAGCGTCCCGCATGCGTCTGCGCCCGATCATCATGACGTCCATGGCGTTCGTGCTCGGCGTACTGCCGCTGGCGATTTCCACCGGTGCCGGCTCAGGCAGCCAGCACGCGATCGGTACCGGCGTGATCGGCGGGATGAGCACCCCCACTGTGCTTGCCATTTTCTGGGTGCCACTGTTCTACGCAACCGTGTCCTCGGCTGGCGAACGCAAAAAGAAAGACACTACTGAAACTCCTAAAGAGGCTGGCCAATGAGCAAGTCGCTACTTTCCCTAGCCGTCACCGCATTCGTGCTCAGTGGCTGCTCGCTGATACCTGACTATCAGCGTCCCGATGCGCCGGTGGCCGCGCAGTTCCCGCAGGGGCCGGCGTATTCGTCGGCCCAGGCGCCGAGCCAGGCCGCTGCCGAGCAAGGCTGGAAGCAGTTTTTCCATGACCCTGCCCTGCAACAGCTGATCCAGACCGCGTTGGTGAACAACCGTGACCTGCGTGTCGCGGCGCTGAACATCGACGCCTATGCGGCGCAGTACCAGATCCAGCGTGCCGACCTGTTCCCGGCTATCTCGGCCACCGGCAACGGCAGCCGCCAGCGCACCCCGGCGAAGCTGTCGCAGACTGGCGAATCGACTATCGCCAGCCAGTACTCGGCAGGCCTGGGCATCAGTTCGTACGAGCTGGACCTGTTCGGCCGCGTGCGCAGCCTCAGTGAAGAAGCGCTGCAAAAGTACTTCGCCACTGAAGAAGCGCGGCGCAGCACCCAGATCAGCCTGGTGGCCAGCGTGGCCAATGCCTACCTGACCTGGCAGGCCGACAAGGAGCTGCTCAAGCTGACCCAAGACACCCTGGCGGCCTTCGAGCAGAGCTACAAACTCACCTCGCGCAGCAATGAAGTCGGCGTGGCCTCGGCCCTCGACCTCAGCCAGGCACGCACTTCGGTGGAAAACGCCCGTGTGCAACTGGCCCGTTACACCCGCCAGGTGGCCCAAGACGAAAACAGCCTGACCCTGCTGCTGGGCACCGGCCTGCCGGCGAATATCGCCAGCAAGCCGCTGTCCGATGACCTGCTTAGCGAAGTGCCGGCCGGGTTGCCATCGGACCTGCTGCAACGTCGTCCCGACATTGTGCAGGCCGAGTACAACCTCAAAGCGGCCAACGCCAATATCGGCGCGGCCCGTGCGGCGTTCTTCCCGAGCATCAGCCTGACCGCCAGCGCCGGCACCGCCAGCCCTACCCTGGGCGGCCTGTTCAAAGGCGGTTCGGGGACCTGGGCGTTTGCCCCGCAGATCAACATCCCGATCTTCAACGCCGGTAGCCTGCGCGCAAGCCTGGACTACTCGAAGATCCAGAAAGAGATCAACGTGGCCAACTACGAGAAGGCCATCCAGACCGGCTTCCAGGAAGTCTCCGACGGCCTCGCCGCGCGTGCGACCTATAAGCAGCAACTGGATGCCCAGCGCGGCTTCGTCGAGGCTAACCAGGATTACTACCGCCTGGCCGAGCGTCGCTACCGCATTGGTGTCGACAGCAACCTGACGTTCCTCGACGCCCAGCGCCAACTGTTCAGTGCCCAGCAATCGCTGATCACCGACCGCCTGGCGCAGCTCACCAGCGAGGTCAACCTGTACAAGGCCCTCGGCGGTGGCTGGAACGAGCAGACTGCGAAGAACGAACCGTTGAAAGAACAAGCACCGCCGTTGAAGTTGTTCTGTGAGCGCGGGGGTAAAAAACCGCCTCCCTTTCCCCCTGCGCTTTTACACCCCCGACCCTGCCCGCGGATATCGAGTGTGAATGATTATGTGTGTCGGAGCGCGCTTAA
>NZ_NKRF01000048.1:0-29638 GCF_003408955.1 Pseudomonas sp. GL93
CTCCTTGAGCCAGGCAGTCGCAAAGTTATGGTGCAAATGTTCCAGAATCGGGCCGCTGATCTGGCTGGATATATCCTGGCGTGGCTGATTACCACGTGCTCCCATGTTGGGAGCCGGCTTGCTGTCTGGGCTACGATTTAACGCCGAATGCCCGTCCTTGTCCCAATACTCATCGAGCATGTTGTGGCCCATGACAAAGCCGACAGCGCAGTCGCCCAACTCGTAATCGACCAACACACTCTTTTGGTGATGAGTCGCGAAAGCTTTCAACGCGAAGCGCATTTTTCTACTGATGTGCGGATCGAGGCTGGCGTACTTCACCCAGTGATCAATTTCGGCCCGCTCGCGTAAGCTGAAGCCACGGCTGACAAATAACGGAATCTTGTCATTGCCGCGCCTGGCAGCCTTACCGTCTGCGACCGCGCAATCGATAAACCACTGGCGATCATCGTGGTATTGCTGCCGGGTAGAGCTCTGAAGCGCCCGATCCTTGATGCGAATAAAGCCTTTACCTGGCAGGTTAGCCTCCCCTGCAAGCCCGGCACTGTTGAACGGCATTTCCCAACCCAGCACACGCACCTTGACACCTTTCGACGCCTTGGCCCGGAGCAGATCACCGATACTGGGCGCGCTGCCGTCGCGGATGAAATACATCGACGGCTGGAAGCCCCAGCAGATGATATCTACGGTCTTTTTGGCCGCTGCGATTGCCTCATGTAAGGCCTTGAAGGCTTCCTCGCCGTTAACCAAGGGGAAATAAGCCGCCATGGCGGGATGGTATTCGGTATCACACACAAACCAGGGTGCACTGCATGTCGCCTCCTGGGTGTGCTGGAGGGCAAGGGGCACCACGATGTCGGATTGAGCTTGATTCATTGTTGGTCTCCCTTCTCGCCTCGGGCGCCTTCCATCACAGACGTGTACAACGCTCGGTGGTCGGTGTGTGAGTTGGGCTGGCGTACACCGGCGTCGGTTTGCGAGGCATGATGATGCAAACCACTGTTGGCCATATGCGCTTGCTCGGCATTGCGGTACTCCGTTGGCACCGGAATCTGGTAACTCACACCGTTAGCCATTTCCAGCCGGTAACCTTGAGTCACGACCTGGTGGTCGACCATCAAGTGCCCGGTGTCGTCCAGCACCCCCTTTTTAAGCAACGCGCCATCGGCGTATAGGGTGTAAGGCATTCCGGCCCAGCCCAGGTTGGAAGCATTGGCGACTTGTGGTACACGCAGTCGCACTTTTTCTTTGGATAAGCTCTGCGGAAAGTCAGGGTGCGTGGCGTTCATAGTGGCTGGGCCCAGGTAGTCAAAGTGCGCCGACTTCACGTTGTAATCCCCTGCCGGGCCCGACTCGATGCTGCTCTGATCCAAGGTAATGTAGCTACCGCCCGCGTTCAGGGTGATTTTCTTTTTCGCGACGATGCGGATTTCATCTTCAGTGCTGGTGATGCTCAGCCCGTTGCGGGCCAATACTTCCAGCATATCGTTCTGGGCCTGGATCTTTACTGGCCCTTGGTTGGCGATCAACTTGATGCCCAGCTTGCGCACGAACAGACTTACTCCTTGCCCCACGCCGATAAACAGGCGCTTGACCACGCTGATATCCGCCTCGCCACCGGCGTTGAGCATCAGGTTGTTCTGTGCCGCCAACTGCAAGTGCTTGCCGCTGGTCAAGGCAATGCCTTGAGGCGCGCTCAGGAGCAGCACGGACGATGCAAGCTGTTCAATGTCTTGTTTGAGCAGGTTTATTTGCGTTTGCACATCAGCCGGATCGGCTTTGGCAGCCTGAGCATCGTTTGACAACCCCTCCAACTGGTCTGCGGCCTGTTGCAAATGCCCTAATGCAGCGCTCATTTCCAACATCTGGCCGTTGGCCCGAGGCTGCGTATCAGCACTGATAAAAATGCCGCTACCCGCACGAATCGCGCCCCAACCATCAGTGCGCAGTTCAAAACCTTCGCCGCGTTTTTTCTTCTCGGCATCCACCAAATGCCCCAGATTCAGCTGGCTCTTACCACTGTGCTCGGTACTGAGCTTGACGTGCTCCTGCCCGCGCAAGTCTTCCATGCGCAGCTTATTGTTGGCTGGCGTGCGCAGCACGTTGCGCGTGTAGTCGCGTTTACCCAACGTCACGTGGTCGACGTGTTGGCTGTCGTGCAACGCGTGGGCGATATATGGCCGGTCGGGATCGCCTTGTTCGAAGGCGATAGCGACTTCGGTGCCGGCCAGCAGTGGCAGGTGCAGGCCGTGGGTGTCGCCGGCGTAGGGGCGGGCCAGGCGTAGCCAGAGGCTTTCTTCGCCGGGTTTCCAGGTGTCGCGGTCGAACAGAAAGTGGACTTTGTAGCGGCCTTCGAGGTCGATGTGGCCGTAGGGGTCGTGTTCCTTGGGGCTGGTGACGCGGGCCGGGACGGTGCCGGCGATTTGGGGTTTGGGCAGCAATGCCGGGCGGTAGCACACGGTTTCCGAATACGGGATGGCCTGGAAGCTGGCTTCAAAACTGCGGTCGCGGGCGGCGTGGGTGGTGACTTGGGTGATAACCGCGCCGGGGGTGAAGGCGTTGGGCGCGCCGCCGGAGATTTTCAGGACTTGGCCGGGGGTCAGGCTGGGGCTGCTGCTGATGCCGCTGAGTTGGGTCTGGCCGTTGAGGTAGCGTTCGTGGCGCAGACGTGCGTAGAAGTAGCCGCTTTCACTTTGCAGGTCTTCGTCCTGGTCGTAGCGGTCGCCGATGAGGTTGTAGGGCTCGGCGTAGTGGTAGGCCTCGCCGTAGGTGCCTTTGGCGCCACGGCTTTGGTCGACGTCACCGTCGAGGTGGGCGTTGGCGACGCGGTGGTGGTAGGCGCGGATGTTGACGTGTTGCTCCACCACCTTGTGGTTGGATTGCAGGCGCCATACGCCGTCCTCGCCGCTGCTGTTCATGCCCGATTGCGGGCGGTATGGCAGTTGCACGTCGAATTGGTAGTGGCGTTGGTCGTCGTGGAATTCCACCACGTCGATGTTCAGGCGTTCGTCGCGGGTGAAGCGGTACCAGATGCCGACTTCGGCCAGCAGGCGCGAGATGAAGGCCAGGTCGCTTTCGTCGTACTGCATGACTTGTTCGCGCTTGGGGTATTCGCGTACCAGGTTGAAGAGGAAGTCCTGGCCTTCGAAATCATGGCGGCTGCGCAGGATGCTTTCGACGATCTGCGGCACTGACTGGTGTTGGTAGATACGAAATTGTTTGCCGCGAGCCAGCAAGGCCAAGCGCGGTTCGAGGGTGATTTCGTAGCGGGCTTCGTCGAGGGAGCCGGACAGGCGTTTGAAGCCGGTGACCACGCCGTGCAAGGTACGCAGTGGCTTGACCGGCGGTACGTCAATACCCACGGCTTTGAGCGCGGCCATGCCGGGGTTTAGGCCGGGGCCGTGCAGGCTGAAGTTGGCGTCTTTGCCTAATAAGGTGTCGGCACTGAGGTCGCCGTCGATGCAGGTGAATTCGACGCGGTAGTTGAACGGCTGGCTCAGGCCTTCGTGGCCTTTGAAGGCCAGAACGTCGAGCACCGCGGCCACGTTGCGAACCGTGAGTTTGTGCCGGCTGTGGTCAAAGAAGGTGCGCAGTTCATTGAGCATGTTCGGGCCTCCATGGCGACACGATAGGTAAAGGGTTGACGCTATCGCGGGGGTAAGTACATGTCCTGCGAACAATTGTGAACGCTATCAATTGACAGGCGGGGTCCCCTTTGTGGTGAGAGGTCACCCCGTCAACCCAATCTGTAGCCACCTCGACCACCACGTCGATGTTCAGTCGTTCGTCGCGGGTGTTGCACGAGACGCTTTCGACAATCTGCGGCACCGATTGGTGTTGGTTGATACGAAATTGTTGGCCGCGATTGAGCAAAGCCAGACGCGGTTCGAGGGTGATTTTGTAGCGGGCTTCGTCGAGGGCGCCAGACAAACGTTTGAAGCCGGTGACCACGCCATGCAAGGTGCGCAGTTCATTAAGCATATGCAAGTCTCCGTGACAGTTGGCACAACCTTGACCCGGCCGCCATTAAGTTTCCGTTAGCAGAGCAACAAAGTTATGTATCGCACCGACAATAGAAGCTATTGCTGATGTTGCTGCGCCCTCATAGCCACGAGTTAAAGAGGTAACACTCAAAGTACTTTCAAGTGAAATCAGGCATGTGCATCTACTGTGAAGGCTTTTGCGCGAGTTCAAACCCTCTGTTCAACCTGAGACACCGGCCGCCATCGCTAGAGACGCTCAATTCAGGCATTCCACATAGACAAGACAGCGCGTCCCGTCATTTTTTTGCCTGAGGAGCGCCTGCAAGATTGCTGATTAAACCTAATGTTTAAAGAGTATTGCATTGAGTTTTAAAAAAGATCAAGACGTCATACATATTCAAATATTCGAAGTGTCTCGCCAGGCGACATCAAAGGATCACAACACACAAGGAAATTTCCTACATCATTGCACCGCCATTTCGGACAGGCAATTATTCAACCAGGCAAAATATCGTGCTTAATACTCTTATTCCTACAACAAACAGGGAAAAATTATTGTTTTCAAGTTTAAATCAATTAAACGTCCTACACACTGAACTGTCAGTTCGTACGGGAGAACGAGTTTTTTGTATGAATAGCCGAATAAAACTTCATTACAATTTCTCTCGCAAAACCTTGCATAATCCAAAACTCGTTAGCGGATCGCCAAACTCCCGCTACCCCCCCTCCGGCGCACGCGGCATTTGGCTACCCAGTGCCCTTGCAGGTTCATACAGGCCTCTGATCTGCCGCCCGGATAGTCTGACCTTCTCACCGACAGGAAGGCTCAGCATGACTCACCTACAGCAACCCGCCCAACCACGCGCACCCGGAAACCGACGAGGCCTTTCTGGTGCTCGAAGGCACGCTGCGTATCGACCTGCCGGGCGGCCCCGTGGTGCCACGTGGCATCGAGCACAGGACCGCCGCCGAGGGCGAAGCCAAGCTGATGATGATTGAGCCACGGGGCGTATTGAACACCGGGCACGAAGGTGGGGAGCGTACGGCCGAAAATGATCGGTAGATTTGAACAGGCTACGCCAATGCACTTGGGCCTCCAGATCATCATTTGCAGGATGCATCTTTTCTTTATGTTTCGACACAGCCGCTGCCGGTGTCTCGTTGTATATGATCGGGTCGCCGCCAGACTCACTCTGGCCACTTTTCATTAAACAGCGCCTCAATGCGCTTAAAAAAGAACGCGATGCGACTCGCCAGAAGGACAGAACAATGACGACTTGCGCCCCCCCTCTTCAGCCAAATGAACACTACGACTCGGTAAGTCGCGCAGTGCATTGGCTGATGTTCTTGTTATTTGCGTGGATCTATTGCTCAGCCATAACCCACTACCTGGCGTCGGACTCTACGCTGGATAAATGGTTGTGGCCCTTTCACAAACCCGTGGGGCTGTTATTGCTGATACTGCTGGTCCTACGTGCCGGCTGGAGTCTGCTGAGCCGACACCTGCGCCCACCGAGCATAAGCCGTGTCGCCGCCACCGTGCATGGGATGCTGTACGCTCTGATGTTCCTGATCCCGCTTATCGGGATGATTCGCCAGTACGGATCCGGCCGGGCTTTTTCTGCGTTTGGCGTACCGGTCATGGACGGGTTCGAGGGGGAAAAAATCCAGTGGATGGTTGACCTGGGCAGCAACTTTCATAGTTTGCTGGGTTGGACAATGCTGGTGCTTATCCTGGGGCATGTCGCAGCAGTCATCGTGCACTATTGGCAGGGCGATGCTCAGGTACTGCAGCGCATGACAAGAGGGGGACGCAAGCACTGAAACGGCGCGGCCAGCTTCTCGGACGAAATGGGGACGGACGAAATGGGGACAGATTTATTTTCTAGAAATGAATCCGTCTCCTTTTCACTGCGATAAAGCGTGCTTCCTGAATGAACGCGGCGCCTGTGAGTTTTTCGCGAGCAAGCTCGCTCCTACAACTGGCATTGGGGCAAGCTCCTCCTACAGCGTCCACGTTGTGTCGATACTTATGGCAAGGGCGCCGTGTACACAGGGGGCCAAGCCCTATCGCCTTTGAATCTGCACCGTGGCAAACGTCGGCTCGTCACGCGCCTGCTCCAGTACATTCCTGGGCTGTTGCGGGGCCAGGGGTTGCCCCTCTGGCCGTAACGCAGGCGGCGGATGCAGGCGCATGTCCGAGCGCTCATCGCTGGGCGCCACGCCGAAGAAATCCCGGTAGCACTTGGAAAAATGCGGCGTGGACACAAAGCCGCAAATCACCGCCAGTTCGACAATCGAAATGGGCGTCTGCATCAGCAACTGGCGGGCACGGGTCAGGCGCAGTTTGAGGTAATAGCGTGATGGTGTGCAGTACAGGTGCTTCTGGAACATGCGCTCCAACTGGCGGCGGGACACGTGCACATAGGCGGCCAGTTCGTCGAGGTCGATGGGTTCTTCCAGGTTGGATTCCATTAGGGCGACCACTTCTTGCAGCTTGGGCTGTTGCGTGCCGAGTAGGTGCTTGAGCGGCACGCGTTGGTGGTCGCGCTCGTTGCGAATGCGCTCGTACACGAACATCTGGGAAATCGCCGCCGACAGCGTGTGCCCGTGATCGCGGCCGATCAGGTGCAGCATCATGTCCAGCGGCGCAGTGCCACCGGAGCTGGTGAAGCGGTTGCCATCGAGCGTGAACACGCTGGAGCTGACCTTGACGCGGGTGAACGCCTCCTGCATCGACGCCATCAGCTCCCAATGCACGCTGCACTGGAAGCCATCGAGCAACCCCGCCTGGGCCAGTGCCCAACTGCCGGTGCACACCGCGCCGAGACGTTTGCAGTACAGGCGCGCCTGGCTGCGCAACCAGGCGATGAGCGCAGGGCTGATAGCCTGTTGAATGCCGACGCCGCCGCACACGATCACCGCATCGAAGCCGCGCTGGTCCTGCGCGCACGCATCCGGGGTCACCGATACGCCATCGCTGGCCCACACCGGCTGGCCGTCCAGGCTGAGGGTTTGCCAACGGTAGAGTTCTTCGCCCGCCAATTGGTTGGCCATGCGCAGCGGCTCGACCGCACACGAGAGCGATATCAGGGTGAACTGGTCCAGCAGCAAAAAGCCGATGGTCTGGCAAACAGGTGCCTCGGTTTCCATCACCGCTACCCCACAGGCGTGATCAGGAATGTTCCAGCGCCACCGGTTTGGGTGCCCGGTTGTGCTGGCGCGCCGTAACCAGGCCGATGAAGGAAATCACCAACGCCAGGCCAATGGTCGAGGACACTTCGGTGCGATGTTCCGGCGTCACCATCATCACCCCCAGGGCCAGGCAGATGAACACGATCACCAGGTAAGTCAGCCAGGGAAACAGCCACATGCGAAAGGTCAACTCGACGTTTTGCCGGAGCAGCAAGCGACGCATACGCAGTTGCGAGATAGCGATCACCAGGTACACCAACAACGCGATGGCGCCGGAGCTGGCGAGCAGGAACTGGAACAGACCGGCAGGCATGAAGTAGCTCAGCAACGTAATGCCCGCACCGATGATGGTGCTGGCGATCACCGCCGCCCGGGGCACGCCCGCCTTCGAGGTGATTTTAAGGGCCGGTGGCGCATCGCCGCGTTTGCCCAGGGAAAACAACATGCGCGAGGAAATGTAGATCGAGGAGTTCATGCAACTGGCTACCGCGATCAACACCACCACATCGACCATGAATTTGGCGTTGGGGATGTTCATAATTTCCAGTGCACGCTGATAGGAACCCACGGACGCCAGCAGCGGGTCGTTCCAGGGCACCACGGAAATCACGACGGAGATCGACAGCAGGTAGAACACGCCGATACGCCAGATCACCGAGCGCGTGGCCTTGGCGATGTTCTGCGCCGGGTTGCTCGATTCGGCTGCGGCGATGGTCACCGCCTCAGTGCCGATGAAGCTGAACATGATGGTGATGAACGCGCCCACCACTGCCGACAGGCCGTTGGGGGCAAACCCGCCGTGTTCTTCCATCAAGCGGCTCAAGCCGCTGGCTTCGCGATCCGGGATCCAGCCCATAAGTACGCTGAAGCCCAGGCCGATAAAGCCGACGATGGCAATCACCTTGGCCATGGCGAACCAGAATTCGAATTCGCCGTATTTGGCCACGCTGAACAGATTGGTGATCACCAGCAGAACGATTGAAACCAAGGCAAACAGCCACGCATCAACCTGAGGGAACCACTGGTTGAGCACGTGCCCGGCGGCCAAGGCTTCGATGGGAATGACCAGCACCCAGAACCACCAATACAACCAGCCGATGGTGAACCCCGCCCAAGGGCCGATGGCCTGGTCGGCGTAGGTGGAAAACGAGCCGGTGTCCGGGCGCGCCACCGCCATTTCCCCCAGCATGCGCATGACCAGCACCACCAGCAGGCCGGAAAACAGATAAGCCAGTAAAACCGCCGGTCCCGCGGCGGCGATGGCGTGTCCGGAGCCGACAAACAACCCCGCACCGATGATGCCGGCGATGGACAACATGGTCACGTGACGCGGCTTGAAACCCTGCGCCAGCTGACCGTTGGAATCGTTGCAGTTGAGGCTAGTCATTGTTTTTGTTGTTCTCGGGCGGCCAATGACCCTCACCTTAAGTGCCCGAGGCCAGGCGCAAGTAGCCTGATTACGCCACCATCGTGTCTGATATCGACATTTGTGAGGGTGGCCCCCTGAAGTGACGAGCGTGGCGCCCTACTCTTGCGCGCTGCGTATCAACGGCCCGAACAGCTCTCCACGCGGCATCTTGCTCAGCTCGATATCGGCATTTTCAAACCACTCTCGCCCGGCTTCCGGGTGAGGCCCGCTTAACACCACTACCCCACGTTCATAGGTATATCGCGCCGCCGCCACGTCGCCATTGTGGTAGGTCGCGATGACCTTGTAGGGCGCCGCGGCGCTGGCTTTGGGGAAGTAAGGGCCGTCCTGGTAGAACACATGGTCAGGCTGCCCGTCCCACGTCACCCGCACGGCGGCGTCATCGATACCGGCCACTTCAAAACCGGGGCGGCCGGCTTCGGTGTCGAGCGCCTGAGGGATCAGGCCGAGGTTGTTGTCGTCGGCCAGGTAGGCGCCCATGCACAGGCCCAGGTAGCGGCCGCCGTTGGCGACGTAACCACGGATGGCTTCGGCGCGTGCATCGCCCAGACTGTCGAGGGCGGCCGGGATGTCCTGGCCGCCACCGGGTTGCACGTAGAGGTCATAGCGCGCGAGATTTTTTGGCGTGATGTCGACGGGTTCATCGGCACCGACGAAGTCGATCCGGTAATTGGGGTTCAGACGCTGCAGGGCGGTTTTCACGTTTTCCGAGCAATCCGGGCAGCCTGCCGGGCCACGGTAGATGGCGACATGGGTGATGGGGCCTGCGCCGTGCACGGGTAAAGGGTGCAGCGTAGCAACGGCGAGAAACGTGGCAGCGAGGGCAGGCAGTTTCATGGGGCAGGCTCAACGCTCAGTTGAATGGGTTTGATCCAGTGATCGCAGCGCCAAGCCTATAACGATGAGCCTTTTGAATTCGTGAAGAGTTGTAAATCCACGTCGGCTATTCATCCACTTCCCAGCATCTGCCATAACGACGCGCCTACTCCGGTAATACTCTCACCGGCTATCAGCCCCGCCGCTGCCGTGATCGCAAAGCGCTGCGTCACGCTCGGCCAGCGACAGCTCACGGCCCAGGTCATGATCGCGCCCAGGGCCATCATCAGCGACACCGACGCAGGCAAGACAAAAGCCAGTCCCAGGGCTGCCGCACTTGGCAGATAGCGGGCGCGATGTGTGGGTAATGTGCTGTCGAGTATGCCCAGCAGCACGCCGAACAGGCTTGCAATGCCGATGGCCCAGCGGATGCTGGGGGACAGTGAGTCCAAACCGTGGGTCAGGGTTTGAGCCACGGCTTTCCAGGTGGCGACGGCCGGGGCTGGCCATTGTTCGGTGAGCAGCATGGTTTGAGGGTCGGGGATCAACGCCAGGTACGCGAATACGCCGACGATGCTGCCGACAAAAACCCCGAGGATCTGGGCGATCACTTGCTTGTGCGGCGTCGCGCCAATCGCCTTGCCCACCTTGAAGTCATTCATCAGGTCTGTGCACTGCCCCGCCGAACCGCCGGCGGTGTTGGCGCTCATCAGGTTGATCGGCACCTGGCCCGGCGCAACGATGCCAAAGCTCAGCTGGGACAGTTGCCCGATGGCGCCAATCGGCGGAATACCGGTAGCTCCCACCACCCGCGCCGCCACGGCGGCCAAGCAGATCGCCAAGGGAATGGTCAGCAGCGCCATGCCCAGGTTAATACCGAACAACAGCGCTTGCAGGCTCACCACCAGCGCGATCGCCAAGACAAACCCCACGGCAGGCCCGGGCTTGGGAACCGCCCACGGCGTGCCGCCAGACGCCCGGGTCGAGCGATGCAATGCCCACAGGCGAATCGCCAGGGACGCCAGGGTGGAACACACCATCAGGCTCACCCCGGGCCACAGCAGCCATTCCACCAGCGCGGCAAATTGCGGACCGTTGCTGTCGGCGGGCAGGCTCACCAACCCGTTGGCCAACAGCCACGGCCCCAGCCCGCCCCAGGCCAGCAAGGCGCCGAGCAGCAGGGTCAGGCCCACGCGAATGCCGATGATGCCGCCGAACCCCAGCAACAGCAGCGAAGGGTCTGCGGTGAAGGTCAGGCGCTCCAACGCGGGGCTCGGCGACCAGCGCGGGAAGGCCCACATAAAGGTATCTACCCACTTGACCGACCCGGACAACAGCGCCGCGCCGAGCAGCACTTTCAAGCGCGTGGCGGCTTCGCGGCCATGGTTGTAGATGTGCAGCAAGGTTTCCAGGGTGGCCATGCCTTCGGGAAACTTCAGCGCCTTGTCATTGAGCAATGAAGGCCGCAGGTACCACGCGATCCAGATCCCCAGGAAACTCACCGAAAACACCCAGGCGATCATCGGCAGCGCCGCCAGCTGGTTGCCCGTGAGCAGGGTATAGGCCGGGATGGGCGCGACCAGCCCGCCGGAAATGATCGACGCCGCGGCAGAGGCTACGGTCTGGTTGATATTGCTCTCGTGCAGGGTCCACGGCAGGTGCTCGCCGGAACGACGGGCCAGGCCTTGCCAGAGGCCATAGCCGATCAGTAAGGCGATGATCGACATATTGAACGACCAGCCGATCTTCAAGCCTGCGTATACATTGGAAGGGGTCAGCAGGATACCCAGCACGATCCCGGTGATGACTGCCCGCAGGCTCAGTTCGCGTTCTACCGGGACGCTTGAGGAGGTGGAGTGCATGCAGATTCCTTTCGAGAAAAGCCAGTGCCACCTTTTAAGTGAGCACCGGGAGACCCGAAGGTTCACCTGACGAAGCGGGTTGTAAAACCGGGAAGGGGCAAGCCCTGGCCACCTTCTGTAGGAGCGAGCTTGCTCGCGAAAAAACCACAGGCGCCGCGCCTATTCAGGCAGCACGCGTTATCGTTGACGTTTTTCGCGAGCAAGCTCGCTCCTACAGACGGTGGTGTGTCAGTCGCTGCATCTGTTACTGCGAGCCAGCGCCCACACAAGCCTGGTTATTTGGCGAACGCGTATTCCCCGCCCCGCTCCACCGCCTTGCGGTATGCCGGGCGCGCCTGGAGCTTTTGCAGCCACGCGGCCAGGTTCGGGTAGGCCTGCAATTTGCCCTGGGCCTGGGCGACTTCACCAATAAAGCTCATCTGGATATCCGCACCGCTGAGTGCGTCGCCCACCAGGTACGGCGTGCGCCCCAGCACATCATTCAGGTAGCCCAGGTAGTTGGCCAGCTCCGACTCAATCCGCGGATGCAGCGGTGCGCCCGCTTCCCCCAGCCGCCCGACGTAGAGGTTGAGCATCAACGGCAACATGGCCGAGCCTTCAGCAAAATGCAGCCATTGCACATAGCTGTCGTAGGCATCGGTGGCCGGGTCGGGTTGCAGTTGGCCGTTGCCGTGGCGGCGGATCAGGTAGTCGATGATCGCGGCAGATTCGATCAGCACGCGGGAGCCGTCTTCGATCACCGGGGATTTGCCCAGGGGGTGAATGGCCTTGAGTTCAGGTGGCGCCAGGTTGGTCTTGGCGTCGCGCTGGTAGCGTTTGATGTCGTAGGGCAGGCCCAGTTCTTCAAGCACCCACAGGATACGTTGTGAGCGGGAATTGTTGAGGTGGTGAACAGTGATCATAGCGGGCAACACCTTGGGGGATTTAGGAGAAGACTACAGCGTAGCGGTGAAGTGCCGTGAATGTGGCTCAGGCGAGCAACTGATCGATCCACTTCACCTGCTGCACGATCTCCTGCACTTTCTGCTCGGGCACCGCCTGCCGCGCTTGTTCGAGGCTGGCCAATGTCTTGCGTTTCTCGCGCAGTATACGTTGCCACTTCGCAAGGAATTCCGGGCTACGCGCCTGCATTTGCAACGGACCGAAGTACAGCTGCTCGGCGGTATAGGTCTTCGCCTCGGTGCGTTCGGCGACGATGATTTCGTAGTAGAAGCGGTTTTCCCGCAGCAACTCCTCATGGAGGATCTGGTAGCCGTTGTCCATCAACCATTGGCGCAGGGGTTGCTCGCCGCCGTTGGGTTGCAGAATCAGACGTTCCCGGCCATTGAGGTGCGCCTTGCCGCTGTCGAGGATGTCGCGGATCGTCTCGCCGCCCATGCCGCACAGGCTGACAGCGGTAATGTCATCGCCGGCTTCAATCGCCGCCAAGCCATCGGCCCGGCGCACGGTGATGTGCTGAGCCAGGCCGTTGTCGGCCACGGTACGGTTGGCCGCGTGAAACGGTGTAGCGGCCACTTCCCCCGCCACAGCCGCCGCAATGGCGCCACGACGCATCAAGGCCACCGGCAGGTAGGCGTGGTCCGAGCCGATATCGGCCAGGCGTGCGCCGGCTGGCACGTGCGCTGCCACACGCTCAAGGCGCATGGACAAGGTGTGTTGATTCAATGAGGGTTCCTTAGGATTGCCCGGAAAATCGATCCCGGCTGTTGGTCAAGTGCAGCACCATGGCTGCCCGCGCGGCATCCGGGTCCTGGCGCTTGATGGCGTTGTAGATCGCCTCGTGCTCCAGGTTCGCCAACTGCCCCAGCTTGGCAAAGTCCGCGCCGCCGCGTTCGGCGTCCTTGACCTGGGCGCGCGGGATCATCCCGCTGCCCAGGTGCAGCATGATGTCGGTAAAAAAGGTATTGCCGGTGGCCTCGGCGATCAGTTGGTGAAAGCGCTTGTCTTCCTCCACGCAACTGTCGTTGTTGGCCAGCGAGGCCTGGTAGTCGTCCAGCGCCTGGCGCATGTGGGCCAATTGCGCGTCACTTCTGCGCAGCGCGGCCAGGGCCACCGCCTGCACTTCCAGGCCCAGGCGCAATTCGAGCATGTTGCGCACGCTGGCGACCGTGTCCACATGCAGGCGCAGCCCCGGCTGCGTGTGCTGCTCCAGCACAAAGGTGCCAATGCCGTGACGCGTCTCCACCAGCCCCGACGCCTGCAGCTTGGACAAGGCTTCGCGCACCACGGTGCGGCTCACCCCATGCTCAAGCACGATGGTGGATTCAGACGGCAGTTTTTCACCGGGTTTGAGTTGCCCGAGCAGGATGCGCTGGGTCAGTGCATCGACCACGCTCTGGGCCAGGTTGGTTGAGCGTTTACGCACAGGCGGTGTGCTTTTAATGGGCATCGCGACGGGTCCACGGGGTTGGGCTGGGGGGGAGCTTATCACCCTGAGCGAACGCGGCGACGGGCCGGGGCGAAAAACACTCAACTTGTATGACAACACAATCATCAACCCCTTTTCCCCAATACCTTCGCTTTGAGAGAAGCGTACACGCAGAGCCGTCAACACAGCGAAAAATCCCAGCAAAACCTAGCAAATAACCAAATTAGCCAATCTCGTCGCCGGCTTATAAGAACAAAATCACCCCTAACAGGATTGCGGCCTTCAAAAAACAACTTGTATGATGTCTGGCAACAAAACATAAAACCCGCATAAAAATAATCAGGGGGAGTTTTCATTCGTGAAGCATTCAAGCCCAGCCTCAGTCACACCCGAAAGTGATTCGGTGCTCGCCCGCGCCGTGAGCAAAGTGAAGGGCCATGTGCTCCCACTGTTCGTGGTCATGTTCATCCTCAACTACATCGACCGGGTCAATATCGGCTTCGTGCGCACGCACATGGAGCATGACCTGGGGATCGGCGCAGCGGCCTACGGCTTCGGCGCCGGGCTGTTCTTCATTGGCTATGCGCTGTTCGAAGTGCCGTCCAACATGCTGCTGCAAAAAGTCGGTGCCCGTATCTGGCTGACCCGCATCATGTTCACCTGGGGCATCGTCGCCACGCTGATGGCGTTTATCCAGAACGAAACCCACTTCTACATCCTGCGTTTCTTGCTGGGCGTGGCAGAGGCAGGGTTCTTCCCCGGCGTGATCTATTACTTCACGCGCTGGTTGCCCGGCGTGGAGCGTGGCAAGGCCATCGCGATCTTCCTCAGTGGTTCGGCAGTGGCGTCGTTGATCTCCGGCCCCTTGTCAGGCGCGTTGTTGCAGATCGAAGGCTTTGGTTTACATGGCTGGCAATGGATGTTCGGCATCGAGGGCCTGGCCTCGGTGGCGCTGGGGTTCTTCGTGTGGTTCTGGCTGGACTCAAAGCCCCATGACGCCAAGTGGCTGAGCCGCGAAGAACAGGATGCGCTGGTGGGCGCCATTGATCAGGAGCAACGTGATCGCGAAGCCCTGACCACGGTCAAACCGACCCTCGGCAAGCTGCTCAAGGACCGCCAGATCCTGCTGTTCTGCGCTCTGTATTTTTGCATCCAATTGACGATCTACGCCGCCACCTTCTGGCTGCCCAGCATCATCAAGAAGATGGGCGACCTGAGTGATGTGCAGGTCGGCTTCTTCAACTCGATCCCCTGGCTGATCTCGATCATTGCCATGTACGCCTTCGCCTCGCTGTCGGGCAAGTTCAAGTTCCAGCAAGCCTGGGTCGCCGCGGCCCTGCTGATCGCGGCGGCCGGCATGTTCATGTCCACCACTGGCGGGCCGATTTTCGCGTTCGTGGCGATTTGCTTTGCGGCCATCGGTTTCAAATCCGCGTCGTCGCTGTTCTGGCCGATCCCCCAGGGCTACCTGGATGTGCGCATCGCCGCCGCCGTGATCGCGCTGATCAACTCCATCGGCAACCTGGGCGGTTTTGTGGCGCCGACTACCTTCGGCTTTCTGGAGCAGACCACCGGCTCGATCCAGGGCGGGCTGTATGGCCTGGCCTGCACCTCGGTGCTCGCGGCCATCCTGGTGTTCTTTGCCAAGACCTCACCCTCTGCCGTACCGGGCGTGCCCAGCGGCGCCGCCATCAGCAAACCTCTTTGAACTCAGCCAGGAACGCGCCATGAATACCCCTGTCGTTACTCATTTCCAAGTCATCCCCGTTGCCGGCCACGACAGCATGTTGCTGAACCTCAGCGGCGCCCACGGGCCCTACTTCACGCGCAATATCGTCATCCTCAAGGACAGCAGCGGCAACACCGGCGTGGGCGAAGTACCCGGCGGCGAACGCATTCGCCAAACCCTGGAGGATGCCCGCAGCCTGGTGATCGGCCAGCCGATTGGCCAGTACCAGCACGTCCTCAACCAGATGCGCAGCACCTTTGCGTCCCGAGACAGCGCGGGCCGCGGCCGGCAAACCTTCGCCCTGCGCATCACCATCCACGCCGTCACCGCCATGGAGGCCGCGCTGCTCGATTTGCTGGGCCAGTTCCTCGAAGTGCCGGTGGCCGCCTTGCTTGGCGAAGGCCAGCAACGCGACGCGGTGAAGATGCTCGGCTACCTGTTCTATGTGGGGGATCGCAACGCCACCGACCTGGCCTACCGCAACGAGGCCGACGCCGATGACGACTGGTTCCGCCTGCGCCATGAAACAGCCCTGACCGCCGACGCGGTGGTGCGCCTGGCCGAAGCGGCCAAGGCCAAATACGGGTTCAACGACTTTAAGCTCAAGGGCGGCGTATTGAGTGGCGACGCCGAAATCGAAGCCGTCACCGCGCTGGCCGAGCGCTTTCCCGATGCGCGCATCCCCCTTGATCCCAACGGCGCATGGTCGTTGAAAGAAGCCATCCGCCTGTGCCGCGACCAGCATCATGTGCTGGCCTACGCCGAAGACCCGTGCGGCGCAGAAAACGGCTACTCGGGCCGCGAAGTCATGGCCGAATTCCGCCGCGCCACGGGCCTTAAAACCGCCACCAATATGATCGCCACTGACTGGCGTGAAATGGGCCACGCCATCCAGCTGCAATCAGTGGACATCCCCCTCGCCGACCCGCACTTCTGGACCATGCAGGGCTCGGTGCGCGTCGCGCAGATGTGCAACGACTGGGGCCTGACCTGGGGCTCGCATTCCAACAACCACTTCGATATTTCCCTGGCGATGTTTACCCAAGTAGCCGCGGCCGCCCCGGGTGAGATCACCGCCATCGATACCCACTGGATATGGCAGGACGGCCAGCGCTTGACGCGCGAACCGTTGAAGATTGAAGGGGGTTACGTAAAGGTGCCGGCCAAGCCTGGGCTGGGTGTGGATATCGATATGGACGCGGTGGCTAAGGCTCATGAACTGTACAAAGGCATGGGCCTTGGGGCGCGGGATGACAGTGTGGCGATGCAGTTCTTGATTCCGGGTTGGGGCTTTGATAACAAGCGGCCTTGTTTGGTGCGGTAAATCGGCGTCATGAGCGCTCAGCGCAATTTGCGCGTGACGCAAAAAATCCGATGCCCAAACAGGCATCGGATTTTAGTCAGATCAGAAGCTTGGCTGTTTGACCTCTGGCACGTCTGCCAGAGGTCTCTTCGCACTACTGCTGATTGGCGACCTCGAGATCCGCCGTATCCTCCTCAAGGCCAGAGAGAGCAGTGCCATTGATCAGCGGACCATAACGGCGGCTGAATTCCCAATTGTAAGGCACGTGGTCTTTGCTGATCCCGTTGTCCCAATTCACCGACCAGGTCATCAGGCCCTTGATCGACAATCCTTTGTCGTGCAAACGCTTGAATGTATTGGTCACGGCTGTTGGGTTGATCACATAACCGGTGGCAGCCGCATCGACGTTCGCAGGCAGGCCAATCACGAACTTGTCTGCCGGGATTTTGGTAAACCCACGCGTTCCGCTCACCAGACTTTCAGTCAGGTAAAACAGGAAGTCCTCCTTCATCGCGTCGTTGTTCTGGGCAATCCAGGCGCCGTTGCCGCTGTTGGCCTCCTGCACCCAGATCCCGTCGCCGCCCTGGTTGTAATACTGCGGGGCGATGAAGTCGTAATAGCCTTCCAGCGCCTGGATGTAACCGACGTATTTGCCAGCGGTAGTGAGGTAGGGAAACTCCGGCGCCATGCTGATGATGAAGTGTTTGCCTTGACCGGCGTAGTGATCCTTGACCAGTTTCAACGCGGCGGGCAGGACAGTCTTGTTGTCGGCGAAATCAATCGCGCTCTGTTCAAGATCGATATCCAGGCCATCAAAGCCATAGGTTTCCACCAGGCGGATAATCTCGTTGGCCAGTGGCTGTTCGTTGCCTTTATGCAGTTCGATGTGTGCATCGGCACCACCAAGGGAAATCAGCACCGCCCTGCCCTGGCTGTTCAGCACACCCACCTGGCGACGGAACTCGGCGTCGGACAGGTTGTACGGCTTGAAGGTTGGGATACCGTTGCCCTTCATGAAGGCCACGGCCACCACGTTGTAATCCTTTGGCACATCCGCCAGGCTGATATTGGCGAACTGGCCACGCTGGTAGCCATCGCTCGGGCCGGCAGGCCAGTTGTGCCAGAAGCCCATGAGGATCTTTTTGCCGGCAATGCTCGGCATCAGCGAAGCGGCATCGTTGAGTGGAGATTGCAGTGAGGTAAAGTCGATATTTGACATGTTCTAATCCTTCAGAACCTGTGGGTTTAATGGTGCGGGCTTATTTGAAGTCCACGTCGAAGGCTTGATAGAAGGCGTTGCCGGTGTTGGCGACGATCCACATCAATACGATCACATGCTGGCCCTTCTTGTTGGCCGGCAGTTTCACTTCATGATTGACCTTGGCCTTCAGTTCGCCGGCATGGCTGTAGTACGGCACTTGGGCATAGAAGTCTTCAGCGAACGGCTGGGTTTCCAGTTGTGCGCGGGTAATGCGCTGTTTCGAGTCCCAGCCATCCTTGGTGATCAGCCAGCGATAGCCACGGGTGGTGTGCGGCGCGGTGTATGCCCAGGTGACCTTGAAGGTCTGACCCGGCTCGACATTGAGCAACGGCCAAGTGAAAGCACGGCCAAGTTTCTTGGCCATTTCCTCGTGGGTGAAGTTGACGCAGTCACGGGCATCGGTCTTGCCACCGCTGAGGATGAAGCCGTCGGCTGGCGGGGTGACGCTGTCACTGTCGGTTTGATAAGGCGCCGGGAACGGACCGGCCGTCAGTGCGGGGAAGTTCTTGCCGCCTTCCATTTCATTGACCTGCCAGGTCTCCAGCAGGCCGAGATCCACGGCGACTGCGCCACGGCTGGCAGGGGATGTGACACGACCATGGCGAAGAGGTGTCTGGGTTTGTGGTTTGTTCATTTTGTAACTCCATTGATTTGATTAAGAACTCTCCTTTCTTGAAGGAGAGGACCTCAACCTAACGGAGTAGCTTTTTTTTACCACAGGCCCATTTTTCACTCATTTTCGGTTCGTGAGCGCGTCGCCCCGAAAACACTGGATATACAACCAGTAAAATGGAAAATCACCTACACTACCAGAGGTCGATTTCCTACAAGACCAGGCGCACATCAATACAGCTTCTCTGTAAATCGCTTGATCCCGTTCGTAAGGGATGGTTTCTGTGGACAAAAAGGGACTTAGCTAAAGCACCCTCACTGTAGGAGCGAGCTTGCTCGCGAAGAACGTAAAGATAATGTGCGCATCCAGAATAAACGCGGCGCCCAGGATTTTTTCGCGAGCAAGCTCGCTCCTACAGTGAGTGGGCCAGCGTTGAGGTAGACCCGTCCTACAGCACGCTGCACCACCTTGCTCCGTTGCCTACAGTTGCGTCAGAATCCGTCGGCTTGTGCGCTTGGATGGGCGTCTCTAAGGTGGCTCGGTCGCTGACAAATCAGTGATCGGGTTTAGTAGCCCGAGGTATCGCCCCCATTCACGAATTACGCATATGTATAAAGTCACGCCTACGATACAAACCTTGCGCTTGATCAGGCACAACCACCCTCCTCCTCGTTGTTCAGCGTTGCCGATGACGCCGGCAACGAAATACTCATCGCCAATACCTATGAAACCTTTTCCTCGGTTACCGCATTGTTGCTTGACCTGTCGGATGAGCTGACAGGTAAACAACAAGATGTAGCCCTCGGGATTCATCAGTTGAGTGAACTGGGAATGTTGTTGGTGGATCAATTGATGGAGCGGGAGGCTGCTGTGGCGGCTAGCTAACGTCAACACGCGGGAAGATCACTGAACCGTCTTTTGCGCCGGTCAAGCCCCCCGGGACTTGGCGGGCGCCCTTTTTCTTGGCAGAGTCTGGCGCACGACTCCCGGAAGCTGGAGCCACCCCTTCCACGCGCAGACGATCAATCAGCATCTGCGCATTCTCGGCACATGCCATGCCCTCGGGCTTACCTTCGATGCCCTTGATGACGTTCAGCAACTGAGCCTTGTTCTGAGCCAGCCGTTGTTGCAGGACCTCGATTTCCTCGACCTTGTGCTTGAGCCCGCTGAGCAGCGCGTCATGCTGCCAACCACCGGCACTTCTGGGCATTAACTGCCGGATTTCCTCCAGAGAAAAACCTGCCGCCTGAGCGCCTGTGATGATCTCCAACACCGCCTCGGTGCCGGGCGCATAGTCCCGATAGCCGTTGGATTTACGCTCAACCGATTGGATCAGGCCGCTCGCCTCGTAAAAGCGGATGCGTGAGGCCGCCAACCCGCTGATTTTTGCCAACTCGCCTATTCTCATGTCCCATCCATAAAAACCATTGACCTTAAAGTTGACTTTAAACCTAAAGTCATTGGGCGGCCAAGGCGGGTGACTGCCCCCCCTCCTCAAGTTTTTGGATTTTTCATCAATTCAAATAAATGCCCAGGCCAGCGCCATCGCGTGGTGGACCGATCGGGGGTGCCTGCAACGGTGTCTACCAGAGAGCGCGTCTTCAAAGGGTCGGTCGCGGCCCCCTCTATTATGCTGCGCGGCTCCCTGTCGTCGACTGAAGGCGCAACCGCCCGATGCGGTTTTCCGGTGGTCAGGTCCATGGTGTAACCCGCAGCTTTACCTTTTTCGGTGATAGTCCAGATGCCATCCGTGTTGATAAGCACGGGCTCTTCGAATGTGAGTGTTACCTCTTCAGCAACTGTGACCACCATATTGTCGTTGATACTTATCGGTGCGTAAGTCGCGAACTCCCTGCCCAACGAAGCTTGCGTGGCACCTGCACTGGAAAACTTCAGCACCATCTGCTCAAGGAATGCAATGCTGCCCATGTTGCTCAGCGCGCCGAAGTCCGGGTTCAGGACATGACGTAAAAAACCCTGTTCGAGGCGGGTAGAGTCAATGGCCGAGCCGTTCAGAATGCGTGACACCGTAGTTACATCATGCTCCTTGAAGTTGAACGTCACCCGACGGCCCTCCTGATTGTAGCCATTGTTACCGCTCAAGAGCTGGCGACCATTGTCGTGATGGCGGTAGTTGCCGAGGTCATAGGCCAGCATGTCGACATATGCCAAGTCGGCTCCTTGCTCCTGCGCATAGGCGTACATCTCTGACAACAGGCTGCGATCATCACGAGTCAGGAAGTCGTAACTGCTCTGGGCCATGTTGCTAAAGGTCAGGGTGCCTTCGGCTACCGCAGGTTCCTGCCCCAGGAAAATCCGAGAAATCATAAGCTCACGCCCGATGACGGAACCTGAAGAAGTACTGACCCGCAGTTCATTCAGGCGAACCTCCTGCCAGGCTGCGCGCCGTTCGTTGACGGTGAACGTACCGCTTTCGTCGCGAGCAATCAGCGTCAATTGATCGACCGAAAGGCCTCTGAAAGGGTTACTGGCCAAACCGTTGGCGAAGGCGGTGGCTTGCTTGGCGCGCTCAAGCAACTCCAGAACGTGAGTATCGGGAACCTCAGCATCATGCTGAGCCTTGTCAGCGAAGTATCGTTCGTCGCTGATCGCATCGAGCGGATTGGAGAGGTTGTTGCCTGGGTCTGCTTGACTAATGCGGGCGTCATGGTTGGCAACGTCACTTAGTTGCCTCCCCAGGATCGATAAGGTGTTATCAGCCTCGGCTTCAACAACGGCAGGCGCGCCGATAGGGTCTCGAAGAGGCAACACCGAGGCTGGGCTCAAGTCACGGACAGCAGTACTACCCAGGCGGTTATTGGCTAACGACGTATCAACGTTGATAGTTACCATAAATGGCCTCGCGATCAATTAACAACGCTTTTGAGCTGCAAGTGAGCCCCGCAGGCTGATCGAGAGCGGGGCTCGCAACTTAGTCCCTATACCGAACTGTCACCGTGTCGCTGCCAGCGGGATAACCCAATCGTGCACCGCCGCCCAAAACATGATGCTTGATGGTCAGGCCCGCACCTTGGCCGAAGGGCTGATCATTGAAGTCAGCCGACGTTCCGGAAGATCCAGGCCAAATCGGCACACACGTTCGCTGGGCGGTGTTATAGGGACGCGAATAGCACAGCTCAACGCTTTCCTTTATGTTTTCGGGGTATGAGGTCGTGCTCCAATCAATCCCTAGCAACTGTTTGGGAACGCCGAAGGAACCGGCTGGAAAATCGGTGGGGGACAAGCTAAAAATGGCCAGTCCAGTCCCGCCGATAGAAATGACGTTGATAACAGTGGGCGTGACCGTTTTACTGATCATTTTTTCCTCCGCATTAACTGCACCAGAGGGGTAAAAAGTCATTCCGATCAGCAAAAAAACTAAATAGCTACCGCCAGACAGGTCATACCTCGGCTTCGAACTAAGTGATGCACTTATAAGCGCCATAATCATCACCCTTTAATTAAAGGTCAGTGTCGACACATTCAGTAGGATTCACGCTCCAACACTGCATGATTTACAGCTTCAGGTAAGCCAGCTACTTCCTAAAAACGTGAAGTCCGCATCTGTAATACCAAGCAGTAGGACTCTGTCAGCCACTTCGTAGTCCCGCCTCCCCTCTACCTGAACCGGCCGTTTCAGGTCATGCTGCGCCCTCCCTTTCAAGGACGAAAAAAGCATGAAAGCCCGCCTCGCCGCTCTGCTGCTGATGTGCCTGACCGCTCCCGCATTCGCCAGCGACAACCCCGTCGGCTTCCAAACCACCACCCTGCCCGACACCCACAACAACCGCCCGTTGGAAATGGCTGTGTGGTACCCCGCCGCCACCACTGCCAAACCCAAGCTGATCGCCGACAATGGGGTGTTCATCGGCGTGCTGGCCGTTCCCGATGCCGCACCGACGCCCGGCAAGCATCCTTTAGTGGTGCTCTCCCACGGCTACGGTGGCAACTGGGGCAAGCAGGCGTGGCTGGCCAGTGCGCTGGCTCGGCAGGGTTATATCGTGGCGGCGGTCAACCACCCGGGCACTACCAGCCAGGATCGCAGCGCCGAGGCCGCTGCGCAGTTGTGGCAACGGCCCAGGGATTTGAGTCGGGCCATCGATGCGCTGCTGGCGCAGCCTGAGCCATTCGGTGCGGTGGATAGCGGCCGGATCGCGGTGGTGGGGCATTCCCTCGGAGGTTGGACGGTGATGGAGACGGCCGGTGCGCGTTTCGACCCGGCGCTGTTTGCCCGGGACTGCAGCGCCCATCCGACGCTGGTCGCGTGTACCGCCTACCGTGAGATGAACCCTGAAGGTACTCCAAACGGGAAGGCGCAATTGGCGGCGGACTTGAGCGACAAGCGCGTCAGCGCCGTGGTGTCTTTGGACCTGGGCCTGTCGCGTGGGTTTACCGATGCGAGCCTGGCGGCGCTGCCGGTGCGGGCGTTGGTGATAGCGGCCGGTGTGCCGTCAGCGGATTTGCCGGCGCAGATGGAATCGGCGGACATGGCCAAGCAGTTGCCAAAAGCCTCGACGCAGTACGTGCAGATCAGTGACGCCAATCACTTCAGCTTTATGTTGCAATGCAAACCGGGCGCGGCGGCGGTGCTCGACGCAGATGTGCCCGGCGACAGCATCATTTGTCAGGATGGTCCGGGCGCACGGCCACGACCTGTGATCCAGCAGCAGGTAATCACGTTGATCAGCCAGTTTTTGGCACGTTGATCAGGGTTTGATGTAGGAGCGAGCTTGCTCGCGAAAAACGTCAACGATAATGCGCGCGTCCAGATAAAACGTATCGCACTCAGGTTCTTCGCGAGCAAGCTCGCTCCTACAGAACAGCGGCTCATATAAGTATGAATACAAGCAAAGGCACCTTCGCCTATCAAGCGGTGTACCGCTACCTCATCGAGCTGATCGAGGCCTGCCCGGCTGACGGCGAACGCAAATTGCCGTCCCTGCGCCAACTGGCCCTGCGCCTGGGCGTGTCGGTGTCGACCACCAAGTACGCGTATGCATTGCTTGAGGAGCAAGGGCGGATCCAGGCCAGGCCCAAGCTCGGTTTTTTCATCGACCCGAACTCGGCTCCTGCCATCAACCCAAGCTCATCCTCCCTGCTCGACCAGGTATTCGCCAACGCGCGCCAACCCGGCATGCTGGCCCTGAGCAGCGATGCCCCGGCGATGCTGTTGTCGCTGGAGCAGCCTTTGTTGATGCTGGAGCGTGAACTGGCCCGGCAATATCCGCGCTCGTTGACGCCGCTGTACCTACCGTTTGGCGAGTCCGAGTTGCGCACAGCCTTGGCCGAACGCTATAGCCGATCTACTGACCATTACTGGCAAGCCGACCAGGTGTACATCGGCTCGGACCTGCACAGTGTATTGGAGGTCTCGCTCAATGCCCTGGACCTCGCGGGCACGCTCGCACTGGTGGAGTCACCGTGTTCGTGGGCGATTCTGCGGCAATTGCAGGCGGCGAAGATCCGTGTCATCGAGATGCCCCTCGGCGCAGATGGGCGTTTTGATCTGGACGCTCTGAACGCGCTGCTCAAGCGTGAGCCCATCCGCCTGGCGGTGCTGTCATCGACGGTGAATATGCCCCAGGGCGGTACGATGCCCGCGCAGGATAAGCAGCAGATCTGCCAGCGGTTGGCCGAGCGCGATATCTGGCTGTTCGAAAACGACACCTACGGCGAGCTGTATTTCGGCATGCAACCGACGCGTTATCGCGACTATGCCGACCCACACAGACTGCTGGTGTTTTCGACCTTCGACAAAATCATCGGCTCGGAAGCGCCCTACGGCTATGTGCTGTGTCGCGGGCATGCCTCAGCGTTGCAGCAGCTGTTCCTGGAGCGCAGCTTTCGCCTCTCGCCGATCCGTCAGAAAGCCATCGCCAGGCTGTTTGCGTCCAAGCGTATCGACACCCACCTGAAGGCGTTGCGGGCACGGTTGCTGGAGCGCATGACGCTGCTCAAAGCCCTGCTATTAACCCACGGCGATAGCCAGTGGCAGGTGGTCGAACCCCACGGTGGCGCTAGCTTCTGGCTCCAGGCCGCCCGCCCGGTGGAAATGCGCCAGGTGTTTGCGGACCTGCTCGGCCAACGCATCGTCATCGCGCCCGGCGAACTGTTCAGCCAACAAGGCGCCTGGCCACATCACCTGCGCCTGAGCTACACACTCGACTGGAGCAAGGACATTGCCGGGGCCGTCAAGCAACTGGCCCAGGCGCTGCGTCAAAGCCCGTAGCAATGCCGCGCTTCGGGGAACCGGCCATGGCGTACATCGTCGGCGTAACGCTCGCACGCATCGCGAATCACCGCCCCCACATCAGCGTATTGCTTGACGAAGCGCGGCATCGAGCCGCCGCCCAGGCCCAGCACATCCTCGGTGACCAACACCTGGCCGTCACACGCAGGCGATGCGCCAATGCCAATGGTAGGTTGGCTTGAGTCCAGGGTGATCTGCCGGGCCACGCCTTCGGCCACCCCTTCCAGCAGCAGGCTGAAGGCCCCCGCTTCCAGGTTGGCGCGGGCATCTGCGGCAATTACCGCAGCGGTTTCAGCGGTCAGACCCTGGGCCTTGAACCCGCCCATGACGTTGACGAATTGCGGCATCAGCCCCACGTGGGCCATCACCGGCACGCCTCGGGCAACCAGGAATTGCACGGTACCCGCCAGTGCCTGATTGGCTTCCAGCTTGACCGCATCGCAACCGGTGCGCGACAGCACCTGGGCACAATTGCGAAAAGCCTGCTCATACGACTCCTGGTAACTGCCAAACGGCATGTCGGCGATGACACAGGCCAAGTGCGTACTGTCGACCACCGCCCGGGTGTGGCCGATGATTTCTTCCAGCTGCATGCTCAGGGTCGAAGCCCGGCCATAGCCGACCATGGCGGTGGAGTCACCGACCAGGATGAAGTCGACAATCGGATCGATCAGCTTGGCCATAGCACTGGAGTACGCGGTAAGGGAGACGATTTTCTGCTGCCCCTTCATGGCGACCAGTTGAGGGACAGTCAGACGTTTGGTGCGGGTATGAATGCTCATCGGGGCGTTTTCCGTTTGCGCTGGATACTCGGCCCGATTATTGGCGAAACGAAGGATGATTCAATGCACAGATCAACGCTAAAAAGCGACCCAGGACCCGGTCATATTTGTTGAAACTGGTATCATCCGCGCCTTTCCCTCTCAGGCACCGCGACATGAACCGCCAGAAAAAACTCCAGCAGCTCTTCAAGGCCAAAGCCAAAAAAGCCAGTGCCAAGCTGGCGCCAAAAAGCAAAGACAGATACATCAGCAAGGCCGACCGTTTGAAGCTGGAAACCGAAGCCGGTCAGGACCCGGTTACGTCCCCCGAGACGCCTGCTGAGTAAGGCGCATGGCTGAAGGGGTGGCCGCTTCATATTTGCCCCAGATCCGCCGCAGATGCCGCGCCGAGCCAAAGCCTGCGCGCTCGGCGATGGCTTCAATGTCCAGGGCCGACTCAGCCAGCAGTTCACGGGCCACGGCCAGGCGCAGGCGGTGCAGGTAATCCAACGGGCTGATCTGTACGTGCTCCTGGAACAGGCGCGCCAAGTGCCGGCTGCTGGTGCAGGCCAGGCTTGCCATGCGGGTGAGTGTCCAGGCTTCGCAGGGGGCGGCGGCGATGGCGTCTTGCACGCGATGGACCGCCGGGTGCAGGTGATTGCGTCCGCTCACCCAAGGCGATAGCTGCGGGTCGCTGCCACTGCGGCGCAGATACACCACCATGTCCCGCGCCACCGCGCACGCCAAGCGTGGCCCGGTCAGCTCGGCGACCAGATGCAGCATCAGGTCGATACCGGCCGTGACACCGGCGCTGCAACTGACCGGGCCATCGGTGACGTACAGGCGGTTTTCCAGAACCCGGGCCTTGGGGGCGAGGGCCTGCAGGGTGGCACACAGAGAATGGTGCGTGGTGCATTGGCGCCCATCGAGCAGCCCGGCCCTGGCGGCACTCAACGCGCCGGCGCACACACACACCAGACGCTCGGCCGAGGGCGCGAAGACGTTTTGCAACCACTGGGTGAGCTGATGGCTGGCCGATTCGAAGGCCTTTTGGTGGGCTTTCGACACATTCATCGTGGAGCCCACCAATACCACCAGCGTACCGGGGGCCAGGGCCGGTGGCAGTGGCGCCAGCCCGGTCAGCGGCAAGCCGATGGAGGTGTGCAGCGTTGCCACCGGGCTGACGTACTGCAAGTCGAAATCCACCGCCGCCGGGTCATCGACCTGCGCGGCCAGGCGCAGCACTTCGGCAGGCCCGGCCAGGTCGAGCATCAGCACGTTTGGCAATAGCACGAACAGCACCGGTACGCTCACCGCTTCACTCCGCCAGTGCCTGGGCGACCGTCACGATGCGGGCGAAGCGGTCATCGAGGACCAACTCCGTGCGTTCGCGAATCTCGGCCGGCGTATAGACCCGGCCGCTACGCGCGTGGGTCATCGGGAAGGTCAGGGTCGCCTCGCTGACAAAATCCACCTTGAAGCCGCTGTCGGAAGCCTGCCGCGTGGTGGTCTCACAGCATTGCTCGGTGCGGATGCCGCTGATGATCAGCGTGGTGACGCCCATTTCCACCAGGCGCGCGGCCAGTGGCGTACCGGCCAAAGCACTGTGATAGCGCTTATGGATCACCAGTTGCGGATTGATCGACAGCTCGCTCAAGGCCCTGACGTTGCCCGACTGCATGGAGAAATGCCCCTGGTCTTCAACATGGAAGACTTGTACCACCGGGATGCCGCGTTGAACACAGCCGTCGATGAGCGCCTGCTGTTTTTCCAGATAGTCGGGTAGGTCATTTTCGGACCAGTAGGTTGAATGGCGGAAGGAATGTTGGGCGTCGATCACGATCAGGGCTTTATGGGTCATGGACAGTCCTTGTGGCTTGCATCAGTGGGTGAACGATGCACGCCATGGTAAGGACAGCCCATAGCGCACGACAGACGCAAGGCAGACTACTTCAGGACGGATTCGGACATGTCACCGGGCACGCCATGGCACAACGGCTGCCGGGTTCAAAGCCATGGGCATATTCATCCGCCAGGATCGTGTGCAGACGCGGATCAAGGTGAGGTGCAAAGCCCAGGCGCCGGTAGAACGGAGCATTCCAAGGTACATGCTTGAAAGTGGTCAGCGTCACCGCACGCAGGTGTTGGGCGTGGGCATGATCTATCGCCGTTTCCACCAATCTGCGCCCCCAGCCCTGGCCTTGCAGCGGCTGAGCCACTGACACTTCATGGATATGCAGGTCGTCGCCAAAGCGTTCTGCGCTGAGGAAGCCTTGAGGGCGATCGTGGTCATCAACCACCACCCAACAGGTCGATAGCGCGATCCACTGCCGATGGCACTCGACGCCGATCGGCGCGGCATCCGCCAGCCAAGCCAGCCCTTCGATTGCGCGAAACGCCTGGGCCGCGCACTGCTCGATGGCGGGCAACAAACCGGCATCTTGCGTGCGCGCCAGGCGAATGCGGGTGGACTGCTCAGCAACCACTCAAGGCCACCTGGGGCCGTTCGCCCGCAAAAAAGAAGGGCCGCAAGCGCCCGCCCACGCCGTTGCCGATAAAGGCCGCCACCAGCCACACCCAGCCATGCAGGCTGCCCGAGGCGATGCCACTGAAGTACGCGCCGATGTTGCAGCCATAGGCCAGGCGCGAACCATAGCCAAGCATCAGGCCGCCGATCACAGCCGCGATCAATGAGCGCAGCGGGATGTTCAGGCTGGGCGCGAAACGCCCGGCCAGGCCCGCAGCCAGCAGCGCGCCGAGGACAATGCCGCTGGTGATGTCTTCCCACACCGGTGCAGCCAGGGCCTTGGCATTGCCCGGCATCTGCCAGAATGCCCAGCTGGCGACGTCCACGCCCAGCCCGCTCGCCACCTTGGCGCCCCACAGCGCGAACGCCGAGGTAATGCCCCACGGCCGCCCGGCCAGGGCCAGGGTGGCGTAGTTGAGCAGCGCCAGGCCAATCGCGCCCCATACCAGCGGCCATGGCCCGCGCAGAAAGCGGCGCAGACCTTGGTGCTCGCTCTGCACGCCTTGTTCAAGCTGGCCGTGACGGCGCTTTTCCAGGCGCACGGTCACCATTGCAATCAGCGCGAACACCGCCAGGCTCAGGACCAATGCCGGCAGCACACCAAAACTTTTGACAATGGAAACCGCCGGGAACGACGGCAACGCAAACCACCAGTCGACGTGGTGGGTGGCGATCAACGAGCCACAGATAAAGAACAGCAGCGTCACCAACATCCGCGCATTCCCGCCGCCCACGGTGAACAAGGTGCCCGATGCACAGCCGCCGCCCAGTTGCATCCCGATCCCGAATATAAACGCCCCGAACACCACTGACACACCGGCCGGCGCCACCAGCCCGGCCACCGGCTGGCCGAACAAGGTGCCCGCGCCCAGCGCCGGAAAAAACAGCACCACCGCCACCGCCAGCATCACCATCTGCGCACGCAAGCCAGCGCCACGCCGATCATTGATAAACACGCGCCAGGCCGAGGTGAAACCGAAGGCCGCGTGATACAGCGTCAGACCCAGGGCGGCGCCGACCACCAGCAGCAACACCTGGCGCGCACCCACACTGTTTTGCAGGAACAGAGCGCCCGCCACCAGGAGGACAAAAGCGATCAGTGGCGCGACAGGCTTGCGCGCGGGCGACAGGGAAAGAGAGGTGCTCATGGTGATCTCGTTTGGTTGGAAGGAGGCAAGTATAGCCCTAGACGGAATTTGATCAGATGGCGGCATTGCCGAAAGGCTCATCGCCTGAACCACCGCTTTCGCAGCCTCGCTGAAGCTCGACAGCTCCCACAGGGGATCGGCGGTGTATGTGAAATACCGCTTTGCAGGACCATCGCGCCAAGCACAACTCTCGACAGCAACACCGCCCAAATGTGGGAGCTGTCGAGCCCCAGCGAGGCTGCGATGACGGCGGCACAGGCAACCTCTTCATCGCCTGAACCACCGCTATCGCAGCCTCGCTTAAGCTCGACAGCTCCCACAGGGGATCGGCGGTGTATGTGGAATACCGCTTTGCAGGACCATCGCGACAAGCACAACTCTCGACAGCAACAC
>NZ_NKRF01000107.1:0-29307 GCF_003408955.1 Pseudomonas sp. GL93
GACACTCTTCAATCAGTGATTGCTTGAGTGCTAGGTTGTATTTCGTCATGGAACACCCTCCCGAGGGGGTCAGGTGTCCAACATTCGGGGGGCAGTTCACGTTGGGCGGAACCCTAAGCGGCCGTTACCGAAGGAATGGATATGTACACAGTCCAACTGTGTTGACTGTCAGGCCGTCTTCGTAGGCAAGCCAGCTCCCACAGTTGGATCGCGGGGTGTCAGGCAGATAGGCGTCGGCTGGCAGGCCGTCTTCGCAGGCAAGCCAGCTCCCACAGTTGGATCGCGGGGTGTCAGGCAGATAGGCGTCGGCTGGCAGGCCGCCTTCGCAGGCAAGCCAGCTCCCACAGTTGGATCGCGGGGTGTCAGGCAGATAGGCGTCGGCTGGCAGGCCGCCTTCGCAGGCAAGCCAGCTCCCACAGTTGGATCGCGGGGTGTCAGGCAGATAGGCGTTGGCTGGCAGGCCGCCTTCGCAGGCAAGCCAGCTCCCACAGTTGGATCGCGGGGTGTCAGGCCACTCACTCAGAACGCCAACTTGTACCCCACCATCATCAACATCACCGCCAGGCACGGCCGCAGTACCCCGTCGGGAATCTTGCCGGTCATATGGCTGCCCACGTAGATCCCCGGCAACGACCCCATCAGCAAAAAGCCCAGCAAATGCCAGTCCATATTCCCCATGCTGGCATGGCCCAGGCCCGCCACCAATGTCAGGGGCACGGCATGGGCGATCTCGGTGCCAACCAGGCGCCGCGTAGCCAGGAACGGGTACAGGATAAACAGCGCCACCGTGCCAAGGGCGCCAGCGCCGATCGAGGTCAGGGCCACCATGGTGCCAAGGATCGCCCCGGTCACCACCGTCAGCGCGTTGAGGTTACGCGGGCGCAGATGATAGGAGTCGCCAGCATGACGCTGGGCAAAGGCCAACAGGCTTTTCTTAAACAGGATCGCCAGGGCCGTCAGCAGCAATACCACGCCAAGGGCCTGCTTGATCACCGCGTTCATCGCGCTGGGGTCGGTGTGCAGGCTCGCCAGGAACCATAACGTCAGCAACACCGCCGGCACGCTGCCCAGGGTGAGCCAGCCGGTGATGGTCCAGTCGATGTTCTTGTTCTTGCTGTGCACCAGCACGCCACCGGACTTGGTAATGGCAGCGTACAGCAGGTCGGTGCCCACCGCAGTGGCTGGGTTGATGCCAAACCACAGCAGGATCGGGGTCATCAGCGAACCGCCGCCCACCCCCGTCATGCCCACGATAAAACCCACGATCAGGCCGGCAACCACGAAACCAATATTACCTACATCCATTCCAGCTACCCAAGGCCTTATAAATTTCTGGCCGCAGGATAGCGATTTTTCTTATAACCACTTATACCGATGCGATCTGAGTTTATGCTTTTTTGGAAAACTTCACTCTTTTTGCAAAGGGGTGCATCCAAAAGGGTGCTTTGATCAAGCGACGTTAGGCAGCCACACACGAAACCGCGCCCCGCCCAAGGGAGACGCCAAGGCCGTCAAGGTGCCGCCCTGGGCCTCCAGGGCGCGCCGGCTGATCGCCAGGCCCAGGCCAAAGCCACCGGTTGCGCGGTCGCGGCTACGGTCCAGGCGGTAGAACGGCTCGAAGATGCGCTCGCGCTGGTCCGCCGGTATGCCGATGCCATCGTCGTCTACCCAGATTTCACAGCCTTTGGGGCGTACGCGCACGCCCACCTGGATGCGCCTGTCGCAGTAGCGCGTCGCATTGCGCAGCAGGTTCTGCAAGGCTCGGGCAGTCAGACGCGGGTCGAGGCTGAAGCGCTCAACAGCACAATCAAGCGCCACATCGATGACGATCTCGGGGTTTTCCAGCTCATCGTCGACGCTGCCCAACACGCTGTCGATAAACTCGTCGAGCGCCACCTCTACCCGCTCGGGCGATTGCGCCGGGTTTTGCAGGCGGCTGTAAGACAGCAATTCCAGCACCAATTCATCCAACTCACGAATATGCGCCACCAGGCTTTGCAGGCGCTCGCGGCTGGCCGGGGGCAAGTCTTCGGAAAGCGCCAGGGCCAGCCCGAAATCCAGACGGGTGAGCGGCGTGCGCAGCTCATGGGAGACCGCATTGAGCAAGTCGCGCTGCTGGTTCAAGAGATGCTCGATATCGTCGGCCATAGTGTCGAACACCGCCGCCAGGCCGCCGATGCTGGAGCTGGGTGCAAGCCCCGTGCGCGCCTCCAGATGGCCCTTGCCCAATAACGCGGCGGTACTTTTCAAACGCTCCAGGTCACGCCAGTGCGGCCGCAGCCACACCAGCAGGCACGCCAGCAAGGCGGCGCCGACCAGCACGTTCATCGACCAGTACAGCAGGTTCATGTCCAACGGGTCTGGCGGCACGGTCAGCTTGACCGCGAACTGCTGGTTGATCGGCGAACTGATTTCCTCCATCCAGCCCCACTCGCCCAGGCGGATCACAGGTTTGCCTTGCTCCAGTAACTGTTCTTCCTCAGGGGTATAGCGGGCGTCCTGGCGCAGTAACAGTTGCACCCTCAACGGTGCAAAATCGCGGCTCAATTGGTCGGTGACCTGGGACCAACGCTCCACCGGTGCCCGCTGGTACTGTTTGACCATGAGCTTTTGCAGGCCACGGGACTGTTCGATGTTGTAGTCCAGGTAGCGGTGTTCGAACAGCTGGATCACCAGCTTGGGAATCAGGTAAATCGCCGCACTGTAGGTGACGATGGTGATCAGGTAGAGGCGCAGCAGTACGCGAAACATGGTTCAGCATTCCCACTCGGAACGGCTGAACAGATACCCCTTGCCCCACACCGTCTTGATCTTGCGCGCCTCGCCCGCATGGTCGTCGAACTTGCGCCGCAGCTTAGAGATGGCCACGTCCACCGAACGGTCGGTACCGTTGAATTCGATACCGCGCAGGCGTTGCAGGATCTGATCGCGGCTGAGCACTTCGCCGGCATGCCGGGCCAGCACCACCAGCAAGTTGTATTCCCCGCTGGACAGCTCCACCGCCTGTTCGCGCCAGGTCACGGTGCGCTCGGACAAGTCGATGCACAGGTTGCCCATGACGATCTGGTCGCTGGCCACCTGGGGTTCGGACAGGCTGCTGCGACGTAGCAGCGTGCGCACCCGGGCCAGCAATACGCGCGGCTCGCAGGGTTTGGTCACGTAGTCGTCGGCACCCATTTCCAGGCCCAGCACCTGATCGTGGCTGTCATCGCGGGCGGTCAGCATCAGGATCGGCAGGCCCGCCGAATCGGCGCGCAGCAAGCGGCACACCTGCAGGCCGTCGAGGCCCGGCAGCATCAGGTCGAGGATCACCAGGTCCGGCGGGTTGAGACGTGCACGTTCGCGTACATGATCGCCACGGCTGAGCACGCTGACGTGGTAGCCATTGCGTTCCAGGTAGCTGGCAATCAGCTCGGAGAGTGCGGCGTCGTCTTCCACCAGGAGGATGTTGGGCATGGTGTTTCCAAATAATGCTGTTTGTTGGTGTGTTGCAGGATTGTGCAAGGATATACGCCCCCGACGCCACGTGCGCCGTACCTTACACTTCTTCACAGACCCGCTACACAGCTTCACAGCACCACGGCGCAGGTGCCCCTAGGATGCGCCAGTCAATATTGGGATAAGAGCATGTCGAAGAATCTATTTGCGCCGTTTTGCCTGTTGGCCCTCACACTGGCGCTGAGCGCGTGTGGTCAGTCGGCAGACGAGGCGCCACAAATGCCCCTGGCCAAAGTGCGGATCGAAACCCTGCAGGCCAAGCCCCTCTCTATTACCAGCGAACTGAGCGGGCGCATCGCCGCACCGCGTATCGCCGAAGTACGCGCCCGGGTCGCCGGGGTGGTCATGCAGCGGGTGTTCAACGAAGGCCACGACGTCAAGCAAGGCGACGTGTTGTTCCGTATTGACCCGGCGCCGTTCAAGGCCGACCTGGACAGTGCCCAGGCCAACCTGAGCAAGGCCGAGGCCAATGCATTCCAGGCGCGCCTGCAAGAACAGCGCTACAGCCAATTGGTCGAAGGCAACGCCATCAGCGGCCAGGAGTACGACAACGCCCGCGCCGCCCTGCGCCAGACCAACGCCGAAGTGGCCGCCAACAAGGCCGCCGTCGAGCGTGCCAGGCTGAACCTGGGCTATGCCACCGTGACCGCACCGATTTCCGGGCGCATCGGCCGCGCCCTGGTGACCGAAGGCGCGCTGGTCGGCCAGAACGAAGCCACGCCGCTGGCGATTATCCAGCAACTGGACCCAATCCACGCCGACCTCACCCAGTCCACCCGTGAGCTGAACGACCTGCGCCGCGCCTTTCGTGCCGGCAGCTTGAAGCAGGTCGGCCAGGACCAGGCCAAGGCTACCTTGATCCAGGACGACGGCAGCCTGTACCCGTTGCCGGGTAAATTGCTCTTCGCCGAAATCAGCGTCGATCCCGGCACCGGGCAGATCATCCTGCGCAGCGAGTTCCCCAACCCGGACCTCGACCTGTTGCCCGGCAGCTTTGTGCGGGTGCGCGTGGAACAGGCCGTGGACAAACAAGGCCTCAGCGTGCCGCAACGCGCCATCACCCGTGACAGCGCCGGTATCCCGATGGTGTTGTTGCTGGACGCCGAGCAGACCGTCAGCCAGCAGCCGGTGGAGTTGGGTGCGGTGATCGACAACCGCTGGATCGTCACCAGTGGCCTCAAGCCCGGTGACCGCATCATCGTCGAGGGCGTGCAACACGCACGCCCCGGTGAAAAAGTTGAAGTGGACGACAGCCCGCTCGTAAAGGAATAACCCGTCATGCCGCAGTTCTTTATTGACCGCCCGATCTTCGCCTGGGTGGTGGCCCTGTTTATCCTGCTGGCGGGCTTCCTGGCGATCCCGCAATTGCCGGTGGCGCAGTACCCCAACGTCGCGCCACCCAAGGTGGAAATCTACGCGGTGTACCCCGGCGCCTCGGCCCAGACCCTGGATGAGAGCGTGGTCAGCCTGATCGAGCAGGAGCTCAACGGCGCCGATCACCTGCTGTATTTCGAATCCCAGAGCAGCCTGGGCTCGGCGACCATTACCGCCACGTTCCAGCCGGGCACCGACCCGGAAATGGCCCAGGTGGATGTGCAGAACCGCCTCAAGGTCGTCGAGCCGCGCCTGCCGCAGGCCGTGACTCAGCAAGGCTTGCAGGTGGAAAAAGTCTCCGCCGGCTTCCTGCTGCTGGTCACATTGACCTCCAACGACGGCAAGCTCGACGACGTGGCGCTCAGTGATTACCTGGCGCGCAACGTGATGAACGAGCTCAAGCGCCTGGACGGGGTCGGCAAGGCCCAGTTGTATGGCGCCGAACGCGCCATGCGTATCTGGATCGACCCGCAGAAACTGATCGGTTTCAACCTCACGCCGGCCGACGTCAACGCCGCGATCAGCGCCCAGAACGCCCAGGTCTCAGCGGGCAGCATCGGTGACTTGCCGGGCACCCACACCCAGGAGATCACCGCGGCAGTGCTGGTCAAGGGACAACTTTCGACCCCGGCGGAGTTCGCCGACATCGTGCTCAAGGCCAACCCCGACGGCTCCACCGTGCGCATCGGCGACGTGGCACGGGTGGAAGTCGGCAGCCAGGAATACCAGTTCTCCACGCGCCTGAACGGCAAGCCGTCTACTGCCGTCAGCGTGCAACTGTCGCCCGGCGCTAATGCCTTGAGTACCGCAACGCTGGTGCGGGCGAAAATGGACGAGTTGTCGCGCTACTTCCCTGCGAATGTGGAATACAAGATTCCCTACGACACCTCGCCCTTTGTCAAAGTCTCGATCACCAAGGTGGTCTACACCTTGCTGGAGGCGATGGCGCTGGTGTTCGCGGTGATGTTCCTGTTCCTGCAGAACGTGCGCTACACCTTGATTCCCACGCTCGTGGTGCCGATCGCGCTGATGGGCACCTTCGCCACCATGTTGCTGCTGGGCTTCTCGATCAACGTATTGACGATGTTCGGCATGGTATTGGCCATCGGTATCCTGGTGGACGATGCCATCGTGGTGGTGGAAAACGTCGAGCGCATCATGGCCACCGAGGGCTTGTCGCCCAAGGAGGCGACGAAGAAAGCCATGGGCCAGATCACCGGAGCCATCATCGGTATCACCCTGGTGCTGGTGGCGGTGTTCCTGCCGATGGCCTTCATGCCGGGTTCGGTGGGCGTGATCTACCAGCAGTTCTCGCTGTCGATGGCCACCTCGATCCTGTTCTCGGCGTTCCTGGCCCTGACCTTGACCCCGGCACTGTGCGCCACGTTGCTCAAGCCGATTGCCAAGGGCGAACACCATGCCAAGGGTGGTTTCTTCGGCTGGTTCAACCAACGCTTTGAACAACTCACTAATCGCTACGAAGGGTGGGTGGCCTATGCCCTCAAGCGCAGCGGTCGCTACCTGCTGATCTACCTGGTCTTGCTGGTGGGCATGGGGCTGTTGTTCAGCCGCCTGCCCTCCTCGTTCCTGCCGGTGGAAGACCAGGGCTACACCATCACTGATATCCAGTTGCCACCGGGCGCCAGCAAGAACCGTACGGTGCAGGTGGCCGAACAGATCGAGGCGCACAACGCCGAGGAACCTGGGGTGGGTGATACCACCATGATCATGGGTTTCAGCTTTTCCGGTTCCGGGCAGAACGCGGCCCTGGCGTTTACCACGCTCAAGGACTGGTCGGAACGTGGCAGCGATGACTCCGCTTCCTCGATTGCCGATCGCGCCAACATGGCCTTCAGCGAACTCAAGGACGCGATCGCCTACGCGGTTCTGCCGCCACCAGTAGATGGCCTGGGCACATCCAGTGGTTTTGAGTTCCGCTTGCAGGACCGTGGTGGCGTCGGCCATGCAGGTTTGATGGCCGCGCGTACCGAATTGCTGGACGCTGCAGCGAAAAGCCCGATCCTGGCTAACGTGCGCGAAAGCGCCCTGGCCGAAGCCCCGCAAGTGCAGCTGGAAGTGGACCGCAAGCAGGCCAACGCCCTGGGTGTGTCGTTTGCCGATGTGGGCAACGTGCTGTCGTCGGCGATCGGCTCGGCGTATATCAACGACTTCCCCAACCAAGGCCGTATGCAGCGCGTGGTGGTGCAGGCCGAAGGCGACCAGCGCAGCCAGGTGGCCGACCTGATGAAAATCCACGTGCGCAACAACGCCGGGAAGATGGTGCCGCTGTCAGCCTTTGTCGAAGCCAAGTGGACCCAGGGCCCAACGCAGTTGACCCGTTACAACGGTTACCCGGCCATCGCCATCAGCGGCGAAGCCGCGCCGGGGCACAGCACCGGCGAGGCCATGAACGAAATCCAGCGCCTGGTCAGCCAGTTGCCTGCGGGGCTGGGCCAGGAATGGACGGGCTTGTCGTTGCAAGAGCGCTTGTCCGGCTCCCAGGCACCGTTGCTGTTGGGCCTGTCGTTGCTGATCGTGTTCCTGTGCCTGGCCGCACTGTATGAAAGCTGGTCGATCCCTACCTCGGTGTTGCTGGTGGTGCCGCTTGGGGTGCTGGGCGCGGTGTTGGCCGTGTCGCTACGCGGGATGCCCAACGACGTGTTCTTCAAGGTCGGCTTGATCACCATCATCGGCCTGTCGGCGAAGAACGCGATCCTGATCATCGAGTTCGCCAAGGACCTGTATGACCAGGGCGAGGACTTGATCGACGCCACCTTGAAGGCGGCGCGGTTGCGATTGCGGCCGATCATCATGACGTCCCTGGCGTTTATCCTCGGCGTAGTGCCACTGGCAATTGCCACCGGGGCCAGTTCGGCCAGCCAGCAGGCAATTGGTACCGGTGTGATTGGCGGGATGATCACGGCGACATTGGCGGTGGTGTTTGTGCCGGTGTTCTTCGTGGTGGTGATGAAGCTGGTGCGCAAGCGCCATAAACCAAACTGATCAACGCCGCTGCCAAATATGGGAGCTGGCTTGCCTGCGATGAAGGCGGCACAGGCGACATAAGTGTTGCCTGAACCAACGCTATCGCAGGCAAGCCAGCTCCCACAGGGTTATTGATTGCATTCATGATCAGGTACACCCGAATAAGCTATGGTGCTCACACATAGTTATCTGTGAGCCGCCATGCCCTTCCTCGCCCGCACCCACCCTCGCCTCTCATCCGCCGCCGTATTGGGCCTTGCCGTCGGCCTCCTGGTGCCGGCCGACACCCTTGCCAGCAAAATCCTGATCGGCTGGAACGCCGGGGTCTGGACCTACCTGATACTGATGCTGTGGTTGACCATTCGCGCCAAGGCCGAAGACGTCAAGCGCATCGCCGAAATCGAAGACGAGAACGCCGGCCTGGTGCTGTTCATGGTGTGCATTGCCGCCATCGCCAGCCTGGCGACCATCACCTACGAACTGGTGGGCAGCAAGGACCTGGCCACCTCCGAGCGCCTGCTGCACTACGGTTTTACCGGGCTGACGGTAATCGGCTCGTGGCTATTGATCGGGGTGATTTTCAGCGTGCACTACGCCAGGCTTTATTACACCTGGCCAGGCAAGGAACCCGCCCTACGTTTTGCCGAAGGCTTGCTCACGCCCAACTATTGGGACTTCCTGTACTTTTCCTTCACCATCGGCGTAGCGGTACAAACCTCGGATGTGGGCGTCGCCACCCGTGGCCTGCGCAAGGTGGTGCTGGGGCAGTCGTTGATCGGTTTTTTGTTCAACACCGCTATTCTGGGCTTTTCGATCAACATCGCCGCCGGGTTGTTTGGCTAGACTGCACAAACCTTCTAGACGCCCACCCCGGTGTCGCCGCTAATAGCCCTTCACTTTCCGCCTCGGTGTTGTATGCCTGCGCACAATTGGATCGACTTGTCCCAGGACGCCGACACCGGTATCGAGACCCTGCGCGCGCATTTCGAAGGCCATGCGTATGACCCCCATTGGCACGACAGCTACCTGGTGGGCGTCACCGAACAAGGCGTGCAGCAATTCAACTGCCGGCGCATGCGCCATGACAGCGTGCCGGGGCAGGTATTCCTGCTGGAGCCAGGGGAGCTCCACGACGGCAATGCCCCGACGGTCGACGGTTTCACTTACCGCATGCTCTACCTTGACCCGCAGTGGCTGGAACGGGAGATCGCCAGTGTCTTCGAGGAAGCACCCGCCCATCATCAGCTGAGTTTCGCCCGCACCTTGGCCAGCGAACCGCGCCTGGCCCTGGCCACCAGTCAGGCGTTTGAGAGTTTGCACCACGGCGAACTGCGGATCGTGCGACAGAGCGCGCTGGACTACTTGCTGGAACGCCTCACCGGCCAGCTCTATTGGCGCATGCGCTACCGGGATGACCCACGTTTGCCGCAGGTGGCGCACAAGGCCCGGGAATACCTGCACGCCCATCTGCATCAGGACGTCGGCATGGATGAACTGGCCCTGGCCTGCGGTGTCGACCGCTTTCGCCTGAGCCGCGCCTTCAAGAGTGCCTTCGGCCTGCCGCCCCACGCGTATCTGGTGCAACTGCGCCTGGCCCGTGCGCGGTATCTATTGGCCAAGGGCGATCAACCGGCAGACGTGGCGATGGCCCTGGGGTTCGCTGACCAAAGTCATTTGGGCCGCTGGTTCATGCGGGCTTATGGGCTGACACCGGCCGCGTACCGCAAATGCTGCACAAATCTTCCAGACCGGTAACGCCCGGGCTTGTGAAGATGGGCGCTCTAAATGAGCCCGCCGGAGTCCCCCGTCATGCTGTCCACGTTCGTGCCTTTCATGCTGTTCGCCTTTGTCGCCTCCATCACCCCCGGCCCGACCAATATCCTGGTGCTGAGCAACAGCGCCCGTTACGGCTTCAAGGCTGCATTGCCCATTATTCTGGGGGCTGGTGTGGGGGCGTCGGGGATTGTGCTGCTGGTGGGTTCCGGTGTGGGCCAGTCGCTGGCACAAATGCCCAGAGTGCAAACGGCGATGCAGTGGGTCGGCATGGCCTGGCTAAGTTACCTGGCCTGGCAGATCTTCAGCGCACCGCCGCATGTCATAGGGGAGCAATCTGCGCGCAGGCGACTCGGCCTGTTCGGCTCAGCGTGCTTGCAACTGATAAACCCCAAGACCTGGATGATGGCACTCGCTGTGGTCAGCGTATTTGCCGGCAACGGTGCAGAGCAGCAAAAACGGGTAATGTCTTTGTCACTGATATTTTTTTTGATATCGCTGCCTTGCCTCAGCGCCTGGGCAGTCTTGGGGGCAGGCTCCAATCGATGGCTGGCGTCCCCCCATGCGCAGCGACGTTTCAATCAATGCATGGCGTTGTTGCTCATGAGTTCAACCTGGATAAGTACGATCATGTGAGATTCTTCGGTAGGGGATCTAAACAGAGTTAAATGTCCAGACTGTCATTCTTAACAGTAGACACGCCCGTCAAGAAGCATCTAATACATCGTACGCCCAAGCAAGCCGGGCGCCAGAGAGCCACACGCAGCAAGATTTGTATACTGTTAGTTTTGACAGTTTACGGCGTCGATGCACTGCTGTTACATGAACCTGGCAGAGCCCCATCTACCTCTGTTACTCGCACAATCATCAGCGATGGAGAAGCGATCATGACCGTACTAGCGCAACCGTTAACCTTGGCGCAACAAAAGGCATTACGTCCCAAACGAATTGTTGCGACTGGCCTCTTCGAGGCGAAGGTCGATTTATCCCCCGTCGAATTTCAAACCACCACCGTGGTGCACGACTTCGAACAAGCTGTCTATAGAATCAATGGCCGACACGCCGATAACTCAGTGACCATAAAAGAAATATTCATTCAGATACCCGACAACGTTCGGGTAGGCCAGGAGATCGACCTGGAAAAACAAGAGTTCACGAATGTTAAGGTCTGGTATTCAGTAAAGTTACCCCAGGAGCATTATACAGTGAGCGCCATTGAGGGCACTTTGATCATTCGGGGACTCGCGGCCGGCGTCATTAAAATCAAAGGTACGCTGCATGCTACAACCGATCATGATATTAACGGGCATGCGCACGTCCTGGACGTCAACTTCGACCTGACCAGTTGATGTTATTCGCAAAAAAAAGCGCCCGCATCTTTCGATACGGGCGTTGTTGTGTGTTACGTCTTTACCAGGTGTAACGCACCCCTACGTTAGCGCCCCAAGGCTGTTCAACCCGGCCGCCGCTGCTGTGCTCAAGGTCGGCATGCAGCTGCAGGTTCTGCGAGAGCTTCACCGCCATACCCGCCCCGAATTCGGCGCGAGAGCCGGAAAGGTCGTTGTTGAACACATTGTTGTTCACCGAGACCTTATTGTTGTTGGCAAACTCATGCACCATCGCTGCGCGCAGGTAAGGCTGCACAACACTGCCGGAGTCGAGCTGGATATCCCGCCCGACGGTCGCGCCGGCCTTGGCCATGATCGAGCGCGTACGCTCACCCTTGGCCTCCAAGCCATTATCCAGGCTGTAATTGGCGCCCTGGATCACCACCGTAGACATTTGCGCGTAAGGCTCGATAAAGAACCCGTCGTCCAGCTTGATGTTACGACCGAACTCAGCCGACAGGCCGCCACCGGTATTGTTGTACTTGCCCTTGGATGAGGTGCCGTCACTCAGGCCCACCTTGGACTCATTCTGGAAGCGGTTAACCTTGGCCACCGCATCGAAATACAGGCCGCTCTCCTCGTCCAGCCAGGTCGCATACGCACCCAGGTAGTAACTCTTCACGTTCCCCGAGGTACCGCGCTTGAGGTTCAGGTCAGAGGTGCTGTGACCGGCCATTACGCCCACCAGCCACTGGCTGTCGGCCAAGGGTGTATCTGCACCGAGGGTAAAGCCCCGCTGGTTCTGGCTGTAGCCAATCCCGGTGCTGTCGGACACTTCGTACTTGTTGCCATAACCGCGTATCCACACGCCAGCCTGTCCAGGCTCGAAACGCAGCTCGCCCATACGCGAACGCAGGGAAGTCGCCTCGCCGTACCACACGGTCGGTGCGGTGTTGAACAGCGCCAATACCGAGCGGGTGCCGGGGCTGATCACACGGTTGTTCGGGTCGAGGAACCAATCGGTACCTTCCTTTTTCAGGCCATAGGAATAAGCGCCGACATCGACTACATCGCCCACCAGCGAAAACTGCGCATCACCGCCGCCGGTGTGAACGACGCGGATATCTTGCGGGTTGGTCGGTTCCGCACCGCTGGCTGCGAGCAACAGCTTGTGGTCGCCTTTGGCCTCGCCCTCAACGTTCAAGAAGTCCGTAATGCCACGGGCGAAATCGGTCCCCATGACGAAGGTGCCAGTACCCTCAAGGCTGTCTACGTCCAACTGGTAGAACGCATCGGTATCGCCGAACTTCACTGTACCGCCGGCGAGGCTCAAGGCGCCCACTTGGCTATTACCAGTCAACGCCCAATAAGACTGATCGCCGATGGCAAGGCTTGTGACATTCTGCAGTTGCCCCGTCAGCCCGGCACGGTTTTGCAAGCTCAAATGCGCCGTGCTGCCGTCCTCGACGATAACGTTGCCACGTAGGTCGCTGTTATCGACATTCATGCTCGCCACGGCGCCGCCGTTGACTTCCAGCAATGAACCGTTACCGCCGACCAAGGTCGAGCCGTTGCGTATATCGATCTCAACGGCCATGGCCTCGCCGGGAAAACCATTGACGGCAATGGCGGCACCGCTGCGACCTTCGACGCTGGAGTTATCCAATACCAACTTGCCCGTATTCGCGCTGTTGAGGTCATTGGTGAACACCACGCCGTTCTTGCCACCGATAATCCTGCTTTGGCTGGCAGTTGCCGTTGCACCATCGAGCAACACGCCAAAACTATCGACGCCGGTACCTTCGACCAACGTGTGGTCGTTAAAGTGCAGCTCACTGTTGCCAGTCGCCACTGCGCCACCGATGTGACCACGGATGGTGCTATTGAATACTTCGGCTACCCCACCCTTGTCAGAGTCGTGACTCTGGAACGCTTGCAGACCCATGGTGGTATGGCTGGTGATGTTGCTGCCGTTAATAAGCGCATCGCTGTCATCCAGACGCACCGCACCAAACACTGCGTGGCTTGAATCAACGGTGGCGCCGTCGAGGCTCACTAAAGAGCCTTGGGTGGCTCGGATGTCATTGATGCGGCTGCCCGCATTGACAATCAGTGCCGAATCGTTGACCAGGATATGTTGGGCCCGAGCACCATTGACGGTCAGTTCGGACCTGAAATCCAACTGCCAGTCATTATTGAGTTCGTTGCTTTCAATGGTTTTTGACTCACCAATCAGGTGGCCTGCCTGGGCGGTGGAATGCACAGCCGCAAACATAAAAAACGTAATAGTAGGAACTTTCATCATCTTGCTCAAAGGTTTGAGCTCGAATTCAGTTAACAATCGCATGTGAGTTCATCCTCTGGGTTAGAGCCTTCGAAACGGTTTGGCTCGTTCCCTCGGAATGAAGCCTTACCGGTGCGGCGCAGAGGTTACGCAGCGAACATACCCATGGCTGTAGGATTTATCTTAGATGGATGTAGCGGTTGATATTTTAGAGTGATGGAAAAACATACTTAATAAAAAAGCTGAAGGTCTTTCCTACAAGGAGCAATACGTAACTGTCAGACACACAAAAGGGAAGCCGTGCTTCCCTTTTGTATTTAGCGCTTATCATTGAGTTCAAGGTCTTACGATAGTTACCCCATCACAGTATGTCTCAGGGTTGGAAAATACAGTGTACACATCAACCAATTCACCGTTACCGGTTGCCCCGGTGTTGACAATCGTCGAGTAGGTCACCTCGCAAGGCCCAAGCACTGACTGGGTCAGGAATGGACGATAAGGGATTTCAACGACAAATCCATTGTCCTTATCCCCTTGGCTCAACGATGGGTGGGTAAAGGTCTGCGTGAATGGACCCGGTGGAAAGCCAAAGGCTTCACTGGAGATCGTAACGGTTACCGTCACGCTATTGCCTATCTCCAACCTCGGATCGCCTGGAATGAAGAGCTCGGCATAAAGCGTCGGTGGTGCTCCGGGCGCGCGAGTTCGCAAGGATTGGCAACTCCACTCGCCGTTGGCGTCAAGGTGTAAGAACTCAGCAGGCGGCAGTATGATCGTCACTGCATCAATCACATCGACCATGGTAACGCCCGACGGATTTTCATTCGTGGTGCCGGGGCCAATGACCACATAACTGACGGGCTGCACTCCATTGCCGTGACGGGCAACAACCTCCCAGGGAATGGTGAACGTCGCGTCAGCTCCGGGCACTGTCGTGCTGAGGGGGAAGGGCCCTACTCGCTCTTTCGTAGCCCCCCACAACAGGACAAACTCGTTATTCGCATGGGGCAGCGCTGCAATGCTCCAGAGTGGGATCACAATAGTGACAGGTTGATCCGCGTCGCCAATGCGCAGGGTGTTCAACTCTGGGGTGGGCCCCCCGCCAAACACCTGCGCCAGGTTCAACGCTGGGTTTACATCTCCGGGCTCAAGAGTGCCTGGAAGCACAGGCCCCTCCACTGACAGGTCAAGACGTACCGTTTTATCAGGAGAAAGGAAAAACACGCCATTTCGGTCGATACGGTAGCGCAGGGTCACCGTCTGCGGCCCCAGCGTCGCGGTGTACGCGGCTTTGATCGCATCATTCATATTGCTGAAGACCACCGGAAAATCAACCAGCTCAGCGGTTTGCGGCCCAAACGGCTGTGCTTCCCACTGCATCTCGAACTTGTCCAGGCCAGTGGCGTGGTCAGGATAATCTTCAACGTGGGCTTCAATCCCCTGCCGATAATCCTGAATATCGAGAAGATCATCCGTGCTGCCGGCACTTGGTGCCGGCGCCAAGGGCAGGAACGGCGCCAAGGGCCGCGGATCGTCCAACAAGGAGACTGTTCGAAAATCATTGAACGAGGGACGGCTGACGTTACCTGCCCGGTCAGTGATGGTGTAGAAAATATAATATTGCCCGCTCAGGACAATCTGGTCCCTGGCCAGGAAAAAAGTGCTTACATCAGGGGATGGCAACATAGGCACACCTGAGCCACTCACCAGATATTCGGGGCGCGGGTCCATCACCGGGCTGAAGTACACGTTAATCATATCCCCCGCTTCGAATCGCCCAGTCTGTGGACCAAAGTCATTCGAGGGGATCTCAATCTCCAGGCCCCCTTGATCGATCAGGAAGGCATCGTTAATGACCGTGCCCGGCGGCACATTTGCGAAGACTGGAACAACCGGCTGCTCGCGTGAAGTCGCTACGGCATAGGGTGCAATGGTATCAACCCGAAAAGCACCCGGGTTGGAGGAGTCAAGGGAGGGGCCTGGTATGCCGGCCTGATTACGGTATTGAGTATTTCTGAGCTCGTAGTAGCCATGTCGATACTCAGGTACCGGAGCGGGAATAAACCTGCTGATTATCGGAGGAACGGGCGTCAGGTTGATTTGATAAGGCGCCACCAAGGTGGTCCAGGTAGGCGGGCTCACAGTGATATCCCGGATTTCAATGCCCATCCAGTCCGTGCCCCTTGATGCTGTCCCGGTCCGTAACTGAACGTTAATGCCAACAGGGGCGACGACCGCCGGGATAAGGCCAGTGGCATCATCCAACGCCTCGTCAATCGTGGGTGCATTGAGAACCAAAGGCGCGGGTGTCGTAGTCGAACCACGTTTTCTACTCATTTCAGTCTCTCCTTGCTGCTTTAGAATAGGCACCGCGCGCTCTGGCGGGCCGCAAACGCTCGTTCAGTCACTTGAGTTACGGCCAGGAGACTGAAACCGGGACACACTCTCTTCAGCCGAATGATTCTTCGACCAACTACATTCAGTTCAAAATGCTCTAATAAACTTACACCCTGGCTCAGGGCTCGGGACCATTGCCGCCTTCCCAGCAGTAAACCGGGTTGGGCGGTGGTGGCGATGTAGGCACCACACGATCGAACTGCACAAACCTGGAAGCTGAACGGCCAATAATCGTGCCCGCTCTTGAAACGAGGTAGCTTGCTTCTCCACCGGCATTTATTTTCAATGGCCGGATTACGCGCTCGACGTCACGAATCCAGAAGTTGTAGCCGGATGCATCCGCCACTGCATCCCAGTAATGCTCAAGGGTTTCCACAACATTCGGATCTGGGTCGACGTCCGGATATTGGCCATACCCCTGGAACCTCAGCGTGATCAAATCCCCGTGCTGGATGTTCGGGTCTGCCGGGATTGCCACCTCGACTCCGTACCAGATTGGCGGTTGGGTGCTGCAGGTCAAAAACCGGTTTGGGTGAAGCAAAGCCTGAGGAAATTCAGGCCGAGTGAACTGGATGGGTGGAAGATCGGTTGCCAACCCGACCCGCGCCAACAATGAAAAGGTCGGGTTCACATTACCGGCGCGATCCTCCAAACGATAAAAACAGAAAAGCCATAGCGCGCCAGGGTAGGCGCGGAACACGTCATTGGGCACGTCCACAAAAATGCGGCCGCTATCACTGGTCAGCGGTGGCGAAACCAGAGTGGGTAGGCCGGTTGGCAGCATGTTCATATCCGAAAAGTACATCAGCACCTTGTCCCCGACTTCACGTCCCAGATAGCCCTCGGGGACCTCCATGCGCACCAAAGGGTTAGCATCCAGATAGGGTTGGGTGATCGGATCGATCGGAAAAATGGCGGGCGCAAGTAGACTGCCCACGCCTGGGGCGTCGCGGTCGATTCTAATCGTCACGGGCGACGAGGTATCGACACTCGGGCTATCTGGCCGGGTGTTATGAATCCGGTAGCGCAGGTCAACGATGGCACTGCTCAGCAGGAAAGCCTGAGGAATCGTCATGGGCAGAGGGAAGTCGGCATCCGTCAGTGGGCCACGCAGCTCAACGGGCGGGGTATCAACGGACCTGGCACCTCGGACATGCCATTCGAAAATCACGTACTGAAACCTTCCGGGGCCGGGCAAAACCGCCCAAGGTGTCTCAAGCAAGATGCGTAGATCAGTGAAATTGAATCGAGCGGGTAATAATCCATCTGGCAATGCGTCGACGACTGTTGGCTCCTCAAGCACAAGGATGCCTCCTGAGCCCGTAGGCCCATTGGCACTCTGGCCAGCGGTGGAAGTAGTCATTTAAACCTCCCGTCATTCAAGCATTTTCTAAACCGCCCCCTGCTCTCAGCATGCCAATACCAGAGGTTCTGTTGGGGCCATTGAACACCTCCTCTGGCCCAGCCGATACTGTCAAAACTCACAGGTAGGACCACCGCTCGTCGGCTCTCCCGGCTGACCAGTGGCTTCACACGACCAAGATTCTCTTGACGAAGACGATGGGCTAGTGTTTTCTGAAACCGGTTTCATCCCGTTACTCATTCCAATAAGAAAGGCTTTGCCGTGACTCCATTTTCCGCCGCCCAGCGCAGCCGCGTGACCATGCTCGACGTCGCCGAGCGCGCGGGCGTGTCCAAGGCCAGCGTGTCGCGCTTCATCGGCGATGACCGAGCCCTGCTCTCCGACGCCATCGCCCTGCGCATCGAACAGGCCATCGACGAACTCGGTTATCGCCCCAACCAGATGGCCCGTGGCCTCAAGCGTGGGCGCACGCGTCTGATCGGCATGCTGGTGGCCGATATCCGCAACCCCTATTCCATCGCCGTGATGCACGGCGTCGAAACCGCGTGCCGCCAGCACGGCTACAGCCTGGTGGTGTGCAACACCGACCGCGATGACGAGCAGGAGCGCCAACACCTGGCGGCGCTGCGCTCGTACAACATCGAAGGGCTGATCGTGAACACCCTGGGCCATCACCTCGACCAACTGCTGGAACTGCAACGGGAAATGCCCCTGGTGTTAGTGGACCGCAAGGTCGCACCCTTGCACAGCGACCTGGTGGGCCTGGATAACCCGGCGGCGGTGCGTATGGCGGTGGAACACCTGGAGCAGCAGGGGTACCGCGACGTGCTGCTGGTGAGCGAGGCCACCGATGGCACCAGTTCACGTTTGGAGCGTCTGGAGAGTTTCAACACCGAGATTGCCAAACACCCGGCGTTGACAGGTGCCGTGGTTGAACTGGATGGTGAACTGGAAAAGCGTCTGCAAGCCTTTCTCGCCAAACCCGGCCCCAAGGCACTGTTCTGCGCCAACGGCGTGGCAGCACTGGCCTGCACCCGTGCACTCAAGGCGCTGGGCTGCGACCTGTTCGGCGAGGTGGGCTTGATCGCCCTGGATGACCTGGACTGGTACCCGCTGGTGGGTAATGGGATTACCGCCCTCGCCCAACCGACGCAAGCGATTGGCGCCAGCGCTTTTGACTGTTTGCTCAAGCGCCTGCGCGGCGATACCGCCCCCACGCGCACCCTGGATTTTTTACCCGAGCTGATTATCCGTGGCTCGACACAATCCCCTGTAGGAGCGGGCTTGCTCGCGAACGCGATAGATCAGCCACTCTGGCGCTAACTGACACACCGCCTTCGCGAGCAAGCCCGCTCCCACATTTTGTTTTGCGTATAAAAATGAAACCGGTTTCAGAGGCAAACAACAATGCATAAATACCCCGTCTCCATCAGCCTTTCCAGCTACGGCGCCGACCTGGTTCGCCAGCAGGGTCAATTGAGTTTTGTCGCGCTGCTGAGCGCCGCCGGTGCCCAGCGCATTGAATGGCGTGAAGAACTGCTCACCACCGAGCAACCGGCCGAACTGGCCCTGGCCGCTGCAGAACAAGGCCTGGAATCCGTATTTTCTTCGCCCTTGGAGCTGTGGGTCGCCGGCCGTGCCCAGCCCAATGCCGAGCTGGCCGCTACCCTGGACCGCGCCCAGGCCTTTGGCTCGGGCTGGCTGAAGGTCTCGCTCGGTTACTTCACCGATACCAACGATCTGGAAAGCCTGCACGCCCTGCTCAATCGCCACCCGGTCAAGCTGCTGGTGGAAAACGACCAAACCCTGCACGGCGGGCGCATTGAACCGATGCAACGGTTTTTCACCGAAGTCGAACGCCTGGGCCTGCCGGTGAAAATGACCTTCGATATCGGTAACTGGCAGTGGCAAGACCAGTCCGCGCTCACTGCTGCGCGGTTGCTGGGCCGGCATGTGGATTACCTGCACTGCAAGGCCGTGGCCCGTCGCGCCGACGGCAAGCTCGTGGCCTTGCCGCCGGGCGCCACCGACCTGCATCTGTGGGAACAACTGCTTAAACACATGACTCAAGGTATTACTCGGGCGGTGGAATTTCCGTTGCAGGGCGATGACCTGATCGAGGTCACCGCACAACAGGTCGCGACCCTGGCCCGCCTTGGCCAACCCCATGTGGAGAACGCCCATGTCTGAGATCGATATCCTCTCGTTTGGCGAAACCATGGCGATGTTTGTCGCCGAACAGACCGGCGACCTGGCCCAGGTCGGTCAGTTTCACAAACGCATTGCCGGCGCCGACAGCAACGTCGCCATCGGCCTGTCGCGCCTGGGATTCAACGTGGCCTGGCTGAGCCGCGTGGGTAACGACTCCCTCGGGCGCTTTGTGGTCGATACCCTGACCAAAGAGGGGCTCGATTGCCGCCATGTGGCCGTCGACCCGCTGCACCCCACCGGCTTTCAACTCAAGTCCCGTGAGGACGCCGGCGCAGATCCTCAAGTGGAGTATTTTCGCCGAGGCTCGGCGGCCAGCCACTTGTCCATCGATGCCATCCACCCAGCGCTGCTGCAAGCCCGCCATCTACACGCCACCGGCATTCCACCAGCACTGTCCGATGCCACTCGCGCACTGTCGTTCGAGCTGATGGCGCAAATGCGCAAGGCCGGGCGCAGTGTGTCGTTCGACCCGAACCTGCGCCCGTCCCTGTGGGCCAGCCAGGCGCAGATGATCCGCGAAATCAATGCCCTGGCCGCTTTGGCCGACTGGGTCCTGCCGGGCCTGGGCGAAGGTCGCCTGCTCACTGGTTTTGACGACCCGCAAGACATCGCCGCGTTCTATCTCGACCAGGGCGCCGAAGCCGTGGCGATCAAGCTCGGCGCCGAGGGCGCCTATTACCGCACCCATATGGACCAGGGTTTTGTCGCCGCCATACCGGTGGCCAAGGTGGTGGATACCGTGGGTGCCGGCGATGGCTTTGCCGTGGGCATGATCAGCGCCCTGCTGGAAAACTTAAGCTTCCCCGAGGCCGTACAGCGCGGTAACTGGATCGGCAGCCGCGCCGTGCAGAGCCGCGGCGATATGGAAGGTTTGCCCAGCCGCGCAGAACTACCCACCCGATCCGTTGCGTGACCCATTACCTGTTGCCACAACTACAACAAGCTCAGGAGCAACCCCATGGAAACCGTGAAACTCGCCACCCGTCGCTGGTGGTACATCATGCCTATCGTGTTTATCACCTACAGCCTGGCCTACCTGGACCGCGCCAACTACGGCTTCGCCGCGGCGTCCGGCATGGCCGAGGACCTGATGATCACGCCGGGCATGTCTTCGCTGCTCGGCGCGCTGTTTTTCCTTGGCTACTTTTTCTTCCAGGTGCCGGGGGCGATCTACGCACAAAAGCGCAGCGTCAAGAAACTGATCTTCGTCAGCCTGATCCTCTGGGGCGGCTTGGCGACGCTGACCGGCGTGGTGTCCAACGCCTACATGCTGATCGTCATCCGCTTCATGCTCGGGGTGGTCGAGGCCGCCGTGATGCCGGCCATGCTGGTGTACCTGTGCCACTGGTTCACCCGTGCCGAACGCTCGCGGGCCAACACCTTCCTGATCCTCGGCAACCCGGTGACCATGCTGTGGATGTCGGTGGTGTCGGGCTACCTGGTGCAGCATTTCAGCTGGCGCTGGATGTTCATCATCGAGGGCCTGCCGGCGGTGTTGTGGGCGTTTATCTGGTGGAAGCTGGCCGATGAGCGCCCCAAGGATGCCAAGTGGCTGAGCGACGCCGAAAAGCACAGCCTGGAAACCGCCCTCGCCGCCGAGCAGGTGGGAATCAAGGCCGTGAAGAACTACGCCGAGGCGTTCCGTTCGCCCAAGGTGATCATTCTCGCCCTGCAGTTTTTTTGCTGGAGCATTGGCGTGTACGGCTTCGTGCTGTGGTTGCCATCGATCCTCAAGGCCGGCTTGCAGATGGACATGGTCGAAGCCGGCTGGCTCTCGGCCCTGCCCTACCTGGCAGCGGTGATTGGCATGCTCGTGGTGTCCTGGGGTTCAGACAAGCTGCAAAAACGTAAGCGTTTTGTCTGGCCGCCCCTGCTGATTGCGTCGATTGCCTTCTACGCGTCCTACGTGTTGGGCGCCGAACACTTCTGGTGGTCCTACACCCTGCTGGTGATCGCCGGGGCGTGCATGTATGCACCCTATGGTCCGTTTTTCGCCATTGTCCCGGAAATCCTGCCGGCCAACGTCGCCGGTGGCGCCATGGCACTGATCAACAGCATGGGCGCCCTGGGCTCGTTCGGTGGCTCGTACCTGGTGGGTTACCTCAACAGCAGCACCGGCTCACCCGGCGCTTCGTACCTGCTGATGAGCGGCGCGCTGCTGCTTTCCGTGGTGCTGACGATTTTCCTCAAGCCCGGCGCCAGTGACCGCTCGCCGGCGCCAACCCTGGAGTTGAAGGTAAAGACCTCATGAAAAAGTCCGTTGTGTTGTACAAGAAACTCTCCGCGCCGCTGATGGCTCGCCTGCATGAGCAGGCCGAGGTCACGCTGATTGATGCACTGGATGAGACCGGCCTGGCCAAACTGCGCGATGCACTGCCCACCGCCCATGGCCTGTTGGGTGCAAGCCTGCGCCTGGATGCCCAGTTGCTCGACCTGGCACCCAAGCTGGAAGCAGTAGCCAGCGTCTCGGTGGGCGTCGACAACTACGACATCGATTATCTGACCCAACGCGGCATCCTGCTTAGCAACACCCCGGATGTGCTCACCGAAACCACCGCCGACACCGGCTTTGCGCTGATCCTGGCGACAGCCCGACGCGTGGTGGAACTGGCCGACATGGTGCGCGCCGGGCAATGGAACAAAAACATCGGCCCGGCGCATTTCGGTAGCGATGTGCATGGCAAGACGTTGGGTATCATCGGCATGGGCCGCATCGGCGAAGCCCTGGCCCAGCGCGGCCATTTTGGCTTCGGCATGCCGGTCATCTATCACAGCCACTCACCCAAGCCGGCGGTGGAGGCGCGCTTTGGCGCGCAGTACCGAAGCCTCAAGGATTTGCTCAAAGAGGCGGATTTTGTCTGCCTGACGTTGCCGTTGACCGCTGAGACCGAGAAGTTGATTGGCGCCGAGGAGTTCGCGCTGATGGGGCCGCAGACGATCTTTATCAATATCTCCCGAGGCAAGGTGGTGGATGAGGCAGCACTGGTGGAAGCGTTGCAGCAACGCACTATCCGCGCGGCGGGGTTGGATGTATTTGAGAAGGAGCCGCTGGATCACGCGTCGCCGTTGTTGCGGTTGAACAATGTGGTAGCCACGCCGCATATCGGCTCGGCCACTCATGAGACGCGGGGGGCGATGGCCAAGTGTGCGGTGGATAATCTGTTGGCGGCACTGGCTGGCGAAAAGCCGGTAAACTTGGTGAATCCAGGGGCATGGAGGCACTGACACAGCACAAGAGCAAAGGTGGGAGCTGGCTTGCCTGCGATAGCGGTAAGCCAAACCATGATGTGCTGACTGTTAGATTGCTATCGCAGGCAAGCCAGCTCCCACAGGGTTTTGTGGCGGCTGCTAGACGACGAACCTTGCCACCATCCCATTCAAATCCACCGCCAACCTCGACAGCTCATGGCTGGCCGCGCTGGTCTGGTTGGCGCCCGCCGCCGACTGGGTTGCCAGGTCGCGGATGTTGACCAGGTTGCGGTCCACCTCGCGGGAGACCTGAGCCTGTTCTTCCGAAGCGCTGGCAATCACCAGGTTGCGTTCGTTGATCAGGCTGATGGACGCCGTGATCTGCTCCAGTGAAGCGCCGGCCGCGCGTGCCATTTCCAGGGTGGTCTGGCTGCGCTGGTTGCTTTGTTGCATGGACTGCACCGCCTCACCGGTGCCGTTCTGAATGCCGGCGACCATTTTCTCGATTTCCTGGGTCGACTGCGCGGTGCGATGGGCCAGGGCGCGCACTTCATCGGCGACCACGGCAAAGCCACGTCCGGCCTCGCCGGCACGGGCGGCTTCAATCGCCGCGTTAAGCGCCAGCAGGTTAGTTTGTTCGGCAATCGCGCGGATCACATCCAGCACCTTGCCAATATCCCGGCCCTGAGCGGCCAGGCCTTCGATCATCGCGGAGGTGTTCTGCACGTCCTGGGTCATGGTCTGGATCGCACCGACGGTTTCCATCACCCGATCACGGCCTTCCCGCGCCGCCTGGTTGGACTGCCCGGACGCCTCGGAGGTGGAAACCGCGTTACGCGCCACTTCCTCCACCGCCGCTGTCATCTCATTGACGGCCGTGGCGGCCTGGTCAATTTCATTGTTCTGCTGTTGCAGGCCACGGGACGCCTCCTCGGTGACCGCGCTCAATTCTTCTGCGGCCGAGGCAAGCTGGGTGGCCGAACCGGCGATGTGCTGGATGGTCTGGCGCAGGCTGGCTTGCATGGTCGACAGCGCACTGAGCAACCGCGCCGGTTCGTCCTTGCCATCGTCCTCGATGGTTTTGCTGAGGTTGCCGGCGGCAATGGTTTCAGCCACTTCCACGGCCTTGCGCAACGGGGTCACGATGCTGCGGGTCAGCAACCAGGCCAGCAACACGGTGAGCAATGCCGCCACCACGGAGACCGCCACCACTCCGGTGATCGCGCCCTCGTAGCTTTGCCCGGCATCTGCGTCGGCTTGCTTGGCATCGGCCGCATTGATGGCGATCAGCTTGTTCAGTTGCTCGCCCATCTGATCGGTGCCTTCCTTGATGCGGCTGTTGATCAGGGCGCGCATCTCATCGACCTTGCCTTGCCTGGACAACGCTAACATCTCGGCCTGGGCTTTGAGGTAGTTGTCCAGGGTGACGCCAAAGGCCTTGTACAGCGCAGCCTCCTCCGGGCCCGCAGGTAGCGTGGCGTATTTGGCCTGGGCGGTCTTGACCTTGTCAGCCAACACACCGATGCGGGTCTCGGCTTCCTGCAAGGCGGTAGGCTCGCGATTGACCAGCACGCGAAACGACAGGATGCGCATGCGCAGCACGTTTTCGGTGATGGTGCCCAGGTGGGTCATGCTGGGCAGTTGGTTGGCGCTCATGTCCTGGGAGGATTGGCGCATTTGCGTCATACGGTTGACCGCAAACACGCCCAACAGCACCACCAGAACCGCAATGAAGGCAAAACCGATAAACGCGCGAGGGGCAATATTCAGGTGACGGAGGGACATAGGGCTGCTCTCAGAAGTAGTGTTTGCGAGCGTCCTTGCCGCGAAACGATCCGTCAGCGTCAACGCGCTGCCCAGACCTTGGTCACCACTGTTGTCGTTGTAGTGTGGGCCTATGCTTGATATCGGCTGGGGCACGGCTTTAGCGCAGGGGCTTTATAAATATTTTTTTACACTTCAGGCGACTGGCACTTTCTGGCATCCTGCGCCTCCATTTTCTGACCCGAGCCATCATTTTGTCTGACGCTCAAGCCCCCCGCCCGCGCTATAAATCCGACCTCATGTACGGCCTCGAAGATCGCCCGCACTTCACCGCCGCGATTTTTGCCGCGTTGCAGCATGTGTTGGCGAGTTTTGTCGGCATCATCACGCCCACCCTGATCGTCGGCGGCGTACTCGGGCTGGAAAGCGAAGTGCCGTACCTGGTTAGCATGGCGCTGTTCGTCTCGGGGCTTGGCACCTTTGTGCAGGCGCGCACCTTCGGGCCGGTGGGTTCGGGGCTGTTGTGCCTGCAAGGCACCAGCTTTTCCTTTATCAGTGTGATTTTGAGCGCCGGGTTTATGGTCAAAGCCCGGGGTGGCGGCACCGATGAAATTCTCTCGACGATCTTTGGCATCTGCTTTTTCGCGGCGTTTATCGAAGTGGTGCTCAGCCAGTTCATCGGCAAACTGCGCAAACTGATCACCCCGGTGGTGACCGGCACCATCATCACCTTGATGGGCTTGTCGCTGATCAAGGTGGCGGTCACCGACATGGCTGGCGGCTATGGCGCCAGCGACCTGGGCGCCGCAGGCAACATGGGCCTGGCAGCCTTGGTGCTGCTGACCATCGTGGTGCTCAACCGCTTCAACAACCCGTTCCTGCGCCTGGGCTCGATCGTGATCGGTTTGACCCTGGGCTTTGTAGTGGCGTGGCTGCTGGGCCGCGTCGACATGGCCGCCCTGCCCCAGGTGCCGCTGATCAGCGTGCCCGTGCCGTTCAAGTACGGTTTCTCGTTCGATTGGGTAGCGTTTATCCCGGTGGCGGTGATCTTCCTGATTTCGCCCCTGGAAGCCGCCGGTGACCTGACCGCCAACTCGATGATTTCCCAGCAACCGGTCAAGGGCCCGCTGTATATCAAGCGCATCAAGTCCGGCCTGCTGGCCGACGGTCTCAACTCTGCAATGGCCGCCACCTTCAACAGCCTGCCGATGGTGACCTTTGCCCAGAACAACGGCGTGATTCAATTGACCGGCGTGGCCAGCCGCTACGTGGCGTACTTCATTGCTGGCCTGTTGGTGCTGCTGGGGCTGTTCCCGATGATCGGCGCGGTGCTGCAACTGATGCCCAAGCCCGTATTGGGCGGCGCGACCCTGATCATGTTCGGTACCGTGGCCGTGGCCGGCATCAAGATCCTCGCTGAAGCGGGCCTGCATCGGCGTAATGTGCTGATCGTGGCGATTTCCCTCGGCATGGGCCTGGGCGTCGCCGCCGTGCCAGAAGTGCTGCGCGAGCTGCCCAAGGCGCTGCACAACATCTTCGAATCGCCGATCACCGTGGGCGCATTCTGTGCAATCCTGCTGAACATTTTCCTGCCCGAAGAGTTCATAGAGCTGGAAGAAGATGAATTCGAGCCGGAGTCCTCTACCCTCAAGGTCATGCAGGACCCGGACGTCACCCCAAAGTAGGAGCATTTCTTTATGCGCAAGCTCATGGTTCTATCGCTGTTGCTGCTGAGCTTGAGCGCGTGCGCACTGTTCCCCAACCGTGACCCGGTGAACATCAATGTGGTGGGCATCGAGCCGCTGCAAAGCCAGGACCTGGAAGTGCGCTTTGCCGTGAAGCTGCGGGTGCAAAACCCCAATGAAGCGGCAATCGACTACAACGGCGTGGCGCTGGACCTGGAGGTGAATGGCCGGCCACTCGCTTCTGGCGTCAGCGATCAGGCTGGCAGCATCCCACGTTTTTCTGAAACCGTGCTGATGGTGCCGGTCAGCGTTTCGGCGTTTTCGGTGTTGCGCCAGACCCTGGGCCTGAGCCAGACCCAAAGCCTGAACAACCTGCCCTACGTGCTGCGCGGCAAACTGGCGGGGGGCCTGTTTGGCACGATGCGCTTTGTAGAGCGTGGCACCCTGGACTTGCCGAACACCGCCACTTGGTAATCAGCCTGCAACCGAGACTTTCCCTCGGAAACTCTGGGCGATCACCCGCGCAGAGTGGGCGAACGGAACCTAGTGTGGGAGCTGGCTTGCCTGCGATGGCGGTGCGTCAGTAACAGATGAATTGAATGACACGCCGCTATCGCAGGCAAGCCAGCTCCCACAGGTTGATTGCGTTTAGTCAGTTATATAGCGAACGCCTGGCTTGGCGCGCTCGTCCACCACCAATTCAAAAATATCCGGCCGGGCGTAATGCCCCACTACGTCGTAGTCGTAGCGTGCCCGCACCAGATCATCGGTATTGATCTGCGCCGTCAACAAACCCGCCTCACCCACCAATGGCCCCGCCAAAATGTCGCCCATGGGCCCGACGATCACGCTGCCGCCGGCAATCAACGGACGCTCCACCGGCCAATTGGCAACCTCCACACCCAAGGCCTCGGGCGATGCCTGCACCTGGCAGGCGCTGACCACAAAGCAACGCCCTTCATGGGCAATGTGGCGCATGCTCACCTGCCACATGTCGCGCTCGTCCACGGTGGGCGCACACCACACCTGAACGCCCTTGGCGTACATCGCGGTGCGCAACAACGGCATCATGTTTTCCCAGCACACCGCGCCGCCGATACGCCCCACTGCGGTGTCGATCACCGGCAGGGTCGAACCGTCGCCCTTGCCCCAGATCAGCCGCTCGGTGCCGGTCGGCATCAGTTTGCGGTGCTTGGCCACCAGGCCGCCCGAGGGTTCGAAATACAACACCGTGCAGTACAGCGTGCTGCCACTGCGTTCGATCACGCCCAGCACCAGGCTGGCACCGGTACGCGCCGACAACCCGGCCAGCGCCTCGGTCTCTGGCCCCGGTACGTCGATGGCATTGGCAAAATACCGCGCAAAGGCTTCCCGGCCTTCGGGCAGGCGATACCCCAATTGCGTGCCAAAGCTTTCGCCCTTGGGATAGCCGCCCAGCAACGCCTCGGGCATAACCACCAAGTGCGCGCCACTGCGCTGGATTTGATCCTCATAGGCCAGGATCTGCGCCAGGGTGTCAGCCTTGCCGCCAGGCAAGGCGCCGATTTGCAGGGCTGCGACAGTCGATACAGGCATCAGGCTCACTCCGATAGATAGGGGTTGCCCATTCTCCGGCCAGACTCGATCATGAATAAAGCCCACCTCAGTGCTAAATGATATGAGCCAAATGAATATCGCCCAGGTTGACCTGAACCTGCTCAAAACCTTCGAAGCCCTGCACGACGAGTCCAGTGCCAGCCGTGCGGCGCTGCGCCTGGGTGTGACGCAGTCGGCGATCAGCGCGGGCTTGCGGCGCTTGCGTGAGCTGTACGGCGACCCTTTGTTCGTGCGCACCGGACGCGGCCTGGCACCAACATTGCGGGCCAACCAGTTGAAACCGGTGATCAGTGAGGCATTGGATCGCTGCCGCCAGAGCCTGGCGATGATCAGCCCGCAAAACCTGCACTACGAGGGGCGCTCGGTGGTGCTGGGGCTGTCGGATGACTTCGAGATTGCCTATGGCCGAAGCCTGATGGAGGCCATCGCACTGCGCCTGCCCAAGCTACGGGTGATCTTTCGCCAGACCTACAGCCAGATCGTCGCCGCCGCCCTGCTCGACCGCACGCTGGACCTGGCCATTACCGCGGGCGGTTTTACCGAGCGCAGGCTGAGCCGACAGGTGCTGGGGGAAGGTGACTATCGTTGCCTGGTAGACCCCCATAGCCTGGCGCCGGGCCAGGAGACTATCGACCTGCAGGGGTTTGTCACTCGCGAGCATGTGCTGGTGTCGTCAGGTGGGTTTATCGGCATTACCGATGAAGGCTTGGCGGCGCACGGGCTGCGCCGCCACGTGTGTGCGTCCACCAGCCACTTCGCCGCGCTGCCGTATCTGCTCAAAGGCAGCACCGCAGTGGCAACCATTCCCGGGCATGCGGCCCACGCCATTGCGCAAATGACCGGCCTGCGCGTGCTGCCCTGCCCGCTGGCGCTGCCGCATTACCCGGTGGAGTTGGGCTGGCGTACCCAGGCTCAGCTGGACCCGTTGCTGCTCAAGGTGCGCGAAGCGATTGTGGCGTGCTTTACTTCGCCGCCGCCATCAGCTTATTGACTTCACTGCGCACCATGTTGGAAAACTCCGGCGGCGACATGCCGTCGAGTTCGGCACGCACCCATTCGGCCCACTTGCCCTTGCGCTTGGCGCGCTCACCGAACAACCGCGCGGCTTCGCCCTTGGCCTTGCCCAGGTTGGTTTGCCACAGGTCGTAGAGGCGCGACTTTTCATCTTCCAGCTCGGCGCGTTCGGCGAGGGTCTTGTTGGCGAGATTGAAGCTCATGTTGAATTACCTGCTGCACAAATAGGTGACATCTTACACTGTAGGTCCAAAGTTCCCGATCCGGATTTTGCCTCGGATGAGTGCCCCGGCAAAAAAACTGCAACTTTTGCCACCGCCCGATACTCCATTGTTCACTGCCACATCCACCTGCAAGGAGTCACTCAATGGCCCGCAAAACCGCCGCCCAAGCTGTCGAAGATCAAATCAAGGACCAAGCGTTCAGCGAACTGAGCGCGTTGATCGAAGAATCGGACAAACTGCTCAAAAGCAGCGCATCCCTGGTGGGCGAGGAAGGTGAAACTCTGCGCGAGCAGGTTGCCATCAAACTCAAGCAAGCCCTGGAATCGGTGTCCAACGTACGTGAACGCAGCAAGCCGGTCGTGGATGCCACCGAGACTTACATCGGTGGGCACCCATGGCAGACCGTGGCCATTTCCGCAGGCTTTGGCCTGGTGGTTGGCCTGTTGCTGGGTCGCCGTAACTGATCCATGGCGTGGCAGCGGTGCACCCCTGCCCCGGCACTTTTTCACTCCGCCAGTTCGCGCAACTGCTGCAGAACTGTCAAAACCCACAGCAACCCCCCCTCCACCCACCTCGCCCCCTCGCGCTGGCGTCTATGCCCCCCCGACCGCCGCGACTGCAC
>NZ_NKRF01000043.1:0-27552 GCF_003408955.1 Pseudomonas sp. GL93
CAGCTCTGGGGTATCGTTCTCCGAACGAATATGCAAAGAGCTTGAGGCAGAAGACTGGATAACCAGCTTCATGGCGTACGCTGCCGGGGGACAGGCCCATGGTTACTTTTGGGGCTCTTTTCCAAAAGTGACCCGCTGTAAAAGCGGAACCATAAGCAGCCGTTACCTAAATAACGGATATGTACACGGCCTGATCCAAGATTCTGGTCGGCTGTCAGGCCGCCTTCGCGAGCAAGCCCGCTCCCACATTTGGATTGCGGGGTGTCCGGTAGATGGGTGTCGGCTTTCAGGCCGTCATCGCAGGCAAGCCAGCTCCCACAGGTTGATCGCGGGGTGTCAGGTAGATGGGTGTCGGCTTTCAGGCCGTCATCGCAGGCAAGCCAGCTCCCACAGGTTGATCGTAGGGTGTCAGGTAGATGAGCGGCGGCTGGCTGGCCGTCATCGCAGGCAAGCCAGCTCCCACATTGGGACCGAGCGCCGATTGCCAAGCTGTCAGCCCCATCACACTTCCCGCGCCATATGCTCCGCAATCCTACCCCTCAACCACCGCTCCGCCGGGTCGTTGTCATGCACCCCGCTCCACACCATCGACAGCTCCGCCGCATCAATCGCAAACGGCGGGTCCTCGGCGCGCAGGCGTGTGCCTTCGGTCAACGCGCACGCGGCGTAATCCGGCACCGTGGCGATAATTTGCGTCCCCGCCAGCAACGCCCGCAACCCACTGAACTGCGGCACCGCCAGCACCACCCGACGCGAACGGCCGATGCGGGCCAGGTCCAGGTCGATATTGCCACTCAGGTCGCCGGAGAACGACACCATTGCATGGGGCCTTGCGCAGTAATCATCCAGGGTCAGCGGCGCCTCGCCGTCATCGCCGCGCAGGACCTTGCAGGGGATATCGCGCAGCTTCTTGCGCTTGGCATTGGCCGGCAGGTCGGTGGTGTAGCTGACCCCCACGGAAATTTCACCGCTGGCCAGCAGCGAAGGCATCAACAGGTAATTGGCGCGGCGCACCACCACGATGATACCCGGCGCTTCTTCGCGCAGTCGGCTGAGTAACGACGGAAACAGCCCGAACTCCGCATCATCGGACAAACCGATGCGAAACACCGCGCAGCTGGTGGAGGGGTCGAAATCCTTGGCACGGCTGACGGCGCCCGAGATGGTGTCCATGGCCGGTTGCAGCTCCTTGAGTATCGCCAGTGCACGCGCCGTGGGTTCCATGGCACGACCGTTGCGCAGCAGCAACGGGTCGTCGAACAAATCGCGCAAACGGCCCAATGCGGCGCTCACTGCCGGTTGGCCGATAAACAGTTTTTCGGCGACCCGGGTCAGGTTTTTTTCGAACATCAAGGCTTCGAAAATCACCAGCAGGTTCATATCGACGCGGCGCAGATCGTTGCGGTTCATGGGCGCTATCCAAACGTTTTCCAGAGGGCCAGGGAAGCATGCACCGCATGCCTGGGATTGCATAGCTGTGCTGTCTTTTCCAGCACCGCACCTGGCGAAATTAACAACGATTAACTCGTCAGCCAGGCGGCCCGGCGACAAGATGAAGCGCGTCTACACTGCACCCATCCACCGGGAACGTTCCCATCGACTGCGGATATTTGTCATGGCCCGACTCGAGCAATATGCCCCCCGGTTATCCCCCACCGGCGGCCTGTGCCCCCGGCGTGAACGCATCGCCAAGCAACTGATCCTCGCCAACCTCGGCGAAAGCCTGGCGATTGCCGACCTGGCCCAGGCCTGCGCCTTGTCGCGCAGCCATTTTTCCCGCGCCTTCAAGTGCACCACGGGGCTGTCGCCCCAGGAATGGATTCGCCAGCAACGCATCCAGCGCGCCAAGGAGTTGATTACCGGCTCGTCCCTGAGCCTCACCCAGATCAGCCTGGAATGTGGCTTTTGCGACCAGGCGCACTTTTGCCATATGTTCACACGCAGCGAAGGCGTCAACCCGATGACCTGGCGAAACCACCACTCGCGCAGCAAACCTGATGTGATCGCTGCCTAGTGGTCTGCACGTACCTGGAATATGCTGGCCGCTCTCTTCCTCCAGAACCTGGGCAGCCATGAATGACTTGAGCGACCAGGCCGTGCATTTCGGCCCCTACCGCATCCACCCGCGCCAGCGCCTGGTGCTGGAGGCCGGCCGCCCGCTGCGCCTGGGGCGGCGGGCGGTGGGCATTCTGCTGATCCTGTTGGAGCACGCCGGCAATGTGGTGAGCAAACAGGAGTTGATCGCGCGGGTCTGGCCCAAAAGCGTGGTGGAAGACGGCAACCTGCGGGTGCACATGGCTGCGTTGCGCAAGGCGCTGGGTGACGGCCAGGCCGGGCAGCGCTATATCGTCACGGTCGCCCAGCGCGGCTACAGTTTTGTTGCGCCACTGAGCATTGAACCCATGACGCTGCCCACCGACGGCGCGCCCCAACGCCCCAGCCATAACCTGCCCTTGCGCCGCACACGCATGATCGGCCGCCAAGCGCTGATCGACGCTCTGGTGCAACAACTGCCGCAGCAACGCTTCATCACCCTGACCGGCGCCGGTGGCATCGGCAAGACCACCGTCGCCCTGCGCGTCGCCGAATTGCTGATCGGGCATTACCGCGACGGTATTCACCTGCTGGACCTGGCGCCGCTCAGTGCGGCGTCCATGATCCTGCCCAACCTGGCCGCCCTGCTCGGCCTTACACCGGGCGAGAATACGCCACTGGCCAGCTTCGCCCGCAGCCTGCAGGCACGCCAGATGCTGCTGGTGATCGACAACTGCGAGCACCTGCTCGACGACATCGCCCTGACCAGTGAAACCCTGCTGCGTCATGCACCGCACCTGCACATCCTCACCACCAGCCGCGAAGCCCTGCGCGCCGAAGGTGAGTATGTGCAGCGCCTCGAACCGCTGGCCTGCCCGCCCGCCACCGGCAACCGTGCCCAGGCCCTGGGTTACCCGGCCATGCAATTGCTGATCGAGCGCGCCATGTCCCACCAGGAGAGCTTTGCCCTCAGCGACGCTGAACTGCCCCTGGCGATTGATATCTGTCAGCGCCTGGACGGCATTCCCCTGGCGATCGAACTGGTGGCCGCGCAAATCGAACGGTTTGGCTTGCCGGGCCTGCTGGTGCAGATGGAAGACAACTTTCGCCTGCTGACCCGTGGGCGACGCAGTGCCCTGCCCCGCCAGCAGACCCTGCGCGCCACGCTCGATTGGAGCTTTGACCTGCTCACTGCGTGCGAACAAATCTGCCTGCGCCGCCTGGCGGTCTTTCGTGGCGGCTTCAGCCTGGCCAGCGCAGCGGCGGTGATCGCCGGTGAGCAGGTGGCCCCTGCCGAAGTGCTGGGCTCGATTACGCAACTGGTGGCCAAGTCGTTGCTGAATGTGGAGGCCAGCGATGACGAGATGGTCTATCGCCTACTGGACATCACCCGCACCTATGCCTTGGAAAAGCTCAGCCAGGCCTGCGAGCTGCATGCCACGCGAGAGCGCCACGCCGCACGCTGCCTGGCGCTGATGGAACAGGCCCAGGGCGACTGGGATTTGATCGCCACACAGCCGTGGATCGACCGTTACGCACCGCTGCGCGAAGACGTGCGTGCCGCCCTCGACTGGGGCTTTGCCGATGGCGGTGCGCAGTTGCTGGCTATCCGCCTGACGGTCAGCGCGATGCCGCTGTGGCAAGAATTGTCGTTGCTGCGTGAGCACGGCGGCTATGTGGACCAGGCGCTGGCGCTGATCGACCAGGTCACCGCGCCCTGCACGCAATTGACCCTGCAACTGCAATTGGCCCTGGGCAGCCTCTCCTATCACGCCATGGGCGCTGCGCCTCGGACCATTGCGGCATTCGAGGGGGCTGCGCGCCTGGCCGAGACGCGCCAGGACCGTGCAGGCCAGTTGCGCGCCGTCTCCGGGCTGATGGCGGTAAACCTGTGCGCCGGACGCTATGGCCAAGCGCAGGAGCTGAGCCTGCAGTTCGATCGCCTCGACCCACACACCGAGCCGTTGCTGGACCTGAGTGCCCAGCGGCTGCGTGCGCTGGGCCAGCATTACACCGGGAACCAGGCCCTTGCCCGGCACCACGCCGAGCAGGTGCTGCAGCGTATGGCCCAAAGTGGTCACGTGAACCGCTTTGCCCTCGGGGTTGGCGTGCAATACGACCAGGGTGTCGCCTCCTTGACCGTGCTGGCGCGAATCCTGTGGTTGCAGGGCTTTCCCGAGCGCGCCTGGCGCACCGCCAGCCAGGCGCTGGAGTTGGCGCTACAGATCAACCACGGCACCTCGATCTGCTACACCCTGGCCCTGGCTGGAGTGGTGATCGCCCGCTACAACGGCGCCGAAGACGACGCCCAAGCCCTGCAACGGCTGCTGCTGGAGCAATCGCACAAGCATTCGGTGCAGTTGTTCCAGACCTGGGCCGGGCATTACGCCGGTATTCTTGGCCACCCGGATTGGCAAGGCCTGGGCCTGATCCAAGACACCTTGATCACCTTCGGCACCCATGCGGTGGATGCCCCAACCCTGGAACGCGCGCGCAGTGGCGCGGCGGGCTGGTGCGCCCCGGAGATTCTGCGGGTGTACGCCTTGCAGCTAGAGGATGAGCACGCCGCGCAAGCGCTACTGCTGAAGGCGCTGGGCCTGGCGCACCAGCAAGGTGCCCTGGCCTGGGAGCTGCGTTGCGGTGCGTCCCTGGCGCAACTGTGGCAACGACAAGGGCGCCTACAGGCCGCCAGGGACTTGCTCAGTTCAATCCATGCACGCTTCAGCGAAGGCTTCGCCACCCAGGATCTACTGCGCGTGCGCTGCCTGCTCGACGAGTTGCAGGACAAGCGGCCGGCCTGAGAACGCGCCCAGGCAAGGCGCATAGCCTTGTTGCAAACGCTCGACCTGGCGCGGGTCCCGCAGTTGCCCCAGGGCGTAGCTGCGCACGCAGTTGAGCAGGCGATAGCGCGGCGGGCCCAGGCCGGGCTCGACGCTCAGCAGCGAGACGTTGACCAGGCGTGCCAGCAGGTAAGACAGGTCGGCATGTTCAAGCTCGGTACCGGCCACCAGGTCACTCAGGGTGGGTAAGGTGACTGCTATCTTGAACAAACTCAATTGCAGAAACAGCCAGCACTCCGGCAGGCTCAAGCGCTCGTAGCTCCAATCCAGGGCCGCGGTCAGTGATCGATGGCGCGCCACCGCCGTGCGGCGCCCACGGGCCAGCACTTGCAAACCCGTGCGTACTTGCACCTGCACACCGCCGATGCCCAACGCATCCACCTGGGCAGCCGCCAATTCCAGGGCCAACGGCAGGCCGTCCAGGCGCCGACACAGGTCGCGCAGCGGCGCCAAATCCTGGGGCCGCAAACTAAACCCCTGCTGATTGGCACGCGCGCGCGCCACGAACAGTTGCACCGCAGGACAGCCCATCGCCTGTTCGACATGGGCCGACGGCGACGGCCCCGCCAGCCGAGGCACGCGCACCATCCACTCGCCAGGGGCCAGCAAGGCTTCGCGACTGGTGATCAGCACGCTGATGCCAGGCGCCATTTCACGCAGCGCACGCAGCAGCTGTCGACACGCGCCCAGCAGCAGGTCGGCGCCGTCGAGTACCAGCAACAACTGGCGGGAAGCCAGGCGCCGGCCCAGTTCGGTGAGGCTGGCGGGCGCCGAATGCAACGGCAAGACCCTGGTCAGGTTACCGAGCAGTTCGCTTGGCGCTTGCACAGCGGCCATGTCGACCCACCATACGCCGTCGCGATAACGCGGCAATACCCGCTCGGCCAGGGCCAGGGCCAGTGTGCTCTTGCCAATGCCGGCCACACCGGTGAGGGTCAACAACCGCTGCGCGGCCAAACGTCGCGCCAGCACGCCCACCAGTTCATCACGCCCCCACACCGGGCTGAGCCGCGCAGCCAGGTTGTGCTGAGGCAGCAGCGTTGGCAGCGCGTCTTGCGCAGGTGCGGCGAAGAAGCAGTAACCGCGCTGGGGGTGATTAAGGATCCAGCGTTGGCCGTCCAAGGCACGACGCAGCGCGGCGATGTGCACGCGCAGGTTGCTGTCTTCGACGACGCTGTTGGGCCACACCCGTTCGATCAAGGTCGCCTTGCTGATGAAGTGCCCGGGCGCTTCGAGCAGTACCGCGAGAATATCCAAGGCTCGCCCGCCCAGCGGTACCGGCCAGCCCGCCTTGCTGACCAGGCGCTGCTGCCGATGAAAGGTGTAGGGCCCAAAGCTCACCGCCGTAGCATTTTGCATGTCCGTCACAGCGCTGAAACACCCGTGCTTGAGTGCCTGCGCATCCTTTTTCCATGGGCTCGACGCTATCTTGCCAGTTGGCGATGACAGGACAATGCTGGCACGGGGAGCGATACGGACAATCGGGTGCCTGAGACGGACATGGTGTCGTTAACTGAACTGTTGTCGGTATTGGGTTGGGTTCAGCCCGAGCTTTTCGCTGAACAGAAAGCGCATATGCCGCACGCTGCCAAAGCCTGCGTGGAAGGCCACGGTTTTGAGCGGCAGGTCGGTGGTTTCCAGCAGGTGGCGGGCCCGGTCGATGCGCGCGCCCTGCAGGAACACCATGGGCGTCATCTGCACGTCCTTGGCGAACAGCCGCGCGAAGTGGCGCGCGCTCATTCCGGCCAACTCAGCCATGGACTCAATGGTAAAGGGTTGTTCCAGATGCGCCAGGACGTGGTTCTGCACGCGGGTGATCGGGGTTTCCTGGGGCGCCACGGCGGCAGTCATCGGGCTGAACTGGGCCTGGCCGCCCTGGCGTTTCACCCCCACCAGCAGCACCTTGGCCACGTCCACCGCCACTTGCTTGCCGTGGTCCTGGGCAACGACCGACAGGGCCAGGTCGATACCCGCAGTGACGCCGCCAGAGGTAATCAGGCGCCCGTCCTGCAAATAGATGCGGTCGGTCTCGACGATGGCGTTGGGAAACGCCTTGATCAACCGCTCGGTGTAGTGCCAGTGGGTGGTCACGCGGTGCCCGTCGAGCAAACCTGCATGGCCGAGCACAAAAGCGCCGGTGCAGATCGAGCCAAAACGCCGAGCTCGTGGCGCCGCAGCATTGAGCCAGGGCAACAGCGCGGGGTGGCATTCGTTATAGGCGCCGGGGCCGCCCGGCACCAACAGCAGGTCATAAGCCGCCTGGGCCTGTTCCAACAGCAGGTCGGTCTGCACGCTCACGCCATTGGAGGCCTGCAACGGGCCGGGCTCAGTGCCGATGGTCAGGATCTGGTAGTGATCGGCCGCTGGCAGGTAGCGGTTGGCAATTGAAAACACTTCCAGCGGCCCGGCCATGTCGAGCAGCAGGAAGTCCGGGAACAGCGCCATGGCCACGGTTTTCATAAGCGGGAAATGTCCATCGAGAAGGAGTGCGATGGGCATTATGGCACGACTTTAACTGTCAACTTAAAAGAGACAGTTATTCTATTTTCATCTTCTTAATCAATCATTCGTTAACCATTAACCTCCTTCTCAACGCAAGCGCCCTGCATCTCGCAGCCCGCGCTCACTTGAGGACTGGACCATGCTGACCCTTCGCAAAGCTTCCGAACGCGGCGCCGCCAATCACGGTTGGCTGAAGTCGTTCCACACCTTCTCTTTCGCCAACTACTGGAACCCCAAGGAACAGGGTTTTTCCGACCTGCTGGTGATCAACGATGACCGCGTCGCCGCAGGCAAAGGCTTCGGCCAGCACCCACACCGCGACATGGAGATCTTCTCCTACGTGCTCGAAGGCGCGCTGGAACACAAGGACACCCTGGGCACCGGCTCGGTGATCCGCCCCGGCGATGTGCAACTGATGAGCGCGGGCAGCGGCGTGGCCCACAGCGAGTTCAACCACAGCCAGCGTCATGGTGTGCACTTCCTGCAAATCTGGATCGTGCCCAACGAAGCCGGCGCCAAACCGCGCTATCAGCAGGAGCATTTCACAGAAGCGCAAAAACGTGGGCGCTTGCAGTTGATCATCTCGCCGGAGGGCGCCAACGGTTCGCTGAAAGTGCGCCAGGACGCACGGGTGTATGCCGGCCTGTTCGACGCTGACGAAAGTGCCCGCCTGGAACTGGCACCGGATCGCTACGCCTACGTCCATGTGGCGCGCGGCAGCATTGAACTCAACGGCCAGCGCTTGCAGGAAGGTGACGGTGTACGCGTACGGGACGAACGCCAGATCCGCCTGAGCCACGGCGAAGACGCCGAAGTGCTGGTGTTTGACCTGCGCCCCAACGAACTGCCGCAAATGCCATGACGGCCGCAGTGATGGTCCCGCCAACGGGACCATCGTTGGCATCGATAGTCACCATCAGCGCAATGAAGTTCTCTTAAAAAATGCAACGCGTAACATCAAACCCATGCCAAACGGCACCCAACTAAAACACTCGGAGCACACCATCATGAAACGCCAACTCTTGCTTAGCCTCGCTTTCTCGGTACTCGCTGCAAACGCTTTTGCCCACCCGGTTGTCGCTGAAGGCGGCGCGGATCGCCTGATAGAAACCCGTATTGCCGAAGGTGGCGCGGATCGTCTGCAGGAACGTGGTTTGGCTGAAGGCGGTGCTGATCGTCTGCAGGAACGTGGCCTGGCTGAAGGTGGTGCTGATCGCTTGCAGGAACGTGGCTTGGCTGAAGGCGGTGCGGATCGCCTGCAGGAACGTGGTCTCGCTGAAGGTGGTGCCGAGCGCTTGCTGAGCACCCACGTATAACCCCGTTCTGTTGGCGGGACACCCCAAACCGGCCTGATCAGCCGGTTTTTTTTCGTCTTCAACTTCTACATCACACTGAAAACGTAACCACGATGCGAAGCGAGCCGCTCTTGATCTTGCTCTTGATCTCAGGCGCCCCGTTAAACCACGCTGGCCGGAATTCGACAGGGATTTGGGGGGTAAACCGGCAGGGATGCCGGTTTAGCCGCCCCGCGCCATGGATGGCGCGGGGCGGCGGCCCGCCAAATCACTGGCGGATTACGGGCACACCGAGCCTAGGCGAGGTGCCGAGTGGTGGGGCAAGAGCCCTTTTGGTTACTTTTGGGGCTCTTTTCCAAAAGTGACCCGCTGTAAAAGCGGAACCCTAAGTGGCCGTTACCGCAGAAATGGATATGTACTTGGTATAACTGTGTCGACTGGCAGGCCGCTATCGCAGGCAAGCCAGCTCCCACATTTGGATAGTGGGGTGTCAGGTGATAGGCGTCGGCTGTCAGGTCGTCTTCACGCCCTGGGCGATCAGGAACTTCTTGCGATACGCCGCTGGCAGCATCCCCACCCGTTGCTGAAACAACCGCCTAAACGAATTACTGTCCTCATAACCCACCGCATACGTGATGCTATCGAGCGTCATCCGTGTCGACTCAAGCATCTGCTTGGCGCGCTCCAGACGCAGGCTCTGCAGATAACCAATCGGCGTACACCCCGTGGCTTCCTTGAAGCGCCGTTTGAAATTACGCACCCCAAAGCCAAAGCGCTGGGCAACCTCGTCGATCACCAATGACTGCGCAAAGTGCTGCTCCAACCAATGCTGCACACGCAGGATCTGCGCATCACCGTGGCTCTTGGGCAGCGACCACATCGCATAGGCCGACTGCTCGGTGCGCCCGGCGTCGATCAGCAAGTACTTGCCGCAGGTGTGAGCCAGCTCCGGCGAGCCGAAACGGCGGATCAGGTGCAGCATCAAGTCCATCGCCGCCGTGGCGCCACCGCACGTGACCAGCCGATTTTCTTCGCAGAGGATCTGCCCCTCATCCAGGCTGACCTGGGCATACCGGCGCCGGAAGAACCCGGCAAATGCCCAGTGAGTCGTCGCCCGCAAGCCATGCAATAACCCGGTCTCGGCCAGCATGAAGGCCGCCGTGCACATCGAAGCCAACACAGCGCCTTGCTCATGCTGCTCACGCAACCAGGGGCCGTAGGCGGCGAACGTCGGCATGGCTTCTTTGAGGGTGAAGAGAAAACCGGGAATCAACACCAGGTCGGTGTGCGCGACCTGCGCCAGGCAAGCGTGTACCTGCAGGCATTGCCCGCCCCACACCGTCACCGGCTGGCCGTCCAGGGACGCGAGTGTCACCTGAAAGGGCGGGCTGTCGGCGAATAGATTGGCCGCGCTGAGCATTTCCATGGCCAGGGTGGCACTGGCAGCGGAGCATTGATCCGCCAGGAGCAAGGTGACGTGCATGTAAAAACTCTAGCTTGCACTTTTCGCATGTAATAAGTCATTTACGCATCTACCTTAGCCGATTCCGGCTCCGTACAGTGCGGCCATTGATCAACTGTCTGGCGTCTTTATGAATCTCTGGTTTCGATTACTGCACATGCTGTTGCGCCGCCCCTGGCGCAAACCGGTCCATGGCCTGGCCACCACGGTGGTGCGCATGCGGGTCTGGCCGCTGGATCTGGACCTGAACCGGCATGTCACCAATGGCCGATATTTCACCCTGGCCGACGTGGCGCGCATGGATTTTGTGCTGCGCACCGGCGCCTTTCGCGTGGCACTGCGCCACAAGGCCATGCCGATAGTCGGCGATACCTGGGGCAAGTTTCGCCGGGAATTGAAGCTGTTCGAAGTATTCGAAGTGCACACTCGCATTCTCGGCTGGGACCACAAGTGGAACCTGATGGAGCACCGTTTCGTCAGCAATGGGCGAGTGGTCGGCGTGGTCGTGATGCGTGGGCTGTTTCGCTCTGCCAAGGGCACCCTGCCCCCGGCCGAATTTATCCGCGAGCTGGGCTTGGACGACACCTCGCCGCCGCTGCCGCAATGGTTGAGCGACTGGGCACACAGTTGCGATGAAATGAGTGCGCAATTGCGCGGGGAAGAGCAGGTTTAAAAACGCCTGCTAAGCCTCGCGCTTGACCTTCAAATGCCGTGCATACCATGGCCGCTGTGGCACGCGCTTGAACAGCCCTTTGAGCAGCTCTTCATCGGCGCCGAAAGTAATGCGCAGGGCCAGCTTCATGATCTCCGGGTCCATCTCCATCGAGCGCCCCTGCTGCAGCCCCGGTGTGGTGCTGCAGCCGTGGGTGTCCGGTCCCAGCCAAGGGTCGCCGACTTCGACCCAGCGGCCCGGGGCAAACCAGGCCACGCCGTTGACTTTCAGCCGAGTCACCTCGCCTGGGTTGAAGCGTTCGTGGGCGCGAAACCAGTCTTCGATGCGATCATCGATCCAGCCGTGGAAATGCCAGAACACCGGGTTTACGTGGGATGAAAACGGGTCGCCAAGAAAGTCGTTCTCCGGCGCATACCAACGTGGGGCAAAGTCTGCGGGGTCACGGGCAAAGGGTACCGGCGCGCCGTTGGACGGGTCGCGGGGCACCGAAGCCCAGCGCATATGCAGCCAGTCGTGCAGCCCCAGTTCCATTTCCGAGCCCAACTGACCCAGGCTCAACTTGGCCAGGTAACGCGGGTCGCGGTATTGGGATTCCCACACCTGGAAGTTGCTGTGGTAGGTCTCGGCCGCCTTGATATCGCTGACCCACTGGGTGTAGTCAGCGTCATCCGGCGCTGACCAACAGGGCGGCAGCGCAAAACCGTCGTGGTTGTCGAAGTAGCGCACAAAGCCCAGGCGATCACGCTCCAGCGCCGGTTGCGGCTCGGGGAATTGCGGCCAGGAGGGCAAGTCCTGCATGGAACGTGCGGTGCCGAGCATGTGGCGGTGCATGAAGAAGAAGTCGATGCCCGAACCATTGCGGTCCTTGCGCTTGCCACGGGCGTCGCGTTCCTGGCCACGGGGCCCCGGTTGCCAGCCAATGCCGCGCAGGGCTTCGCGTTTTTCTTCGGAGAGCTTGTGCCATTGGTCACGGGTGGCGTGCCAGAGTTGGTGAAACAGCCGGTGCTCGGGGGAAATCAGCCAGGCCAGCAAGGTCGGGTTGAGGCCGATGCGCTGGCGGGCTTCGGGGAACAGTTGTTTGTGGGCGATAAAACGGTTGTCGCGTTCGGTCAGCGCCAGGGGCCGGTCCAGGTCGAGGATGTGCCCGCTGAGGGTGGCGCTGCCGGCATTGCCGAAGTCGGCCCAGACTTCATCGAGGGTCATCTTGAATTCATAGGCCGGCACGCCGCCGGCGGAATCGCGGTCGATCAAGCGCCAATAGAGCACGGCGCCCTCGCCCGTCAGCAGGTCGCCCAGGACGCGGTAGCGCGGCTCGCCTTCAGCGCGCAGCTGCTCGGCGGTATCCAGGTAACCGCGCAGGCCACGGCCACGGGGGGCGATGTCCAGCAGCAACTCCAGGCCTTGCAGCGGCAGGCCCTCAAGGCCCGCATCGCAGCCTTCCAGGCGCAGGCTCCAGACGCCCCGCAGGGTGTTCGCCAGATGCTGGCCCTGGGTGTCAGCGAGGTCGACCGTGGCTTCGCCGGGGGTGATGGGAAACTCGTCTTCCCGCGTCAACTCGCGATGGGCATAAAAGGCCGCGGGCACCGCTGCACCGGTCAGCGCCAGGCCTGCGATGAACCCACGTCGAGAGATTGTCATTGGCTACCTTAGGAAACGGCTTGATCAGAGCTAGAACGTTTGCAGCCCGACGAAATTTACCGCCCTGCCCCCGCCACCTAAATTTCCCCCGTCATCGCTCGTTCTTCCCTGATAGCAAAGGCCTCAACTGACTGAGATGGCAATGACAAAACCACGTTCGAAAAAGGCGCTGTATATCGGCCTGCCGTTGGCCCTGGCGATCGGCGCCGGGGCTGGCTTGCTGGTCTGGGATCAGTGGTTCAAAGGCAACGCCGGCTACCCGCTGGAGGTGATCAAGCAGGCCAATGAAATGCAGGACCGCCTGTTGTCATTCGACAGCCACATCACCCTGCCCCTGGATTTCGGCACGGCGGGCAATGAGGCCGACAAGGATGGCAGCGGCCAGTTCGACCTGGCCAAGGCGGCCCGCGGCCGGTTGTCAGGCGCCGCGCTGACGATCTTCGGCTGGCCGGAAATCTGGAACGGCGCGAACGCCCCGCACAAGCCCACCGACGGTTTTGTCGAAGAGGCCCGGCACGAGCAGGAAGTGCGCTACAAGATCATCTCCGGCATGGTGCGTGACTTTCCCAACCAGGTGGGCATTGCCTACACCCCGGACGATATGCGACGCCTGCACGGCGAAGGCAAGTTCGCGATTTTTATCAGCATGCTCAACGCCTACCCCCTGGGCAACGACCTGAACCAGCTGGACCTGTGGGCCGCACGCGGCATGCGCATGTTCGGGTTCAGCTACATCGGCAATAACGCCTGGTCCGACTCGTCGCGCCCGCTGCCGTTCTTCAATGACTCCACTGATGCCCTTGAGGGCCTGTCGCCTATCGGCCAGCAAGCGGTGCATCGCCTCAATGACCTGGGGGTGATCATCGACGTGTCGCAGATGTCGACCAAGGCGCTGGAGCAAGTCGCGCAGTTGAGCCGCACGCCGATGGTGGCGTCCCACTCGGCGCCACGGGCATCGGTGGACATCCCGCGCAACCTCAGCGACAAGGAGCTGCAACTGATCAAGAACAGCGGCGGCGTGGTGCAGGTGGTGGGCTTCCCCGCCTACCTGCGCCCCTTGAGCCAGCCGACCCAGGACAAGCTCAATACCTTGCGCGCACGCTTCGACCTGCCGCCACTGCCCAACCTGGCCATGGCCCTGATGCCCGGTGATGCAATCATTGCCGCCTGGCCCGAGCAACGCTTCGGCCAGTACGCCAGCGCGCTGTACGCCATCCTCGAGGAAGAACCCAAGGCCACGCTCAAGGACCTGGGCGACGCCATCGACTACACCGTGCGCAAGATCGGCATCGATCATGTCGGCATTGCCTCGGACTTCAACGACGGCGGCGGCCTCCAGGGCTGGGAGAACGTCGGCGAGGTGCGCAACGTCACCGCCGAACTGATCCAGCGCGGCTACTCCGAAGCCGATATTGCCAAGCTGTGGGGGGGCAATTTCCTGCGGGTGTGGGACCAGGTACAAAAAGCCGCCAAGCCATTGGCCAATCGCTAACCACCACGAAGTAAGTCCATGACCGACCGCCGTACATTTCTCAAGCAGGCCGGCCTTCTTGCCGCGAGCCTGCCGCTGGGCACCGCGTTGCTGCCCCAGGCAGTGGCCGCCGCTACGAACGCCCCATGGACGGGATTGAAGCAACTGTTCAACCAGGACCCGAATTACCTGCACTTTTCCAACTTCCTGGTGACCTCGCACCCAAGGCCCGTGCGCGAGGCCATCGAGCGTTACCGCCAGCAGATCGACCGCAACCCGGGTTTGGCCATGGACTGGGACCTTCAGGAAACCTGGAAGCGTGAGGGCCAAGTGCGCGAGTGGGCCGGCCGCTACCTGAACGCCACGCCAGCGCAGATCGCCCTATCCGGCAGCACGTCCGAAGGGCTGGCGATGATTTATGGCGGGATCAAGGTACGCGCCGACCAGGAAATCCTCACCACGGTGCATGAGCATTACGCCACTGCGTTCAGCCTGGACTTCAGGGTACGCAAGGAGCAAACCCAGGTGCGTAAAATACGCCTGTTCAAAAACCCCAATCAGGTCTCGGCCGATGAAGTGCTGGGCAATATCCAGCGCAATATCCGTCCTAACACTCGCGTGCTGGGCATGACGTGGGTGCAGTCGGGCAGCGGCGTGAAATTGCCCATTGGCGAAATCGGCAAGCTGGTGGCCGAACACAACCGCAACCGCGACGAGCCGGACCGCCTGCTCTATGTCGTCGATGGTGTGCACGGCTTCGGCGTGGAAGACCTCGACTTCCCCGATATGCACTGCGACTTCTTCATCGCCGGCACCCACAAGTGGATGTTCGGCCCGCGCGGCACCGGCCTGGTGTGCGCCCGCGAGAGCGAAAACAAATACGTCACACCGATGATTCCGACCTTCTGCGAAGACAAGGACTTCGCCACGACCATGACGCCCGGCGGCTACCACGCCTTCGAACATCGCTGGGCCGCCGACGAGGCCTTCAAGCTGCACCTCAAATTGGGCAAGGCGCCGGTGCAGGCACGTATCCATGCGCTCAATACCGAACTCAAAGACCAGTTGCTGGCTCACTCGCAGATCGAATTGGTCACCCCGCGCAGCCCCGAGCTGTCAGCAGGTTTCACCTTCTTCCGAGTCAAGAACCAGGACAGCGACGCCATCGCGGCCTACCTGATGAAAAACCGCGTGGTGGTGGACGCGGTAGACCGTGACGTCGGCCCGGTGATTCGCACCTCGCCCGGCCTGCTCAACAGTTCGGGTGAGATCCAGCGCTTCATGACCTTGCTGAGCCAGCGGTTATGACATTTTTCCCTTTGAACGAGATGCCCACATGACTCCATCCCGACTCAAACCCCTGACCGCCGTGGCGTTCACCGCCCTGTGCGGCGCCCTGCTGCCCGGCCTGGCCCACGCCGCCGCCCCACAACCGGGCAAGGTCTTCAAAGACTGCAAGGACTGCCCGGAAATGGTGGTGCTGCCCGCCGGCACCTTCACCATGGGTACGCCGGAAGACGAAGTGGGCCGCGAGCCCGACGAAGGCCCCATGCATGCAGTGACCTTCGCCAAGCCGTTCGCCATGAGCCGTTTTCACATCACCGCTGGCGAATGGGACAGTTACGTGCGCCAGACCGGCGTGAAGATCGCCAACGGCGACGACCGCCCCGGCCGCGAATGTATCGCCAGCAAGCCACGCTACCCCCAGGGCCCACGCCAGCCGGCAGTGTGCATGGACATGGACGACATCAGGCAATACGTGAGTTGGTTGTCGAAGAAGACCGGGCACACGTACCACATGGTCAGCGAAGCCCAACGCGAATACGCCGCCCGCGCCGGCACCACCGGCCCGTTCCCCTTCCCGTTCGACGAAGGCAAGGGCTACAGCATCGCCCAGCACGCCAACACCTACGGCCCGGCGGACGGCTACAGCTATTCGTCGCCTGTGGGCAGCTACCCACCGAATGCCTTTGGCATGTATGACATGCACGGCAATGTGTATGAGCGGGTGGCTGATTGCGAGCATCCGAACTACGTCGGCGCGCCGACTGATGGCAGTGCCTGGGTGGAGCCCAACTGCGAGGCCTACCAGATTCGCGGCAATGACTGGGGCGAGGCGCCGGTGTTTTCACGCTCGGGCAATCGCAACAATATCTACCCGCAGACGCGCGGGGACTGGATTGGGTTTCGGGTCGTGCGCGAGCTCTAATACCTTGTAGGAGCGAGCTTGCTCGCGAAAAACGTCAACGATGACGCGTGTTCTCTGAATAAACGCGGCGTCTGTGAGATTTTCGCGAGCAAGCTCGCTCCTACAGGGTTCGCGCCCGCCCGTTCAGCCTTGTCTGGCCAACAGCGCCAAGCCTTCATGCAGCGCCGGGAACAGGCTGTTGTTGAAGTTGTTCCAGCGCAACTCAAGGATGGTGTCCTCGGGCGAAATCTCGGTCTTGAGCACGTCGTGGAACACCTCTCCCGAGTCGATGCCGTTATCCACGTAGTGGAATGACGCACCCGTCCAATACAACGGCTCGCACGCTTGAGTCGCTTTGGTCGCCCAGTCGGTGATTGCCTGCCCACGCGCGCCGTACAGCGCATTCCAGGTGGCGTACGCCCCACGGCGTTCGTAAGGCGATTCGAGGCGGGGGATGCCCGGATGAATGTTCATGATGCGCCGCGCAAACGGCGCACCCGGGCGCACCAGTTCGTCGAGGATCACCAACAAACCATCCAGCACCACGATGTCAGCCTTCAGCTCCACCAGGGTGTCATGCAGGCGACGCTCGAAATCCTGCTTGCCAGCGATATGTTCGGCGCTGCCCCGTGGCAGGCGGCGATAGGTGGACGGCACGCTCAGCAGCAGGTCATTGACCAACTTGCCCTGCACACGCAAGTCCGCCGGGTACAGCCACTGGCGACCCGGCTGGTAGGCGAAGCCGTAGTCCGCCACCAACTGCTGGTCCCGCGGGTTTTGCTCATCGTCGTCATACACCACGCCTACGAGGTTGTAAGCCTCGCCCAGCGACGTGTCGTTGAGCGAGCCCACCAGAAACTCCAGCACCGATTTCATATAGCGCTCGTGGTCTTTATAGGCCACCGGCTGCCCCGCCTTGTCGGCGGCGGCATTTCTCAGGGACCAGACATACACCAGGTTCTTTTTCGTCATGTGTTTCGCTCTCGCTCAAAGGGCCACGCACGGCATTGATACACGTGCGCCTACAGAACAAGAACGAACCAGGCCCCGGGCAATTTATCGCTCACTGCCACCGCCCGGCACGCCGCGCTAAATAGTCACGCCACAGCTTCGTTTGTCATGGGTAAGGGTCTGTGTGCCCAGCCCCCTCTTTTTCACTTTCCGGGAAGTATTTATGACCGACCCCAAGCGCGGCGCCTTCAAAGGTTTGCTCGCATTGCTCAGGCCCTTTCGCACCATTGTGACGGTCTCCGTTGCCCTCGGCATGGTCGGCGGCTTGGCCATCACCCTGCTGCTGGCAACCATCAACAATGCTCTGCATTCCGAGGGCGGCATGACACAGGGCGTGGTCCTGACCTTTGCCGCCTTGTGCGTGGTGGCGCTTATCAGTTCGATCATTTCCGACATCGGCACCAACTATGTCGGCCAACGGATCATTGCCGCCCTGCGCAAGGATCTGGGTGAAAAGGTGCTGTCAGCTCCGATCGGGCAGATCGAGCAGTATCGCTCCCACCGCCTGATCCCGGTGCTGACCCACGACGTGGACACCATCAGCGATTTTTCCTTTGCCTTCACCCCCCTGGCCATCGCCGCCACCGTTACCCTGGGTTGCCTCGGTTACCTGGCTTACCTGTCGGTGCCGATGTTTCTGATGATGGTGGTCGCGATCATTGTCGGTAGCGCCGTGCAGTTCATTGCCGGCGGCAAAGGCATTCAGGGCTTCGACCTGGCCCGCAGCCACGAGGATGAATTGCAGCGCTATTACAATGCGATTGCCTCCGGCGCGAAGGAATTGCGCATGCACCGCCCGCGGCGGTTTCGCATGAACACCCATCGCATCCAGGAAACCGCTGACCGCATCAGCGACATCCAGGTGCGCTCGGTCAATATTTATATTCTGGCCAAGACCTTTGGCTCGATGCTGTTCTTCGTGGTCATCGGCCTGGCTTTGGCGATGCAGGCGTACAACCCCAACCCCGACCCTACGGTGATTACTGGCTTCGTGCTGGTGCTGTTGTACATGAAGGGTCCACTGGAGCACCTGCTGGGTTACTTGCCGGTCGTGGGCAAGGCCAAGATTGCCTTTGGGCGCATCAGCGAACTGTCGGAGCGTTTTTCTTCGCCAGAGCCCCACTTGTTGATGGACGACAGTGAAGCGCCAAAGCCGCTGGTCAACAGCCTTGAACTGCGTGGCGTCAGCTACAGCCCACCAGCGGTAGAAGGCAGCCAGCCGTTCCATCTGGGGCCGATCAACCTCAGCATCAAGCAAGGCGATATCGTATTTATCGTCGGCGAAAACGGTAGCGGCAAGACCACCTTGATCAAGCTGCTGCTGGGCCTGTATCCGCCTCAGGCTGGCGAGATTGTGCTCAACGGCACAGCGGTGACCGACCCTGAACGCGACGATTATCGGCAGTTGTTCACTACGGTGTTTTCTGACTACTACCTGTTCGACGATTTGGTACAAGGCAGCGCCGCCCAGTCCCTGGACAGCGCCACCCAATACCTTGAGCGCCTGGAAATCGCGCACAAGGTCAGCGTCAAGGATGGCGTGTTCAGCACCACCGACCTGTCCACCGGCCAACGCAAACGCCTGGCCCTGGTCAATGCCTGGCTGGAGGAGCGCCCGGTACTGGTGTTCGACGAATGGGCTGCCGACCAGGACCCGGCCTTTCGCCGCATCTTCTACACCGAGCTACTGCCGGACCTCAAACGCCTGGGCAAGACCATCATCGTGATCAGCCATGACGACCGTTATTTCGACATTGCCGACCAATTGGTGCGCCTGCGCGCTGGCCAGGTGGTGCATGAAATGGAGCCTGCATGATGCATCGAATATTTTTTCCGGTTTTGCGAAGTAGGAACGTCTCACTAGTGGTAATGAGAACTAACCTCAATAAACACTTAGAATTGCCCACTTAAAACACAGAAGAGAAAGCATCCATGCCAGCACGACTCGGTCTCAGCCCCCTGAGCAAAGCGCTATCCATGCGCCGGGCCCTGAACATCAACCTCTTGCCCAGTGCCCTGGCGCTGGCTGTGTCGATGCCAATTGCAGGTTATGTGCAAGCCCAGGAGATCGAGCTGAATATTCCTGCACAGTCGCTGGGGAGCGCACTGCAGGAATTTGGCCGCCAGACCAATGTGCAAGTGCTCTACAGCCCGGGCGATGTGCAGGGCAAGAACAGCCCCGCCGTCAAGGGCAAGATGCAGCCGCAGCAGGCCATAGCTGCATTGCTGGCCGGTAGCCAGACCACCTATAACCTCAATGGCAATACCTTGACCGTCACTGCTGCTGGCAGTGGTGGTGGGCTGGAGCTGAGCCCGACGCAAGTGACCGCCAACTACCTGGGCAACGTCACCGAAGGTTCTGGTTCCTACACGCCTGGCACGATTGCCACGGCTACACGTTTGACGTTGACCCCACGGCAAACTCCGCAGTCGATCACCGTGGTGACTCGCCAGCACATCGAGGATTTTGGCCTCAACAACATGGATGACGTGATGCGCCATACGCCGGGCATCACCGTTTCCGCCTACGACTCCGACCGCACCAACTACTATTCCCGTGGTTTTTCGGTCAATAGTTTCCAGTACGACGGTATTCCATCGACTGTGCGTAACGTCGGCTATTCGGCGGGCAACACCCTGAGCGACATGGCAATCTACGACCGTGTTGAAGTCCTCAAGGGCGCTACCGGCCTGCTCAACGGTGCCGGTTCCCTGGGTGCGACCATCAACTTGATCCGCAAGAAGCCAACCGCGGACTTCAAGGGCCATGTGCAATTGGGTGCGGGCTCCTGGGACAACTACCGCAGCGAAGTGGATGTCAGTGGCCCCTTGACCGACAGCGGCAATATCCGTGGCCGTGCGGTGGCTGCGTATCAGGACAAGAAGTCCTTTATGGACCACTACTCGCGCAAGACCGAAACCTACTACGGCATCACCGAGTTCGACCTGTCTCCGGATACCATGCTGACGGTGGGCTTCGATTACCAGGACAATATTCCGCAGGGTTCCAGTTGGTCCGGCTCCTTCCCGCTGGTCAACTCCAACGGCAGCATCAACAAAATGCCGCGCTCCTACAACAACGGCACCACCTGGAGTTCGTGGGAGCAAAACACGCGTACCGCCTTTGCCATGCTCGAGCATGACCTGGGCGACGGCTGGGTGACCAAATTCCAGCTCGACCACAAGATCAACAGCTACCACGCCGACCTGGGTTCGATCCAATTCGTCCAGCCGGCAGCCGATGGCACCGCCGAAATCAACGGGCAGAAATACACCGGCGAGACCAAGAGCACCTCGGCCGACCTCTACGCCACCGGCCCTTTCAGCCTGTTTGGCCGCGAGCATGAACTGGTGGTGGGCGGCTCAATCGGCACCTCACGCTGGCAAGGCAAGGGGTACTGGTCGCCGGAATGGCCTGGCGGTAACAAGGTCGATTTCTATAACTGGAACGGCCATATCGCCAAGCCTATTTACGGTCCTGCCCAACAGCACATCGACGACACTATCCGTCAAACCGGGTATTACCTGACCGCGCGTTTCAACGTGATTGACGATCTGAACGTAATCCTGGGTGGGCGCGTGGCCAACTATCACGTGACTGGCAACAACCCTTCCTACAAGGAAACCGGGCGGTTCATTCCTTACGCCGGCGTGATCTACGACCTCAACGACAACTTCTCGGTATACGCCAGCTACACCGATATTTTCCAACCGCAGGAAAGCACCTATAAGGACCGTAACGAGAAGCTGCTGGAGCCGGACGAAGGGCAGAACTATGAGTTGGGCCTCAAGGGCGAGTTTTTCGATGGCCGCCTCAACACCAGCATCGCTTACTTCGAAGTGCATGAGACTAACCGCCCCATCTCGGATGACGCCTACAACAACCAGACACCTGCCCCGAACAACTGGGCGTTCAAGAGTTCCAAGGCCGTCACCAAAGGCTACGAAGCGGAAATTTCCGGTGAGTTGAGCCCAGGCTGGCAACTTCAAGGTGGCTACACCCACAAGATCGTACGAGACGAAGACGACAAGAAACTCTCCACCTTCGAACCCGAGCATCAGGTCAACCTGAACACCACCTACAAACTCAAGGGCGACCTGGACAAGTTCACCATCGGTGGCGGTGTACGCTGGCAGACCAAAGGTTGGAATTCAATCTGGAACGAGCCGCTCAAGAAAGACCAAGACATCACCCAGGAATCCTACTGGCTGGTGGACCTTATGACCCGCTATCAGGTCACCAAGAACCTGTCGGCTACCGTCAACTTCAACAACATCTTCGACAAGTCTTACTACACCAACGTGGGTTTCTATAACTCGGCCGCCTACGGTGAGCCACGTAATGTGATGGTCAGCACGCGCTGGGACTTCTGATTCCACGCGTCAATCGATCAAACGCCCGTTGAGCATCCCATGCTCACCGGGCTTTTTTTTGGGCGTGCAGAAATACTGGCGAAGAGGGATTGGAGCATAAAAAACCCGGACACAGGATCCGGGTTTTTGTGGCTGAGCGGCGGCTTACCTCAACGCCTCTACCAAACTGCTGATGAACACCGCGCTGTCGATAATGCCGTCATGATCGGTCTCAATCATCACTGAGCGCTCGATGCGCCCTTGGCTGATCACCGTTGCCATTTGCTGCTCGATCAGGTCCTTGAAGCGCCCTGCCCGGCTCATGGACGCCCACCAACAAGTGACGGGAGCCTTGATCGGCTTGAAGTCAGCTTGCAGCAAACGCTCACTGAGTGCCCGGTCAACGTCCCAGGAAATCTGCGCCTCATTGCCGCGCAGTAATTCATCCTTGATCACCGTGAAGGCTTCGCCCAAAGACTGTTCAGCCCAGTTCACAAACTCCTGCCATTGTCCCGCTTCATTCTCGGTATCCCGTTGGCATTGCTGCCAGGCGTGTTGGATAGACTCGGCGAACTCAGGAAACATAACCCCCAGCAACGCTGCGCGGCGCTCATTGGCTGAGACCTCGCGAGCGTCCTCGACCACCACCGCGTCCCAATAGTGTTTGACCCACTGCGGCGGCGCAGCGTCAATCCAGCCGACAAACTCCACTTCTCGGCCGGCTTGCTCCAGGCCGTAGGCCACCTCCATCGCCAGGTTGCCGCCCAATGACCAGCCACCCAGACGGAACGCGCCTTCGGGTTGGGCCACCAACAATTGCGCGGTGTAGTCCTCGACCATTACCTGCCATTGCGGCACCGTGGCGCCCTCTTCGGCCAAGGCACGACACATTACCCCGAACACAGGGCGCTGCTCGCGCAAGGCCAGGGCAATCGCGGTGTAGCAATGCACCGAGCCGAAGCTTGGGTGGAACAGGAACAACGGCGTGCCTTGCGTCTGCTGGTTGAGCTTGACGATCAACGAAGACCGGCTATTGCCCAGCAGGCATTTGACCTGCCCCGCCACGGTGGGGTTAAGCATCAATTGGCTGACAGACAGGTTCACGCCGCTGACCTTGCGAATTCGCTCCTTGAGCATCAGCACTCGCAACGAATGGCCACCGAGTTCGAAGAAGTTGTCGTTGAGCCCTACGCGCTCCACCTCCAGCACCTCGCTCCAGACCGCCGCGATTTGCTGCTCCATCTCGCTCACGGGCGCCTGGTATTGCGCCGCACCGTGAGCCTCTGGATTGGGCAACGCCTTACGGTCCAGCTTGCCGTTCGGGCTCAACGGCATCTGCGCCAGCACCACCCACTGCGCCGGGACCATGTAGTCGGGCAACTGCTCGGCCAGGTGTGCAACCACCCCTGCCTTCCACTCTTCAAGCGGCTGTTGCAGCACCAGGTAACCCACCAGGTGGGTACCGTTCACCGCCAGCACCGCGGCTTCGCGGACATTGTCGAGTTCCAGCAGGCGCGCTTCGATTTCGCCCAACTCTATGCGCAAGCCACGCAGTTTGACCTGGTGATCGATGCGCCCGGCATATTCAATCACGCCATCGTCGCGATAACGCGCCAGGTCACCGGTGCGATACAGGCGCGTGCCGCTGCCGAACGGGTCGGTCACAAACCGCTCGGCGGTAAGCGCCGCACGGCGGTGATAACCCCGCGCCAAGCCAATACCGCCCAAATACAGTTCGCCCAGCACACCCACTGGCGCAGGTTCCAGGTTGTCGTCCAGCACGTAGCAGCCCAGGTTGGCAATGGGTCGGCCGATGGGTACGGCGTCGCGACCTTCCTCGACACAGGTCCAGTGGGTTACGTCAATGGCGGCTTCGGTAGGGCCATACAGGTTGTACAACCCGGCGTAGGGCAATTTGGCGAACACCTGTTGCTGGGCATCCGCAGGCAACGCCTCCCCACTGCAAACGATGCGTTGCAGGCTCTGGCATGAAGTAACCGCCGCGTCTTGCAAGAACGCTTGCAACATAGAAGGAACGAAATGCAATGTGGTGACCTGTTGCTCGTTGATCAGCCGTACCAACTTGGCTGGATCACGATGATCGCCCGGTGCCGCCACTACGAGACGTGCGCCGGTCATCAGCGGCCAGAAAAACTCCCACACCGACACGTCAAAGCTGAACGGAGTTTTCTGCAACACGCTGTCGTGTGGCTTGAGCCCATATGCCTGCTGCATCCAGCACAGGCGGTTGGTCAGCGCGATATGGCGGTTGCCAGCGCCCTTGGGCTGACCGGTGGAGCCGGAGGTGTAGATCACATAGGCAAGGTTTTCGCCGTGCAACGGGATATTCGGGTTGTGGCTGCTGAAGGTTTCCAGCCAGGTATCGCCATGTTCCAGCACCAGGGTTTGTACATCGGCAGGAACCTGCAGTTGCGCCAGTAGATGAGCCTGGGTCAACAGCAGTTGCACACCGCTGTCTTGCAGCATGTAGGCCAGGCGATCACGAGGGTACTCGGGGTCCAGCGGCACATAAGCGCCACCGGCCTTGAGCACCGCCAACAGGCCAACCACCATTTCCACCGAGCGCTCCGCCGCCAGCCCCACCAGCACATCCGGGCCAACCCCGGCAGCTATCAAGCGATGTGCCAGGCGATTGGCCCGGGCGTTCAACGCGCTGTAACTCAAGGCTTGCCCCGCGAAAATCAAGGCAGGTGCATCCGGTGTACGCAGCACCTGTGCCTCGATCAGCGTGTGGACCGCTTGATCCAGCGGGTAATCCACCGCAGTGGCATTCCAATCATGCAATACCCACTGACGCTCGGCCTGCGCCACTGAGGGCAACGCGCCAAGGCGTTGACTGCCGTCGCTGGCCAAGGCCAGCAGCAACTGCTGGAAGTGCTCGGCCAAGCGCTGGATATGCGCGCCGCTGAAAGCTTGGCGGGAGTAGTTGAACTCCAAGCCCAGTGTCTGGCCTATAGCCAACAACACGGTCAATGGATAGTGGGTCTGCTCCAGGCTGTGCACTGCGCCAAAACGCAGCCCCGACGGTGCGCCCTGCTCCAGCGCCTCGGACACCGGGTAGTTCTCGAACACCAGGATACTGTCGAACAGCGCTTCTCCACCCAGCCCGGCCCAACGCTGGATCTCGAACAGTGGCGTGTGTTCATGCTCACGCAAGCCAACGTTCTGTTGCTGGAGTTGCTCTAGCCAATGGCTGACCGACATTTGCGCATCCGGCGTCGCCACCACCGGCAGCGTGTTAATGAACAAGCCGACCTGCTGTTCAATGCCACGCAGTTCCGCCGGACGCCCTGCTACCGTGGCGCCGAATGCTACGGTGGCTTGCCCGGTGTGGTGATGCAACAGCAACAACCAGGCGCCCTGCACCAGGGTATTGAGGGTCACCTTGTGACGTTGGGCGAAGGCTTTGAGGTGATCGGTTTGCGCAGCATCCAGGCTCAAGCGATGCTCGCCATTGACCGCCTTGGCCTCATCCACCTCAGCCTCTACGACACCGGCCAGGCGCGTGGGCGCCTGCAAGTTGACCAGTTGCGCCTTCCAAAACGCCTGGCTGACGGCTTTGTCCTGTGCCTGCAGCCAGGCGATGTAGTCACGGTACCGCCCGGTCGGCGCTGGCAGCGGCTCACCGGCATACTGTTGCAACACCTCGCCGAACAGCTGCGAACCACTCCAGCCATCCATCAAAATATGGTGATTGGTGTAAATCAGGTGGTAGCTCGTCGCCCCCGTACGTACCAGCGTCAAGCTCAACAGCGGTGCCTGCTCCAGGACAAAACCCTGGGTGCGTGCCGACTCAGCCAGCTCATCCAGGGCCTGGTTGCAGTCTTTACGGGTCTGCCAATCCAACGCCATGAACGGCAGGCGCACCTGTTTGTAGACCACCTGCAAAGGCTGTTCAAGCTCCGCCTGCCAGACAAAACCGCTACGCAGGATCTCGTGGCGTTGCACCGCCACCTGCCAGGCCTGGTGGAAGCGCGCCACATCCAGGCCCTGCACATCAATGCGCATCTGGTTGATGTAGTCACCCGAACCTTCGCCGTACAGCGATTGGAACAGCATGCCTTGCTGCATGGGTGACAATGGGTACAGGTCTTCGACTTCAGCCACGTTCAGTGCCAAGCCATCCAACTGGTCCTGGGACAACCGCGCCAACGGAAAGTCCGACGGCGTCACGCCCTGATGCGCCGACTCGCAACAATGATCAATCAGAGCCTTGAGTTCCAAAGCATAGTCGTCGGCCAAGCACTTGACGGTTGCTTCACCGAACATCGCCTGGCTGAAACTCCAGTTCAACTTCAGCTCGCCACCATAGACCTGACCATTGATTTCCAGCCAGTTGCCCAAAGGTGCCTGCGGGCTTTGCTCGGCACCGCTGGCATCAGCGGTCGGCGTGAACAGTCCTGGCTGTTCGCCGCTGTCGAAGCTGGCATCGAACTGCCCCAGATAATTGAAGGTGATACGTGGCTGCGGCAAGGCCGCCAACGCCTGTTGCGTTGCAGCATTACCCAGGTAACGCAGGGCACCGAACCCCAGGCCCTTGTCGGGAACGGCTCGCAGCTGCTCCTTGATACGCTTCAGGGAGGCAGCCAGGGAATCGGCCGGTGCCAGTTGCACGGGGTAAAGGCTGGTGAACCAACCGACAGTGCGAGTCAGATCGATGTCATCGAACAGATCTTCGCGGCCATGACCTTCAAGCCGGATCAACATCGAAGCGTCGCCGCTCCAGCGCGTAATAACTCGCGCCAGAGCAGTCAATAGCAGGTCATTGATCTGGGTGCGATAGGCACTCGGCGCGTCGTGCAGCAAGCGCCGAGTATAGGTGGCATCCAGGTGTGTGCTCACACTCAGGGCCAGTTGGTTGCTCAGACTCGCCTGTGGATCGGCACCCGGCAAACCGACCGGGCTGCCCTGCAATTGCGTCTGCCACCAAACCAGCTCGTGTTGTAACGCCGGGCTGTGGGCGTAGGTCTGCAGGCGAGCAGCCCAGGCGCGGGTGGCGCTGGTCTTGGCTGGCAGTGTCACAGGGGCGCCTTGGGCCAGTTGTTGATAAGTGCTTTGCAAGTCTTCAAGCAGGATGCGCCACGACACACCGTCCACCACCAAGTGATGGATCACCAGCAATAAGCGCTGTGAACCGTCGGCCAACTGTGCCAACACCGCACGCAATAACGGGCCTGCGCCTAGGTCGAGACTGCGCTGGGCCTCTTCGCCCAAGGCCTCAAGCTCTTCGACGCTGTTCAATGTGGTTTGCCATAGCACCTGTTCAGCCTGGTGCTGATCCGGACCACGGTAGGCCGCGTTCCAGCCCTGTGCGCCTTCTATAAAGGTGCTGCGCAAGGCATCGTGATGCACGATCAATGCCTGCAGTGCGGCCAACAACAGCGGTACCTGCAACGGCTGGTGCGGTTGCAGCACCGCAGATTGGTTCCAGTGATGACGCTGGGGAATCTCATCGGCAAAAAAACTGTGTTGCACCGGCAACAACAGCAAATCGCCAGTCAGCGGCGACTGATCCATCTGCACCACACCGTCGCCTTCCCTCGCGACCGTCGCCAGGCTCTGCACGGTCTGATGCTGGAACAACTCTTTGGGCGTGAAACGCACACCGGCCTGGCGGGCGCGGCTGACCAGTTGAATTGAAATGATCGAATCGCCGCCCAGTTCGAAGAAATTATCATGCAAGCCCACCTGCGGCAGGCGTAGCACATCGGACCAGATCGCAGCGATCTTCTGCTCCAACTCGCTCTGGGGCGCCACATATGCCTGCTGCATCTGGCTCACATCCGGCAGCGGCAAGCCCTTGCGGTCGAGCTTGCCGTTGGGGGTCAGCGGCATACGCTCAAGGAACATCAAGTGCGTCGGCACCATGTAGTCCGGCAAGCGAGTTTTCAAGGCGCGCCGCAAGGCTTCGCGGCCGTTTGATTGAGCGACAGCATTATCCAGGAGCGTCGGGTCCAGTGGTACTACATAGGCCACCAGTTGCTTACCGGTCGACCCCTCCTGGGCCACCACCACGGTTTCACCGACACTGGCTTGCTCGCGCAAACGCGCTTCGATTTCCCCC
>NZ_NKRF01000137.1:0-27043 GCF_003408955.1 Pseudomonas sp. GL93
TGACGCGGGCAACCTGGATGAGCGCAGGGCCTGGGCGTTTTTCGCGAGCAACCTCGCTCCTACAGTGATCGTTCCGGCTGTGACGGACTCACCCACGGTTAAACGAACAATAAAGATCAAAGTGTGGGAGCTGGCTTGCCTGCGATGGCGCTGTGTCAGCCAGTACATCTGACACTGAAGAACCGCTATCGCAGGCAAGCCAGCTCCCACAGGGAGAACGATCTCAAAACACCGACCACCCAATCCGCTCACTCAACAACTCCAACGCCTTCATCCCCGCCAGCGAGTTGCCCGCTGCGTTCAACTCCGGCGACCATACGCACACCGTAAACTGCCCCGGCACCACCGCGACAATCCCGCCGCCGACCCCGCTCTTGCCCGGCAGGCCCACGCGGTAGGCAAAATTGCCCGCCTCGTCGTACAGGCCGCTGGTGGCCATGATCGAGTTCACCTGCTTGGTCTGGCGCGCCGTCAGCACCTGCTCGCCACTGTGGGCACTCACGCCTTCGTTGGCCAGAAAGCTGAACGCTCGGGCCAGGTCCAGGCAGCTCATCTGCAACGCGCAATAGTTGAAGTAGCTGTGCAGCACCGCGTCCACATCGTTGTGGAAGTTACCAAAAGACTTCATCAGGTAAGCCATGGCCGCATTGCGCGCACCGTGCTGGGCTTCGGATTCGGCCACGACGCTGTTGACCAGGATCTGCGGGTTGCCCGACAGCCGCCGTACAAAGTCGCGCATCGACAGAATCGGCACGGCGAAGCGTGACTGGTTGATGTCGCAGATCACCAGCGCGCCCGCGTTGATAAAGGGGTTGCGCGGGCGGCCACGTTCGAATTCCAGCTGCACCATGGAGTTGAATGGCTGCCCCGAGGGCTCGTGACCCAGGCGTTCCCAGATGGTTTCGCCGCCATGGTCGATGGCCTGCACCAGGCTGAAGACCTTGGAAATGCTTTGCACCGAAAACAGCGTGTCGGCATCTCCAGCGCAGTAGGCCGTGCCGTCGTTGCCGTATACCGCGATGCCAAGTTGGTTGGCGGGCACGTCGGCCAGCGCGGGTATGTAATCGGCGACTTCGCCGAGGCCGATCAAGGGGCGCACTTCGTCGAGGATCGACTCCAGCAGCGCCTGCATAGCTTGTCCTGTCATCTTTGTTCGAATCAGTGGTAAACGAGGCGCGGAGGATACGTCAATGGGCGCGCAACACCCACACAATCTCTACCACCCGCTCGGCAATCACCACGTAGATCAGGATCAACAACAGTTGCAACGCCAAGTGATAACGCAATTTGGCCAGGCGGCGAATGCCGTCGCTGACGTTCAACAGCATCAGCACCGTGGACAGCACAATCAAGCCCCAGCCCGCGACGCTGGAGGCGAAGATACCGATCAGCAACTCGCGCGGTCCCACCAGCGCGTTGGTCCCCGCCGCAAACAACAACGCGCAGACCAACAGGTTCTTAACATTGTCGAAAATCTGCGTGCTCAGGTCGTTTTCCAGCAACGCCAGGTACCGCGTCCATAAAGTGCGCATGCTTGAGTACCGAGTGGGAAGGCTCGTCAATCAAGGTAGTTCAATTGTGGACGCTGTCGAGCTTGGGTAAGGCCTTAGAAATGCGCCACATCCGACACTTCTGCATCCAGCACATCCTGGGCCAGCGCCCAGGCGCGGTCCTTGGACTCCACCACCAGCAGGGGGTAACCCCAGGCCTTGCCGAACGTCACGGCAAAGGGCTTGAGGGCCAGGCGCTTGGCAGCGCTGGGCTCCACTTGGATCATGCCTTTGACGTAGGCGCGCAAGGCAGCCTTGTTTTTCTTCATCCAGATAGAAGCGCGCTTGCGCTCTTCGTGGGCGTGTTCGTGATTGTTCTCATCCACGGCTTTTTCGTGCAGCAGCAAGAAGGGCTGCTCACGGGCCAGCAGACGTTCGAATGTCAGGAAGGCGTCTTCCGGCGCTCCCTCGCTAGGCGCGTCGAAAAAGATTTTCACCACCGGGAAAGTTGAACTGTCGAGTCGCATGGCAAAGCTCCTTTGATGAGATTGATTCTCATCATAGGGCGCGTGACGCTGGACAGCATTGCATAGAATAGCCAGAATATTTCGCAATCCAGCCAAGGCAGTTATCAGCATGGTTCATCACCGCCTCGACCAGTACGACCCCTGCCGGGTCCGCGACGCCGCCGCGATCCCTCGCTCGATTGTTGCAGTGGGCGCCTCGAGTACGTCCGAACGCTGGGAACATACCCCTCACCACCATCAACACGGGCAATTGATCTACACCTTGCGCGGCGTGGTGCATTGTGTGATCGAGGCGGGTATCTGGATCGTGCCGCCACAATGCGCGTTGTGGATTCCCGGCGGAGTGACCCACGCGGCACGCGGCGCTGGCGAAGCGGACGTGTACTGCCTGTTGATCAACCCGGACGCCGCCAGCGCCCTGCCCCGGCAATGTTGCACGCTGTCGGTGTCGCCATTGCTGCATGAGTTGATTGGCAAGACGGTGAGTTTCCAGCAGCTCTACGACGAAGACGGCGCCCAGGGCCGTCTGGTGGCGACGTTACTGGACGAATTGGCCCAGGCCCCTGTCGAAGCCCTGCATTTGCCCATGCCCCAGGACCCTCGCTTGCATCGGCTGGCCACCAGCTTATTGGCCACCCCCGGCGACAAATCGACCCTGGGCGAATGGGCCGTGCGCATCGGCATGAGCGAACGCAGCATGACCCGCCTGTTGTTGGAAGAGATCGGCCTGAGCTTCGGTCGCTGGCGCCGGCAGTTGCATGTGATCCTTTCACTGCAGCGCCTGGCCAACGGCGAAAGCGTGCAGAGCGTGGCGCTGGACCTGGGTTATGAAAATGCCAGCGGGTTTATCACCATGTTCCGCAAGGCCATGGGCCAACCGCCGGCGCGTTACCTGGCAGACCGAGCCAGTACCGTCGGGTCGGGAAGCAACGCATCAACTATCGCTCTGACGTGAGCTGTCTGGACCTAACTTGTCGAGATAACGCGCCAATACTTCGCCAGAGAATTGGGCCTCGCGAATGCCACTGCCCTCAAGAAACCGCACGGTGTTGCTGCGATCCCAGGAATAATTTTCTTGGTAAAGCTCAAGGATGGACTGATCTGCGTGCATCGGGTCTTTGAACATTCCAAGCAATGGGTAAAGTAATGCTTCGGGGTTGTGTTCCCACAATGCGAGCCAATTTTTATACGGGACAACCGAAAGCGTTCGGCCATAATGCTCGCCCACCCGCTCACAAAATGCTTTGAGATCCAGATTGGTGGATTCAGGTTGGCACAGGTTGAACTTCAACCCCAGCGCTTGGGGGGCGCGGGAAATATGGGCCACCGCCTCAACCATGAAATCCACAGTGGTCAAGCCTTCCCGCATACGCTTCAGATCGGGTACCGCACCATACGCCAGACAGGTGCGGATAAAGCGCCCCCACCATTGGTAGTGAGCACACTCGCCAGTCACGCTATGGCAGGTGGCGTAACCCAGCCGAAAGGTCATTAACGGCAGACCTCGGGACGCGGCCAGATCGGCGAGGTTTTCCATCACCCACTTACTCTGTACATAACCCAGGTCATCGCGAATAGCCGGTAAGTTTTCGTCGATATCATCCTGTTCGTACACATGGCTCTTATGGGTGAAACGATGGCCCCAGCTATAGATTGAGATGGTCGACATCAGCATCAATGCCTTTGTCTTTTGCGCACCGCAAAAATGGAGGATTTGCTTGAGACCCTCTACGTTATCTCGCCTCATATAGCTGTAAGGCATGATGAAATTCACTGCGCTTGCCGAGTGATAGACCACATCCACGCAGCGCGCCAAATGGGTGAACATTTCTTTCCCTAAACCCAATTGCTCATCCGCCAAGTCACTTACATACACGTGAATGCGCTTCCAATCGCTTTCGCTGATGAGCACTTGATAACGCTCGCTGACCTGCTGCAGCCTCACCAGCCCAGCCGGCGTATTGTCACAACGAATCGGGCAATGAATATGGGCGGTTGAGGTGGACAATAGTTGGTGCAAGAGATGAATACCGACAAACCCGGTCGCGCCAGTCAGTAAGGTATGTTGGGGACTCTTCAATTGCATCGGCTCGAAGCCTGGCGCGAAACACATGTCCAGCGGGAGCGCCCCATCGGCTTCGAAAACGTGCACACGCTCGGCCCCTTTTTCTCCATGTATAGACTGAGTGCGTCGGTGTAACGTGGCCGCTAGATCCTCAAGTACCAGATGTTCGTATATGTCGCGCACCGCTACGTGAATATTGAACTGCACTGACAATTTTTCCGCCAATCCTGCAATGCCCAGGGAGTGCCCGCCGACCTTCAGAAAGTTGTTTTGCGGGCCAAAATCAGCGTGGCCCAACACCTCAAACCACGTCCTCGCCAACGTAACTTGTGGGCCCGGCGTAAAGCGTTGTATATCCAACGCTACGGTCGGCATCGCCTGCAATAGAGTCAACAGAGCTGGCCTGTCTACCTTGCCATTGGCATTGGCAGGTAGCCTGTCAAGGCGATGGAATAACTCGGGCACCATATAATCAGGCAAATCCATAGCAAGGCTGCGTCGCAGCTCTTCAACCAATCCCCCGCTATGCCCCTGCCTGTTGCGCGGTACGACAAAAGCAACCAAGCGTTTTTGCGCTTGTGTACCGGTGTCTTGCACCATCACCGCCGCACTGTTGATGCTCGGCTCTTTGAGCAGGCGCGTCTCTATTTCACCGGTTTCGATACGGTAGCCACGAATCTTTGTTTGCCCATCCATCCGGCCCAGGAACTGAATGCGTCCATCCGCCAACACTCGGGCCTGGTCTGCGCTGCGGTACAACCGGCATTTGAGCGCGGGTGAATAAATAAAGCGCTGCGCAGTCAATTCAGGCGCACCCAAATAGCCCCTAGCAAGGCCCGGCCCGGCAATACAAAGTTCCCCCACTTCGCCAGCTACAAGCTCGTTGAGGTGTTCATCCAGAATATGAATACGGCAGTGATCTATCGCATAACCAATCGATGCAGGCCTTTGTAAGCGTTTGCTCTGAACCTCATTACGAGTGACGTAGATAGTGGTTTCGGTGGGGCCATAGCAGTCAAAAACACGATAAGGCAGATGGTCGACTTCCACGGGATGGAGTTTTTCACCGCAGGTGTAAAGACAGCTCAAGGCTAATCCTTGCGGCTGCCTGGCGTTCAGCACGTCATAAATTCTCAATGTGGGTACAAAGCCATGGGTGATCTGTTTCGCGACACAGAATGACAAGTAGTCATCGCTATTGAGCAGCGCATCCTGACCCGGAACATACAGACAGGCTCCTGCCGTCAGCGCGGACCAGATTTCAAGTTGGCAAAGATCAAACCCCACAGCGGCCATGAAACTGCAACGACTGGAAGACGTCACACCCAAATCTCGATTGTGCTGCATCATCAATTGCGCGACGCTGTGATGTTCGATCACTACGCCTTTGGGCTCGCCCGTAGTGCCCGAGGTAAAAATCACATAAATCGCATCATCGCGTCGGACACCAACAGGCTGATAACTCAACGCTTGACTGGAGTTCAGCAGCTCGCTGACGGTTATGACTTCGGTTGCCGGCAAGGGCTCGACATCATGGGGTTGAGTGGAAATGATGATTGAGGCCGCACATTGCCTGGCGATATAGGCTTTACGGTTATAGGGCAGTTGGCGGTCCATCGGAACAAACGCCGCACCGCGCTTGATGACGCCCAGGAATGCAACGATCAACTCAATGGAGCGCTCGCCCTGCACCAGCACGTAGTCACCCCGCCCGATAGTACGGGACTGCAAAAAGGCCGCAACTTTAGAGCTTCTGTAATCCAGCTCTGCGTAAGTAAGACGTTCTGTCTCGGTCACGACTGCCAGGGCAGTAGCGTCCTGAGCGAGACGATCTGCAAATAAATCCAGCACCGTGTCCGTCAGCATCTCAAGCACCTCTTTACGGGGTACGCCAAAAAATGAGAGGCTATTTTTTCTTTATTGGCCGAGATAAATAACTGTAGGAAATGACAGTTTTTTATATATTTTTACTATATGAGATGCGCCTCTGATACCAAAGATCGCCCATCACGACCTTACAGTGATTGCACCCACGCTCTGGGTGGGAACAGTCCATTCGACTCAGTTCTTGTAGTCGGTATCTGTACGCTCAAGCTGGCGCACCAGCGCATCCCAATGCCGCGCCACGCCCGGGCCTTCGCCATTGCTGAACACCTTGGCCTGCTGCTCAACCTTGGCCACCACCTCAGCCGGTGGGAAGATCAACTCGGCATTCCCCGCTGCCTGTGCCGCAATCTGGATGTTGCAGGCCCGCTCCAGGCTTTGTAGTTGCTGGAAGGCATGCTCGACGCTGACGCCGCCCGTCAACAAGCCGTGGTTACGCAGGATCATCACGCTCTTGTCGCCCAAATCTGCCACCAGCCGTTCACGCTCGTCCAGGTCCAGGGCCACGCCCTCGTAACCGTGGTAAGCCACACGCCCCGAGAATGCGATAGCGTGCTGGGAGATCGGCAACAACCCCTGCTTCTGCGCCGACACCGCAATACCGTCGCGGGTGTGGGTGTGCAGCACCGCTTGCAAGTCATGGCGTGCGCCGTGGATGGCGCTGTGGATCACATAGCCGGCGTAGTTGATCCCCAGGCCCGTGGGGTCATCGACAATGGTGCCGTCCAGATCGACCTTGACCAGGTTGGAGGCGCTGATTTCGTCAAACAACAGCCCGAAAGCATTGATCAGGAAATGCGCCTCGGGCCCTGGCACCCGCGCCGAGAAATGCGTGTAGATATGATCGGTCCACTTGTACAAGGCCGCCAGTCGGTAGGCCGCGGCCAACTTGACCCGCACCTCCCACTCTTGCGGTGTGACCCGCTGGCGCACATTGCTCAAGACACTGGAAATCGGCGTGACGCTGCTCATGGCAAATCTTCCTGGATGGCCTAAGGGGACTTCCAGGCAAGACTAGGGGATGGTCACAAATAATAAAAAGCACATTTTAATCTAAGCTAATTATTATATTTATTTATATAAAAGCAGCAGTGGCAGCTTTCAGGCCGCCACGGGAGCAAGCTCCCTCGCCACCGATCAACTCAGCAGGTTCAACGCCCGTTGTTGAGCGTCTCGTTGATTGCATCCGTTTGCCGTTCAATGTCCTTGATCGAGGTCGGCGTTACCACTTTGTCGATGGTTTTGGTCTTGGGGTTCGCAGGTTCAAGCGTCTGCCCTTTGGTGGCCTCGGCATTACCTTTTTGCGCGTCTTCAGAACTGATGGGGTCGGGGGTTTTATCGGCGGTTTTACGATCAGTCACAGTGCAATCCTCCTGGCAGTGGCAGGCCCTTGAGATGACGGCCCTATGCAGCAGAACCCTGCGAATCCGGATTGGTTCAAGTCAATTGCCCCGCCTCACCACTGGGCAAATAAGCGCAAAAAAATTTAAACCTTTTACCCGCTTCTCGATTCAACAGTCAGGTAACGGCATCCCGCCATTTCCAAGGAGAGACACCATGAAAACTCGACTGATGAAACCGATGGGCCTTACCTTCATGCTGGTTGCAGGCTCGATGTCCACCGCGATGGCGGCGACCTCCAACGATTTTGTCGACAACGCCGCCGAGGGGTATCACCGAGCTGAAAGCCTTCGCCACCAAGACCCTGCCCACCCTTGAAGCCCACCTGAAAATGGCCAAGGAACTGCAAACCAAATACGCCCATTAATCCATCCATGACCCAAGGAGACACTCGACCATGAGCTCGCAACTCAACGGCAAGCACATCCTCGTCATCACCTCCAACACCGGCATCGAGCGCGACGAGCTGCTCAAGCCTCTGGAGACGCTGCGTGGCTACGGCGCCACTGTGACGCACGCCTCCAGCAAAGGCGGCAGCACCCAGACATTTGTCGGCGACACCGAAAAAGACCAGACCGTGGAATCCGACGTGCAACTGTCGGATGTCGTCAGCGCCGATTTCGATGCGCTGGTCATCCCGGGCGGCACGGTCAATGCCGATACGCTGCGCCAGGATGCCGCCGCGCTGCGCTTGATCAATGAGTTCGTGCAGGCCGGCAAGACCATCGCGGCGATCTGCCACGGGCCATGGACACTGATCGACGCTGGCGTGGTCAACGGCAAAACCCTGACCGCCTATAAAAGCGTGCGCATCGACCTTGAAAACGCCGGCGCTGCCAGCGTGGTGGAGGCCGAGGTTAAAGAGTGCCAGGCCAATGGCTGGACCTTGATCACCTCGCGCACGCCGGACGATCTACCGGCGTTCAATGAGGCGATTGCCAAGGCCATCGGCGGCTGATCGGTTGACCGCAATGAAAACAGGCGCCCCATGGGCGCCTGTTTTTTATCACTCACCGCTTCAGCTTTTTCGCTGCTGCGCCATCTCACGCTTGGGCCCGAACATTGCCCACGCAATCAACCCCAGCAGCGGCACGAACACCAGCACCACCACCCACAACCCCTTGGTCTCCCATCCACCAGTGCTGCGCAATACGATATTGATCGCCCAGAGTTCCAAGAGCAGCAGAATCACCGCCAATACGATCCAGATATATTCAATTTGCATGATTCACCTCCTGAAGTCTAAGGGTTAGGTCCAGCAGATGCCCCAAGGGTTCCATTAGATTTTCAGGCCCCGTTTTATGACCCCCTGCTCCATTGCGCCTGAACGTCCGCCACCGGTTAGGCGTTGTGCAATGTCAACGCGACCGGACCATGCAAGCTGCACGACAGCCAAGCCAAAAAATAAATATAACCTTTTGATTTTAAACAGAATCTCACAACTCTTGAAATTGGTACGCCTGATGCAACCTCCCTCACCACGAGGCGTGCACTTCGACACGCCCGCACACCCTCCGTGAGGTTACCTATGAATGCCATCGACCTTCTCAAAGCCGACCACGAACGCGTCAAGACCCTGCTGACCCAGTTGAGCGAATCCACTGAACGCGGAGTAAAAAAGCGTACCGAGTTGTTGGCCAAACTCGAGATGGAGATCACTCTGCATACCCAACTTGAAGAAGAGATCCTCTACCCCGCGTTCAGAAAAGCCGGGGGCAAGGAACAAGACATCATGTACCACGAAGCCAAGGAGGAGCACCGTACCGTCGACTCGCTGGTACTGCCGGACTTGAAGAAAACCGACCCCTCGTCCACCGAGTTTTCCGGTCGCGTCAAAGTGGTCAAGGAGCTGCTTGAGCACCATATCGAAGAGGAAGAAACCGAGATGTTCCCCCAGGCTAAAAAGCTGCTAGGTAAAGCGCTGCTCGAAGAGTTGGGGGCCGAGATGGAAGCGATGAAGGCCGCGCATAAAAAAGCCATGGCGAAAAAACCGCTGGCGGCGTAACGGCTGCCTCCTCGCAGCAAGGTTCGCGCGACGGCGACCCACAGGCCCTGTCGCGCTATCGATTTGCACCGATGATTTCTCCTCGTTCACTCAGCGATCCGGCCGACCGAGCCGGCCTGGCGGCCCATGCTAGCGTGCCATTGCCCTTGGCAGTGGCCGGGGGTTTTCAGGAGATTCATCACAATGGACGCGCATTCCCCCACCTACACCCACCTGTTCAAAGAGGACTGGCACCTGTTGTGTTCAGCTTCTTCCATGGCAGCAATCGACTCCCCGGTCGCCTATCTGAAGGCGTTATACCTGTTTGCCCAAGCGCTGGAAAAAAGCGGTAGAGGCAAACAGCCCAAAGTCACCCTCGACCAGCGACGCCCCGAACTCAAGACACTGCCCCTGGACGAACGCAGCCTCAGCACTGTGATTCCTCAACTCTCGATGATCAACGAAACCCTGTCCAGCCTGATTGACGCCCACCTCAAAGAAACCCGTCATGAAGACCGCGGTCGCTCCCTTGATGAGGTGCTCGGCAAGCAACGTTTCCCCTTCGTGCTGCCGTTCGAACGTGCGCATCGGCAGTGCTGGCTCGGTTTGTCCGGCGGCAAGCCACAATTGGGCGAGCTCAGTTATCGCATCAGCCTCAAGCTGCCTACCAGCCAGCGCGCGCAAAACACTTACGGCGTGGTCAGGCACGAGGCCTATGAAGCGCAACGTTTGCTCAGCGGACTGAGCCCTGCACAGCAAATGTTATTGACGGAGCCCTTTGTACAAAGACCTGAAAGCCTACAGGCGAAGGATTTTTTTACCCGCCACTACGGCACCCAGGAGCCGCTCCTCGAGGAGCTGTCCCATTGGTCGCAAATGACCGGACTGACGTCCGATCAAACCGAAGCGCTACTGGCCTGTGGCAAGTATGTGCCGGCGCTGTCGAACAACGTCCTACCAAGCGCATTGCCAACCACGCCGACCAAGCTGAGCCTGCACAACGGCGCCGCGTACGTGAATGGTCCGGTCACCACGGCCACCGAGACCCAGACGCCCCTGTCGATCGCCCCCAAGGACAAACGTGGCGCGCACCTGCAAAACACCTCGTGGGACCGTTACCAGCGCCTGCACCGAATGATCCGCCTGCAACGCTGGACGCAATTGCCCTTTGACGAACTCGATACCCTATTGATGGCCGTCATGCGGCGCGAGCCGGACGGTGACCCCGCCCAGCCCGCCAATGACAACACCCTGCGGGCACTGGGTGTGTATCGCTACCTGGAGCGCCGTCGAGGCCTGTCGTTGCAAGCCTTTGCGGCAATGCTGAATGAGATCCCCGTCTGGGCACCCGGCATTCGCCTGTCACTGTATGACGAGCTGTTCAACCCCGGCCCGTTGCCAGGCCAGGCGCTGACGTTGGACACGTTGACGCTGGTCTTGAATGAGGAAATCCCGGCCACCCTGCGCCACCAGCTTTGCGCTGGCTTGCACCTGAGCGATACCCCGGACTCGTTGCACTGGCTGATCAAGCAGGCCCGCCTGCATCTACCCCCCTCTTGCCCGACGTTGACGTTTTATAGCGCGCTGTATCGCCAAGCCCGGATCGCACAGTTGTTCGGGCTGTCAGTGCTCGACAGCTACCATGTGGCGGCGCTGCTGGGCGATAAGGTTTACACCGCCCAACTGGTCAACCCGAGCCTGCGTCGCTCCGGTGCCAATGCACCTGCCGACCTGCTCGATGTGCTGATGCAGATGGACTGGCTGGTCACTTGGCTCAATGACACGGGTCAAACGGTTGATCAGCTTCGCCGCCAGTTGCTCCTGGACGCCCAGTCCCCGCCGCCCCAGGTGCAAACGCATATCACGCAACTCAATGACGTGATCGAACTGACCCGACATGGCCTGCTGGTGCAAGAAGACCTCGCTGACCTGTCATTACCCCAGCCCGAGCCCGACACCAAGGTGGCGCCCGTTGCCTGGCATGCCCTCCTCGTACAAGGGCTGCTGCGCAGCAATCCGCAGCTCAAGCCGGCACCACCCAAAGAACTACCCAATGGGCTGGTGCAGCTTATCGAAGCCCAAACCCTGAGCCTGGACCCGGACCGCAATGCGGTTCTGCACAACGACGCCAAACAAGCAGTGGCCAAGAAGCTGGGCGCGTTCTACCAACAAATGCGGCCGCTGAAAGAAAAAATCGACACGCTGCTCGGTGTCCCCTCGCACCTTGCTGGCGACCCGGCAACGCACCTGCAGTGGCGCAAACTCATGGTTCGGCAGATTGCCCGCACTGCCACTGCCGAATCCACCACGGAGCTACTGAAAAATGTGCTGCTGAGCCTGCCGGGTGCCGAGGTGTCATTGGGGCTGGCGGTGAGCCGTGAGGCCTTGCAGGCCTTCGTGCTCCATCCGCACTGGCTGAGCCCGGACCACGCCGCAGCCTCGCTGCTCAAACTGACGCTGAACACGCTGTACCTGCTGCAACGCTTTGCCCATTGCCTCAACACCTACGGGTTGGCACAGGACAGCGTGCTCGCCTACTTGCAGTGCGCCAATTCATCCTCCGATGAAGGCTCCACCGTGACTGACGATGGAGCTTGCACCGCGCAACTGGCCGCGTTGCTCCAGTGGGATGCCGATGAAATCGGCCTGCTCGTTGAATACCTGCCTGCCAAGCAGGTGAAGACCCTGGCCGACCTGGACTGGCTCCTGCGTTGCCATGAAGCCGTCAGGCTCACCGGGCTTTCTGCCAGGGCCTTGCTCAAGGCCACCGACCTGCATGCCACCTTGATGAATGAAGACTGGCAACACGTCGGCTCCGCATTGTTCGCCGCAGCGCCATAACCCCGTTGTACTTCGACCGGTTCAAGGAATGACCATGTCTCACACCCTCACTCAACACCTCAACGAACACCTGCGCGATGCGATGCTGGGGTTTTACCTCAACAGCGTACTGCCCCAAGACGCTGCAGTAGCCGACACCGTCAAGTCCGTCGACGATATCTATGCCTACTGGCTGCTCGACCCTCAAGTCAGCCATACGGTACCCACCACCCGTATCGCCAGTGCAATTGCCAGCGTGCAGCAGTACATCAACGGCATTTACCTGGGCCTGGAGCCTGGCTACGACGAACAGGGCATGAGCGTTGACGAACAGACCGAGTGGCAGGACCAGTTGCAGTCCTATTCGCTGTGGCGTGCACACCAGCAACTCCAGCACTATCCGGCAAGCTTTCTGAGCCCCACCTTGCGGCATGACAAAAGCGACAACTTCAGGCAACTGGAAAACCAGCTCAATCAATTTCGTATCGAGCCTGCACCGCTGCACACCGCCGTCCACAGCTACTTAAGCGGCTTCGAAGCGCTCGCCAACATCAAGACCCTCAATGGCTATATAGACGGTGATAAAGACAGCTTCGCCAGCAGTACTTATTACTTCACCGGCAAGTCCAGCTCGGAAAACACCTATTACTGGCGCACGCTGAAGATGGCCTCGGGCGACGCGGCCGTCCCGGCAGCCTGGTCCGGTTGGCAAAAGATCCCGCTGTCGATTGACGATAACGTCCCCGAACAGACGATTCGTCCGGTGGTGTTCAATGGGCGCCTCTTCGTGGTGTGGGCTCAATGCATCAACCCCACATCGTCGTCGAGAGACATCACCCCGATTGGACGAGGCGATCTCGAATCGGAAAAGGAATACCAGCAACGGCTGGAAACCCGGATCAAGACCACCTACTTGCAGCTGCGCTTGTACTTTTCCTATAAAAAACTGGATGACAGTTGGAGCGTGCCGCAGGCCTGCATTCAGAAATACAGCCTGGCACAGGGCCTGGACGGTTTGAGCTCGGAAGACCTGATGAGCGCCACGGCGTCCATCGCCGTACTCGATTCAAAAAGCCAACCGCCGTCACTGTTCCTGGGCCTGAGCGCACAGCCGAACCATCAAACGGCTTCCTCGCACAACGGCCTGCATCGGCATTTCTTTCAAGCGATACGGCTGGATCAACACTTCAACGTCCATTGGCTTGAAACCCTGGGCAGCACTCGGCGGATGTTCTCCTGGCATAAAGAGTCGGAACTGGCCGGGCGCTACCTGGCCCTGTTCGGGCACCACAACAGGGCCAGGTTTCAGTTCAGGGCGCCCGAAACGGTCCAGGTCAAAGTCGATTCCCTGGAGAACCACACGCCCCATCACGCCACCAATGGCTGGAATTACGAAGACAATCAGCAGCATATCCGCAGTCTTTCGGCTGAGAGCGATATCCGGTTCAACCGCACGACGTCAGTGCTGGAGGTCACCACCCGCCTGGAAAAACGCTTCGAGCCGCACCGCACTGTCAGGTTCAGCAAGGCAGATGCACTGGTCAATTTGACCATCACACTCAGCACCAGCGGCCCTGCCAAAAACGCGACGCTGGCGTTAGGCCCCACCGCTGAAATATTTCTGGAGGGCGCCAAGCTGGCAAGCTTCTCCAACGTGCGCATCGACTTGACCCTCAAGTGCAATGAGACCGGCGTCAGCTATGCCCAATTCATAAAAAATGCAGCGAATCAGCCGGCGACCTTTACCCTGCCGCAGATTGGAAAAGATGAAGAAAACCCGAAAAGCACGACATTCAATCTGCGCGACAAACGCATCAGCGAGGAAGCCTTCGACTATTTTTTCAACACCCCGGACGCGACCTACACCGCTACCCTGTCGTTCTACAACCACCAGGCGGAGTCCAGCAGCCACGCCTACGATCTGTTACTGGACAAGGTCCAGGTTCAACAGAAACAACGCCTGTACAAACCCGTATTGATGTTTCCGAAGCAGGGACAAAGTGCATTACCAGAAAGCCCCCACCGCAATAACACGGTACTCGTCGGCCTGGCAGACGCCTCCCGGCGCACCCTGCGCGACACCTTCACCGAACTGTCCGAGACGCACACACTTGAAGCGCAGATAGAACTCTCCCCCAAGACCTTGCACCCCTACCACGAGGACCTCACTAACACGACGGCTTCCCCATTGACGCTGATTCACGGCGTATTGATGCTGGAGAGCGATGTGCACTACCCCGACCCCATCATCCTGGGCTACGCGTTGAAAACCGCGACCTTCACCCTGCCGCCCAATAACAGCACCCCCATCATTCCACTGGCTCCGTTTATCCGGCGACTCGCTACCCCGCCCTATGGCACGGCAGAGTTCATCGACTTCAACGGGTCCACTGTCGAGTCTCTCGATAAGCCTGAAAACAAACGAGCGCCCATACGCACCAACACCTGCGTGGCGGGGCTCCTGGCAAAAACCGCTGGCGCAGGTTTGCAGCAGCTGTTCGCCTTGGCGCCGGATGCCTGGCGCGAGCCACCATTGCCGGACGAAAAAGACACCAGCTCACTGGACTTCCAGGGCCCCTATGGCGCGTATTACTGGGAGTTGTTTCTTTACCTGCCCTGGCTGTTGGCGCAACGCCTGAACCAGGAACAGCAATACGCCGAGGCCGAAACGTGGATACGCTACGTGTTCGATCCCGTCCACCCATCTGACGTTTGGCGCCTGCCCGCGCTGCTTGCCAGTACGCCACAAGGGCACCACGCCTCTTCCTTGTCCCATCCATTGGCGAAAAGCAGTGCGGTACATTTTCGCCAGGCGCTGTACCTGTTGTACGTCGACATTCTGCTCAATCGCGGGGATGCGGCCTACCGGCAACTGACCCGTGACAGCCTGGCCGAAGCCAAATTGTGGTACATCCGCGCCAAGGGTTTGCTCGGGCCAAGACCGCCGCTCAACCCGGTGGATCCCTGGGCAACCACGACCCTGGACAAACTGCAAAACCCTTCCACCCTCGACAGCAAGGCAGTGCCTGCGAACACCTCGCGGCTGTGTCGGTCCCTGAGCCCTGACTTGCTGCTGCGTTGGGACAAAATCGAATCTCGCCTGCACAACCTGCGCCATCATCTGGACCTGACCGGCAAGCCCTTGAGCCTGCCGCTGTACACCGCCACGCTGTCGCCGCAAACGCTGCTCGCTGCCTACCAGCAAGGATCTGCCGGCGCCAGCCTGCGCCCGTCGCTGCGCACCGCCCAGGCCGCGCACTATCGCTTCCAGGTGCTGCTGGGGCACGCGTTGCAGGCAGTCGACAACCTGACCCAATTGGGGACGACCTTGTTGTCATTGTTCGAACGCAAGGAGCAGGCCCAGTACCTGGAAACCCAGCAGCAGCAAGCCTGGGATTTGGCCAGGCTGGCCGTCGAGCAGCAAGCCCAGGCCGTACAGTTCGATGCCAGGAACAGAGAGGCCTTGCTGGCCGGGCGTCGCATTGTCGAGGCACGCGTCGCGTTCTTTGAACAGCAACTCAAGCGTGGCATCAGCCCGGCCGAGGCCCAGGCCACCCAGGAGTACCAGGACAGTGCGCGCTGGGACACCGCCGCCGCCGTGGCACAAGCCGGCGCGGGCCTGGCCATGCTGATACCGAACATTTTCGGCACCTCCAACGGCGGCGTGCGCTACGAGGGCGCTTTTCACGCGCTGCACGCGGCGTCCCAAGGCATTGCCAATGATAAGCGCGCCAACGCAGCCCACCTGGACCGCGCCGACCTGTTCGCCCGGCGCGCCGCCGAATGGGCCCATTCACTGGACCAGGCACGCCTTGAACTGACGCAGGTCGACGCCCAATTGCAGGCTTACACCGAGCAGGAAGCCCATACCCGCTTGCAACTGGGCCTGGCCCAGGCCAGCTTCACCCAAGCACGAACCCTGTACGACCAACTCGGCAAACGCTTCACCAACGCCCAGTTGTATCAATGGCTCAACGGCCAGTTGTCGACCTTCTACTACCAGGCCTATGACTCGACGCTGTCGCTGTGCCTGGCGGCCGAGGCCTGCTGGCAGGAAGAGCGCGCGCAGTGGGACAAGCACTTCATTCAAACCCAGCCCTGGACCCATCAATACCGAGGCTTGAGTGCCGGCGAAGCGCTCAAGCACAATCTGCTGAGCATGAGCAGCGCCTACCTCACCCACAACGAGCGTTTGCTGGAGATCACTAAAACCGTGTCGTTGCGCCATCTGCACAGCAAAGACCCTGTGGCGACGCGTGAAAAGCCCTGGGCCACGCTTAAAGCTGACCTGGTGAAAACTGGCACCTTGACCTTTGAACTGACCCTCAAGCTGTTCGACGACGATTACCCCGGCCACTATCTGCGGCGCATCAAGCACCTCAGCGTGTCCCTGCCTGCCACGCTGGGGCCTTATGAAGATATCAAGGCCATCCTCACCCAGACCACCAACACCACGCACCTCACCCCTGCGGCCAAACACACCGAAGCTGCAGTAAAAAAAGACCTGCGCGCCAAACAACAAATCGCCCTGTCCAGCGGGCTCAACGACAGCGGATTGTTCACCTTGAACTTCGACAGCGACGAGCGTTACCTGCCGTTCGAATACACCGGGGCCATCTCCACCTGGCAACTGACCTTTCCCAACCACACCCGGCAAAACGCCCTGCTCGAATCCCTCACCGATATCATCGTGCACCTGCGCTACACCGCTAAAAACACCGGAGGTCAACGATGAGCGTGCAGCCGCCCGACCTCCTGGAACCGAAGATTCCTGCGCTGCCCAAGGGCGGTGGCGCCATCCAGGGCCCCAGCGCGCAATGGGGCGCCGTGGGCACACGGGGCGAAGCGTGCCTGGAGGTGTCCTTGCCGATTTCGCCGGGCCGTGGCTTCACGCCTGCATTGAGCCTGGGTTATCGCAGTTCCCAGGGTAACGGGCCCTTCGGCCTCGGCTGGGCGGTGTCGGCAGGCGCCATCAGCCGTGATACCCGCAAAGGCGTACCGGCCTACGGTGATGACGACCGTTTCATCAGCCCCCAAGGTATCGACATGATCCCTGAGCGTGATGCCGACGGCGCAATTCAGGCCACAACCTGGGACCACTATAACGGCCAGGCCCTAGACGAACCCCACCGAGTGGTGCGCTATTTTCCGGTGATAGAAGCGCGCTTCGACCGTATCGAGCATTGGTCTTGCGACAGCGACAAGGCCGGGTTCTGGCTGGTTCAGGGGGGCGACGGCTGCGTGCACCTGTTCGGCAAGACCCTGATCGCGCGGTGTGCAGACCCGAACGACGGCCTACGTGTTGCCCAATGGCTGTTGCAGGAAAGCCTCAACCCTTTGGGTGAGCAGATCTATTACCACTACAAACCAGACGACCAGCCGCCAAGCGCCGCCAGGGACTATCGCGCCCAGCGTTATCTGGCGCGGGTGTGCTACGGCAACCTCAAGCCCCTTGAGCACCTGGCGCTGTGGCGCGCGGACGCCCTCGCTGACAAGCAATGGCACTTCGAACTGCTGCTGGATTATGGCGAACGCCACACTGGCCTGAGCCAAGTGCCGACCTATGCCGAACAACACGCCTGGCCGGTCCGCAACGACCCGATCAGCAGTTATGCCTATGGCTTTGAGCTCGGCACCCGGCGGCTGTGCCAACAAGTGCTGATGTTTCATTACTTCCCCGACGAGCCGAGCCTGGGCGCCGAGCCGGTGCTGACGCGGCGCATGTTGCTGGAGTACACCGATCGCCACGCCATCGGCAATTGCCTGTTCGCCGTGCACAACCAGGCCTATGACGCCCAAGGCACCGCCCGTGCCTGGCCGCCCTTGGAGCTGGCCTACAGCGCCTTCGGGCCGACACTGGAAACCGCGCACTACCAAACGTTTGACGCCATGGCGGGCATCAACGACGGGCAGCATTACCAACTGGTCGACCTGTACCGCGACGGCTTGCCGGGCATCCTCCACCGCACCGATAAAAGCTGGTACTACCGCGAGCCCCTGAGGGCGTCCGGCCAGGCCGACAGCAATGCGCTGGCGTATGGGCCATGGCAGGCGTTGCCACGCATTCCCCTCGCTGATAGCACCCAGGCCACGCGCCAGGCGCTGGCGGATCTTAACGGCGATGGGCATCTGGAATGGGTGGTGGCGCAACCGGGGCTGAGCGGCTTTTTCAGCCTCGACTCGCAGCGGCAATGGTCGGGATTCGTGCCTTTTGCGGCGATGCCCCAGGAGTTTTTCCACCCCCACGGGCAACTGGCCGACCTGATGGGCAGCGGCAGGCTGGACCTGGCCCTCATCGGCAGCCGCAGCGTGCGCCTTTATGCCCAGCGCCAGGACGGAGGCTTTGATCCTGGCCAGGACGGGCGCCATGGGCCCGACGATGACGGGCTGCCAACCCTCAGCCACACGCCGACAGAGCTGATCGCTTTTTGCGACCCGCTCGGCAGCGGTCAACAACACCTGGTACGCATTCGCCATAACGAACTCAAGTGCTGGCCCAACCTCGGGCGTGGTCGCTTCGGCAAGGGGTTTGTATTCGCCCCACTGGCGTTCGACCCTGCCACCTTCGATGCCGCCAACATTCGCCTCGCCGACCTGGATGGATCAGGCGCCGTGGACCTGATTTACCTGGCACCCGACCACTTGCAGGTCTACATGAACCGCGCCGGCGGCGGGTTGACGTCGGCACCGATGACGCTGCGCTGGCCCGAGGGGGTGCGCCATGACGCTACGTGCCAGGTCAGCTTCGCCGACCTTCAAGGCCTGGGCTGTTCCAGTCTGATCCTGAGTGTGCCGCACATCCATCCGCAGCATTGGCGCTATGACTTTGTCAGCGTCAAACCGTACCTGTTAACAGCCACCCTGAACAACATGGGAGCGGCTACCCAATTGCACTACCGCAGCAGCGCCCAGGAATGGCTCGATGAGAAACACCACTGGCAGACACTGGGAATGGCCCCGGACAGTAGCCTTGCGTTCCCCGTGCCAGTGGTCAACCGGCAACGGCAAAAGGACCTGGTCAGCGGCAACCGCCCGACCCAATACTTTTGTTACCGCGAAGCCAGCTATGACCGTGACGAGCGCCAGTTCATCGGCTTCGGCCTGGTGCTGCAAACCACTCAGCCGCCCACTGCCCGTGCACGGTCAGGCGTGTTGACCAAGCGCTGGTTCAACACGCTGACGCCCCCGCGCGAAGCGTTTTACGCGGCTGACGCGCAGGCCCCCACGCTCGGCCCGTCCCTGCTGAGCCAACTGGAAGCCGGCCACACACGCGATACGCTGATCGCCGCGCCCGGCGCCTCGACCTTGCGCGCCATGCAGCGTGCGCTGGCGGGCAGCCTACTGCGCGAAGAGGTGTATGCCGCCGCCGATGCGCCGCAGCAGGCAGTGCCATACTCAGTGCAGCAACAGCGCTATCTGGTGCGCCAACTGAACCCTTCGCTCAAGGCCGGCGAGCCGGCCGTTCTGCTGCCGTTGCTGCTGGAATCGATGACCTGTCGTTACGAGCGCCAAAAGGATGACCCTTGCTGCCAACACACCCTGAATCTGCGCTGGGACCGCTACGCGGGTAACCTGCACTGGGTGGTGGTCGATTATGCCCGCCGCAAGACTGCCAGCGACTCCCCGCCAGCGGCGCTGGCCCACGAGCAGCAGTGGTGGCGCGACGCACACGACTCGGCGCAGCAGGCTTATTACCTGAGCGAGACCTGCGCCCAATTCATCCACTTGGACGCCGCGCAGCGGTGGCGCTTGCGGCTGCCCTACCAGCAACGCAACAACGCGCTGGTGCTGAGCAAAGAGGCGTTATCGGGTAGCACCATCAGCTATGAGCACTTTGTCGCCGAGGGCTCGTCCAACCCGCTGGGGCCGGATGCCCAACGCCAACTGGGCGGGCTGTGGAGGCAGCATTATTGCCTGGCCGAACACACTGCGCCCTTACCGCCCGGAACCGCGAACTTTCAGGCCCTGCTCGCTTACGTCGAAACAGCCGAACTCGATCAGCAGGCCCTGGATGTGTATCAGGACCGCGCTATCACTGCCACGCTGACCGAACAGCACTATCGGCCCATGACCGCGTTCCTGTCGCCAGCCGCCGGGCTTGACGAGGCCATCACCCTGTGGTCGCTCGGCCAGGGTTACACCCGGTATGGCCAAGCCGACACCTTCTACCGGCCTCGTCGTCATCAGGCGAGCCTGAGCCACGGGTTCACGCACACTGAATACGATGCCTATGGGCTGCACGTTATCAAGGTGCAATCGGCCGACGGCTGCTCGACCCAGGCACAGTACGACTATCGTCTGGGCTTGCCGGTGCTGGTGACCGATGCGCAGCGTACCCAGCGGTATGCACACTACGATGCCCACGGGCATTTGCTGGCGACCGGCCTCAAGGGCGAAGAGCAGAGCAAACCTGTCGGCCATGACACTCGCCAGTCCTTCACCCGCGCGCTCGACTACGGGCCGACGCAGGCGTTGGCAGATCCGCAGACAGCCTTGCTCAACGTCCAGAGTGCGTGCGTCTACGATGTGTTCAGTTGGATGGGACAAATCCCGTCCGCCAGTCTCCAGGCAGCCTGGGTCAGTAGCGCTTACCTGCTGCCCAGCGGGCATATTCGCGCCTCGGCCTGGGTGCGGCTCAACAGCCTGACCGACCCGCAGGCCCATCATCAAACCCTCAAGCGCCTGATTCGGGCGGCCAGGCAAGTGCCCGTGCATGCCGTGGTGCTGCATGCCGACCGCTGGCAAGGAACCTCGCAGGAACGGCAGATCCATGTCGCCCTGGCCTTCAGCGACGGCTTTGGCCGAGTGCGGCAAACCCAGGAAAAAGCTGCGCCGGGACCAGCCTTTCAGGTCGATGACAGCGGTCTATTGCGCGCAGGCGCCGAGCAAACAGACTCAGCGAACCGTTGGCGGATCAGTGGCCGGGTGGAGTACGACAACCAGGGTGGCCTGGCGCGGACCTGGCGACCTTACTTCGCCGACCGTGCCGGCTATATCGACGATGCGGCCTTCAATACCGCGCGCCAAAGCGAGCAACACTTTTATGACGCCTTGGGGCGCCCGGTGCGCGTGCTCACTGCCAATGGCGACACACGGCGTCAGACTTACTGGGCCTGGTACAGCATCGCTGAGGACGAGAACGACACTCACACGCCAACCTGACAACAGAGCCGGGCCGTTACACGGCCCGAGTTCCTGCGACTGACGTTGCGCGCATTAACGGCGGTGAGGGTTCATCACCCTGACCGCCCGATAATTGAGCCCGCTGGTGTGCTGGATCATCACTCGATAGGCGCCACGACCGCGCTGCCCGCGATAGCCCGGCAAGTCAAAACTACGGACATTCTGCCCGCCCGCCATGGCATGCCCGGTATGAAAGTCCAGGGTGCGGGCTTCCAGGCGGTTGATCACGTTCCTGAGAATCCCACCGCCAGGGCCGCGTAATTCATTGAGAACAGACTCAACGTCAATCACGAGCCGCTCAGGCTCCAGCCCGGAGGAAGGTCCTGGGCTTACCGGTTCCACGGCGGGCTCCTCAGAAGCGGAGCCTTGGCGGCCCACGCTCGTGACCCTGGTTTGCGGTTGTACTTCGGTGTGGGTCAGCCCAGCCGCTGGAAGCGGGCTGGCGCCCACCTTGCGTGCCGGGGCGCGCAGTTCTATCCCTACAAACCCCAACCTGGCAAGCGTAAAGCTAGGGTTGCGCTCCGTTAGTGAAGCGGTTTCAGCCTGCTTCCTGCGCTCAGTGGGCCCAAGGTACCCATAGAGCCCGCCACGCGCGGCCGGCGTCAGTCCGTAGGAAAGACTTTTGGTGTCTGGGGTGGCCAGCCTGTGCTGCAGGAAAAACGCCGCCAGTTCGGCGATTTCATCCTCGTCGGCCCCCTGTCGCGAGCCCAATTCCTGCGCGTTGCGCAAAGCTTCCTGCTGATAAAACGCGAGGCGCCGTTGCGGGCGAGCCGCCGCCCATTGATGCAGGTAAAACCCTACGCTCGCGATGCCCAGTATCAACCCGAAATAAGCGATCTGAGCGGCGGAACCTATTTCTACCCCTACCGCGTGCCCCACCAGCAACGCAATGACCAGGTAGGTCACCAACTCAAGGGCCGGGTGGCGTTGCAACCCATTATCATCCACATATCCAATGGGATTGTTCCCCACCATCGCATAGAGGTTCAACCCATCCACATCCCCCGCCGGGTCGGCGCTGATCCACCGTAGCAACCAAGGCGCGTAGTACCTGAAGCCGTAATAATACAAACCGCTGGCGTCGCGTTCCTTGCCCGAATAGCGCCGGTTTTTATAGCTTGCCTCCAGCGCATTTTTCGCCGCCCACCAGGCGGTTGCGCCGAACGGGTAATAACTTTCCTGGCTCAGCAGGCCGGCTTTCTCGTCCAGCTCCAGGGTGCTGCTGCCCAGATGATCATCGAGACTGAATCGCAGTTGCTCATCCAGCATCTCCTCGGGTCGCAGCTGTTCCCACTGCAATCCTCTGGCCGAATGACGCCCGGCCTGGGCGAGCACCACGTTCAACCATTCGCCATCCGGCCCCTGGCGATGCAATTCAAGCCCCGGCAAATAAAGCACTTCATGGGTGTGGACCTGTGCCTTGCCATGAGCCACTCGACGCTTGACCACCCGCTGGCCGGCGCCGTCGTACAGATAGATTTCATCGTCATGTTCGCCATTGTCACGCAGCACCTGCGCGACGCGAACCAACTGGTTGCGCACATTCCAGGTCAACGCCTGCCCAGGGGTCAAAGCCATAAGATTGCCGCCCTGGTCAAAGCCATCGCCCAGGCCCGGAGCCTTCGCGCCCTCGCGGGCAATCACGCTGTGATTACTGTGTTCGCCCACCTGCATCCGTTGCGTGTAACCGCTGCCGGTGCTGGGCACATGCCGCATCTGCGTCAGGTTACCGGCCGAGTCGTAGGCATAATGGCGCGTGTAGTTGCCCCAGAGGTTGTCGTCTTTAGCACCGAACGTGACGCGCCCCGGCAGTGCGGATGCGCCGGTGTTACGCGCATTTTCACGGCCGGTAGCCTTGATCAATCGCGACAGGCTGTCGTATTCGAATGTGCTTACTGCCTCCACCTGCGCGTTGCTGGCCCAGCGGGTCGGCTGCGCCGCATCGCGGATGCGCAACACATTGCCGACCCGGTCGTAGCTGTAGAAGAGGTCTTGCAGTCGCTTGCCTGCCGAATCCTTGAGGTGGGCGCTCAAGCGTGTCAAACGTCCATCGGTCTCCGAATATTCGGCAACGCTGAGCACGCCATTGCCCAAGCGTTCGCTCAACACCTGGGCCGAGGCGTTGACGCTGCGTTGATCCACCAGGGTCTTGCGCGCTCCGCTTTTGAACAGGATCTCGCTTTTCGTCAACTGGCCGTCGACACCGTATTGAGATTGCTGGCGATTGCCGCGCGCGTCGACTTGCTCCAGCCGTTGCCCCAGCGCATCGTACTGCCAGGTGGTGGTGAAGGCTTCGTCTTGCAACTGGGCATCGCGTTCACCCACGGGCAGCGGCCAGTCGGGTGCCGTGAGCGGCGTGCGCAAGCGCCGGGTTTGCGCGGTGATGTTGCCCTGCACGTCGTAGCGCTCAACGAGCAACGTGCCTGCCGGGTCATCGTGACGAATCAGGCGGCCACAACGATTGCGCGCCGCCTCCGTGGACGTCATGCCCGCGTAAGTCATGCGCTCAATGCAGCGGTCAGCCGCCTCCTCCTCGGCGCGCTCGAATACCGCCACGGGGCGTAGCAACGGGTCGTATTCGAACCGCTGGTGGGTGCCCCGGGTGTCCCACCGTTGCACGACCTGGCCGCCACTGCCAAGCAAACGGGTCTGACGACCCGCATCCACGCTGTCGGTGCTCAACACTTGCCCGCCCAAGCTATAACGATGAGACAGATTGGGCGGCACGTCGGAATCGGCAGTGTGCAACTCAAACAGCCTGGGGTCCCACTGTTGCTGCAACAGGCCGCGAGCGTCGAATACCTGCCGCGTGACCTGCGCGGTGGGTGATTGCTGCGCGGTATTGCGATGGTACGCCACGCTGCGCACGGCTAACCCTCGCGGGTCGACCACCGTCAGGGTGGGCGTGTTGTGATGCAAAGAAGACATAACCTGATGACCTGCAAAACCAAAGAAGCCTAGAGCCTAGTCATCAGGTCGATGCAAGCCTGCGGGCACCGCACACTGCATAGTGTGCGGCGCTTCCGAGGGTGTCGTGAGGCTTACCGGGCGCGGCGCTTCAGGGCACTGGCCGCCAGCCGCTGAAGGCGCCTTGCGCACTCAATGGGCACCAGGCGAAATCCCAGGTGGGAGGCGGCAATGCCGCTTGCTGCGCGGCAATCGAAGGGTAGCCCTTCCAATCGAACAAGGTCCAATCGCGCCAGCTCAGGACAATGCCTGCCGCCGGGCTGTCGTCCGTCAGCACCCATCGCGCGGCCGCGGCGGCCATGAAGGCCTCGATCGGTTCCTCATCGATCTGCGTGCGGTACGCCGAACTCAGCAACCAGCGACATACGTTCAAATGGTAAGTCCAGTCCAACGGCGGCTGGGTGCGATAGGCCCAGGTCATGAAGGCGCGAAACAGGTTCAGGCCTTCCGGCGGGTCGAGCTTGAGCAGCGCCGGGCAGATGTCGAACAAGGTATGCCAGTGAGGCAGCAGGCGCGCATCCAGGTGCACGAAACAGCGCGAATTACTCGGGTAATCAGGCAGCGCCGGCTGCGCACGCAGGCGCCGCGACGCCTTGCTGACCAGGCGGCTGGCGCCGGCAGGCAATTGAGGGTTCATAGAGCGTACTCACAATCGTGACGAGAGAATGCCTCCTGGTCACAGGAAGCCCAAGGCACACGTCAGGATGCGGGAGAAGCGCGGGGGTTGGCCGAGGGCCAGCAATAGCGCGGCGGCGCCTTGTTGCGCCGCTCATGGGTGACACGTGGGGCGTGGGTGAGGCCGAGCAGCCAGGCCAGGCCGATCAGAAACACGAGGGCGACGCTAACCGCGTTGCATACCGGGCAGGCAAAGTAGTTCGAGATGTTGCTGGAAGACGGGTTTGCCAACCCTTTGTCGGAAATTGGCGACTGGCCGCCGTCCACCGAACAGAACAGCCCGCCGATGCCGTTGAGCTGCTGCCCCATCATCTGGCCATGCCCCAAACCGCAGGCGAACAGGTTCATCAGCACGCAGAAGTACAGAGCCCAGGCGATCAGTGAGCGGTCAGAGTGGCGCAATTTCATGGCGGCGACTCTACCACCGAAGCCACAAAAGGATGAAGCGCGACGCGCCCCTGTGGCAGAACGTCGCAGATTACGCAAGCGGGCCAGGGTTGCTAGACTCTGCACCCTTCTCGTTACTCCTTTTCCAAGCCTGGTGAGGCAGCTCCATTGCTTCGCAGGCGTTTCACAGGATGCACAGTTGATGAGTACGTTATTCACCCGCCGCAAAGTGCTGACAGGCATGGGCCTGTTGGGCCTGAGCAGCCTGCTGGGCGGCTGTGACTACACCCCCAAGCTGAACTTCAAGTACGGCAAGGACCTCAGTGACAAGATCATGGGCCGCACCTTCAAGCTCAAGAACACCGACGGCGAAACCGTCACCCTGAGCTCGTACAGCAGTTTGATGCCGGTGGTGTTCTTCGGCTTCACCCAATGCCCCGCCGTCTGCCCGACAGCCCTGGCACGCGCCGCCCAGGCCAAGAAGCTGATGGGCCGCGAGGGCAGGATCATGCAGGTGCTGTTCATCACCCTGGACCCCGAGCGCGACACCCCCGAGATTCTCAACAACTACGTCAAGGCTTTCGACCCCACCTTCGAAGCGCTCTATGGCACCCCGGAAGAAATCGCCGTGGCCGCCAAGGAGTTCGGGACCTTTTATGAAAAGATCCCCGCCGGCGACCCCTATCCCCTCCCCCACACCGCCACAAGTTTCGTGTTCGACACCCGTGGCAACCTGCGCCTTGGCTTGCAGGCATCCCTTACCGCTCAAGAGTGCGCAGAAGATCTGCTCACCGTCATGGAGGTCTGCTAATGACTGCCGTTCAACACCTCAAGCGTCTCACCCTCGGCCTCACCCTGCTGGGCCTCGCCGCCCACGCCAGCGCCCAAGTACAAGTGACCGACGCCTGGGTGCGCGCCTCCGTAGCGGGCCAACCGTCCAGCGGCGCCTTCATGACCCTCACCGCCGACAGCGACAGCAAACTGCTGAGCGTCGCCTCGCCGGTCGCCAAGGACGTACAGATTCATGAGATGAGCATGAAGGACGACGTGATGCGCATGGGCCCAGTGGACTCGGTGGCCCTGCCTGCCGGCAAAACCGTCAAGCTCGACCCGAACGGCTACCACGTGATGTTGATGGGCCTGACCGCCCAGATCAAGGAAGGCGACCAGGTGCCGCTGACCCTTACGGTGCAAGATGCCAAGGGGGAAAAGCAGGCTGTGGAAGTGAAGGCGACAGCCCGTGGGCTGGATGGCATGGACCATAGCAAGATGGACCATAGCAAGATGCATTGAGTAGGCCGCTTTTTCTCCCACGTCACCACGATGCGAAGCGAGCCGATCTTGATCTTGATCTTGATCTTGATCTGCTTTTGATCTTAGGCGCCCCGTTAAACCACGCTGGCCGGAATTCGACAGGGATTTGGGGGGTAAACCGGCAGGGATGCCGGTTTAGCCGCCCCGCGCCATGGAAGGCGCGTGGCGGCGGCCCCCCAAATCACTGGCGGATTACGGGCACACCGAGCCTAAGCGAGGTGCCGAGTGGTGGGGCAAGAGCCCTTTTGGTGGGCCTGTCCCGTGACAACGGACGCCAAGAAGCGATACTTAAATCGTTCTCTTGGAGGTTGCCATGTATCCATCCACTCGCCGTAACTACACCGAT
>NZ_NKRF01000074.1:0-26869 GCF_003408955.1 Pseudomonas sp. GL93
TGTACACAATCCAACTGTGTTGACTGCCAAGCCGCCTTCGCGAGCAAGCCCGCTCCCACATTTGGAACGTGGGGTGTCAGGCAGATAGGCGTCGGCTGTCAGGCCGCTATCGCAGGCAAGCCCGCTCCCACAGTTGGATTGTGGGGTGTCAGGCAGATAGGCGTCGGCTGTCAGGCCGCTATCGCAGGCAAGCCAGCTCCCACATTTGGAACGTGGGGTGTCAGGCAGATAGGCGTCGGCTGTAAGGCCGTCATCGCAGGCAAGCCAGCCCCCACAGTTTGATCTCGCCGCCTCAGCGAGATAAGTGCTGCTGTTTGCAGCTTATGGCTTGAGCGCTTTCTTGGGATAAATGTCATAGCGGCTGGACTTGCCATCCAGCGCATGGCTCGGCTTCGGCCCCTCAATGCAGGGTGCCTTGCGCGGCCGCTTGACCACTACACGATGGCTGGCCAGCGCCAGAGCCGCCGCGAGCAGCGCCGGGGCATCCGGGTCGTCGCCCACTAACGGGCGGAACAGGCGCATTTCCTTCTTCACCAGGGCAGTTTTCTCACGGTGCGGAAACATCGGGTCCAGGTAGATCACCTGAGGCGGCTCACCCTGCCAATTGAGCATCACGTCGATGGAGTTGCCTTTGAGCAGCTTCATGCGCGCCACAATCGGCGCCACGTCAAAATCCTCGGCAGCGCGGGCCAGGCCATCTTCGAGCAAGGCGCCGATCAACGGCTGGCGCTCGATCAGGCTCATCTCACACCCGAGGCTGGCCAGCACGAACGCGTCCTTGCCCAAGCCCGCCGTGGCGTCCAGCACCCGCGGGCGCACGCCCTGGGCGATGCCTACCGCCTTGGCGATCATCTGCCCGCTGCCGCCGCCATACAACCGCCGATGCGCCGCGCCGCCTTCGACAAAGTCGACCCGCACCGGCCCTGGCGCATCAGGCCCAAGCTGTTGCAATTGCAAACCGTGCTCCCCCACTTGCAGGGAAAAATCCGCATCGGCCACCTGCAGAGGCAACCCCAACAGCGAAGCCCATTGTTCAGCGCGGGCCTGGAAGCTGTCAGCCAAGGCTTGGACCTGGATGCGGCTGGCCGCTGGTTGTTCGTTCATCACTCGCCACGCTCAAAAATATTAAGGATCGGCAAACAACGGCCGATAAAAATCACAGTCAGGTATTTTGCCAGAGCTGAGCGTCGACCGAGAAAAATGTCAGACATTCTCCCCCTTTCCATCGGTGTACTGCCGACCCACAACCATTACGGCCTGCGCAATACCCAAGCGTTGGCCGGGGTGAGTCATGTGTGGCAGGACTTCTTCGCCCGTGCGTTGGCCGAGCAGCTCGGTGAAACGCCGGACGCGCTCGCCGCCAAGGCACCTGCCCCGGCAGACCCGGCGGTTGAACCCCGCGAAGGCGCCGCCCTGCTGGCGCAGATCCTCACCCAGCGGGAGTGCGATGTGAAAGACACCGAGATCGTGCCACCTGCGCCGCTGTTCCTGCCGATTGCCGAGTTCGAAACCGAGCTGCTGCCACCGGCCGCGACGCCGTTCCCGGAAGAAGAAGTCATCGCCCAGCAACGCCAGCAAGCGTTTGAGAGCGAGTGGGTGCGCCCCATTGTGCTGAACGCCGGCCAACCGCTACCCGCGCCGGGCCCGGCGGCACAACCACGCCCGCTGCACCTGCCGATTGCCGAATTCGAGCTGGACCTGCTGCCACCGGCCGCCACGCCGTACCCCGAAGAAGAGTTGCTGGCGCAACAAAAAGCCCTGGATTTCGATTACTACTGGGCGCGCCCGCTGGTGACCCACAACCTGCGCCTGGCCGCCTGAACCCTAGCGACACACCCACCAACGCCCCATGTCCAGATGGAAATGGTTGCGATGAGCAGCGTTGTAGTCCGGGCTCAACACCACGTTGAAATCATCACAGGCGCCATCGCGTACCAAGCGCAGGAAACGCGCACTGTCGCCCTGCCCCGGCCAATCCTTGAGCACGCTGATGCTGCGCCCATCCGCCAGGCGAAAACCGGCGATATCCAGCGCATTGGCCGAGGCGTGCTGGCTGAGTCGACCGTCGGCGCGATTGTAGATATTACGGCAGGCAAAACTGCCCAAATGCTCGACCCGACTCACCGCCTGGCCGAACACGGCCTGGGCCGCCGGCTGCAGGCTGTGGCGCTCGAACAACGCGAACGCCACCGCCAGCGGGCAACTGGCGAGAAAGCTGCTGCTCAAGGCCACGTCAGCGCCCTGCACACGCAGGACATTGCGCAAGGGGCACGCCGCATCAGCCGATGTATCGGCCTGGCGGCTCACGCGCAGACCGGAGGTGTTTAATACCTGGTCACACAGCGCTGGATCATCCTGCAAACGACTGAGCTTGTAGCGCGTCAACAGGTTGGGGCTCGCTCGCACATCCAAGGGCGCCCAGGGATTCCATTCAGGCGGCATCGGCACCCAACCCCGCCAGACAGCCAGCGCAAAGGCACCCACCAGCACAAGCAACACACTCAATGTCTTGACCACACCCACGGCTCAACCCTCAAAGTAGCCCGAGCTGCTCCGCCACGGGTTCTCGATGCAAGGCAGGCAGCGGCGGTAGCCCTGGCAGACGCACCATCAGCTTGGCGTGGAAACGTAGCGCCAGCTGTGCCGCGAGACTGTTGTCCGACGTGTGCAGGAACATATAGGGCGTGCGGCCTTCTTCGATCCAACTGGCGATCTTTTCCACCCAGGGAATCAGGAACGGGTCATTGGCCTCAAGGTCCGGATGCCCGATAAAGCGCACCTGGGGAAACTGCGTCAGTGCCGCTGGGCGCGGTGGCACCCGGGGCTTTTTGGACTGGGCATGCAGCACCGCTTCCGATGTGGAAGTACAACTGAACAGGGCACGTGGATCGAGGCAGATGCGCTCGACACCGCGATCGCGCAACAGGCGGTTGAGCCTGCGCTCAGCGTCACCCTTGGCGAAGAACTGTTCATGACGCACCTCCACAGCCAGCGGCCGATCAATGCCATTGAGAAATCCAGCCAGCTCCGCCAGGCGTGGCGGCGTAAAGCCCTTCGAGAGCTGCAGCCACAGCGGTGAAACGCGCTCACCCAAAGGGCTCATCAAGCCGACAAAACTTTCTGCCGCCGGCAACTGTTCACGCAAATCGCCAGCATGGCTGATATCGCCGGGGAATTTGGCGGTGAAGCGAAAATCATCAGGCATGATTTCGGCCCAGCGCTGCACAGTGGCGGCCGAGGGGCGAGCGTAAAAAGTGGTATTGCCCTCAACGGCGTTGAAGACCTGTGAATAGAGCCCGAGGTAGTCGCTGGAACGCGCCTCAACGGGATACAGATACTCGCGCCAGGCGTTTTCACTCCAGGACGGGCAGCCGATGTAATAAGGCAAACGCATCAGATATGGATATCGAGACCCAGCACTTCCATATCCCATTCGACAAAGCCGGCAGTGGTCAGGTAGCTGGCCAAGGCGGTGGCAACGCTTTTGCTCATGGAACGGGGAAAGACCATGTCTTGCTGACGGGCAGGAACGCCGCTGATGCGTGCGCTCGAGGCGCCTTGAGCTTTGGAAGGCGCATCCGTGTGTACTTCGATGAAGTCCGGTGAATCCTCGACGGACTCGTCTACCGTCACGCTCGCCTTGCGCGGCTTACGCTTGAGGGGGTAGGACTGTGAGGAAAAACCGTCTATACGCATACATGCAGACTCGGTATCAATGATGGCAATTTAGCGGCACTTTCCATGGCGCGCAAATGCTCTGGTGATAACTAGAACACATAATTTGTAAAAGGTTTAAAAACCCAGGCAAATTCTGACGATTGGCGAAGTTTGCCGCCGAACGCCCACATTTTTGGCGTCAAATAATCCCGCGTTCGGCCTTGGTCTGCGCGACTTTATCGCGCAGGTACACCGGTGCTGCCTGGTCCGCCGCAATCGCCTCGCCGCGCTCAAATGCGAAACGCGCCAACGCCAGCAGGTCTTCGGCGTGGGGCAACATCGCCGCGTCCTGCTCGGCACAGGTCACCTTGATACGTTCGCCATAACCCCAGCCCGTGCCGGCACCGAACCAATCGCCGCTGGCGTCACCGGGCAACTGCGCCGCTTCGGGGGCCAGCACCGCTTCCGCACCGACCAGGCGCATTTCGCCTGCGGTCTCACGGTAGCAACCCCAGTAAACCTCATCCATGCGCGCATCAATTGCCGCGGCCACTTGCGACGCCCCGTGCTCACGCAACGCGCGCTGGGCCAGTACCGCCAGGTTGGACACCGGCAACACCGGGCGCTCCAGGGCAAAGGCCAGGCCCTGCACTACGCCAATGGCAATGCGCACGCCAGTGAATGCACCGGGCCCACGGCCGAACGCGATGGCATCCACCGACGCCAGGGTGGTGCCGGCGTCCTCAAGCAATTGCTTGATCATCGGCAACAATTTCTGCGCGTGCAGGCGCGGGATCACCTCGTAGTGGCTCGTAACCTTGCCATCGTGCAGCAAGGCAACGGAGCAAGCTTCAGTCGCGGTGTCCAGGGCCAGCAGGGTGCTCATCGGTGTGGGTGTCCAAATGGGAAAAAAGTGCGCCAGTATAAACAACAACGGCCCGCAAGCGGGCCGTTGTCTGTGCCGCCGATCAAGGGATCAGCTCAGTGCTTGCAGCACCTTGGCGGTGATGGCCTCTACCGAGCCCACACCTGGGATGTGGCTGTATTTCGGCTTGCCCTGGGCTGCGGACAACCTCTGGTAGAAGTCCACCAGAGGCTTGGTCTGGGAATGGTAGACCGACAGGCGATGACGCACGGTTTCTTCGGTGTCGTCTTTACGCTGCACCAGGTCTTCGCCGGTGACATCGTCCTTGCCTTCCACTTTCGGCGGATTGTAGACGACGTGGTACACCCGGCCCGAGCCTTCGTGAACACGACGGCCAGCGATACGCTGGACGATCTCTTCGTCTTCAACCGCGATTTCGACCACGGCGTCCAACTCCACGCCCGCCTTCACCAAGGCTTCAGCCTGGGGAATGGTGCGTGGGAAGCCGTCGAACAGGAAACCGTTCTTGCAGTCTTCCTGGCTGATGCGTTCCTTGACCAGGTTGATGATCAGGTCATCGGAGACCAGGCCGCCGCTGTCCATCACGCTCTTGGCGATCAGGCCCAGCTCGGTGCCAGCCTTGACGGCCGCACGCAGCATGTCGCCGGTGGAGATTTGTGGAATGCCGAATTTTTCAGTGATGAACTTTGCCTGAGTACCTTTACCGGCCCCGGGAGCTCCCAGCAGAATGACGCGCATCGATGTGCTCCTCAATTTTTTATAGAGATGACGCTCGGATTCGCCGCGTGGGGCCAATCTCGTAAAAATGTGGTTCTAGGCCGATCAAACGGCCAAAGGCTGATCAAGATACACAGCGGGCCCTCACCATACAAGCCGCCAAAAGTAGGAGAAACCCGCGCCGTACATGCGTCAGCGCCAGGGTGAGCCTGAGCGCAACCCGCCTCCTCAAACAACGACTGCCCTTTTCAGGGCGGTCGTCGTGGTTGTTCCGCAAGCCGTTGAGAACACGCAAGAAACCTCAACCGGTGTTGCGCAAACCGGCGGCAATACCGGCCACGGACACCAGCAGCGCCTGTTCCAGAGGGCTGTCTTGCGCCGCCTCTTGTCGACGAGACCGCGCCAGCAACTCGGCCTGCAACAGGTGCAACGGGTCGAGGTAGGTGTTGCGCAGGCGGATGAACTCCAGGGTGTCGGGGCTATGAGCCAGCAGCTGCGACTGGCCGGTCAGGCCAAGCACCACGTCACACGCCTGCGACAATAGGTCGCGTAAGTGCGCACCCAATGCCAGCAGGTCCGGCTGCACCAGGCGCTCATCATAAAGACGGGCGATATCGGCATCGGCCTTGGCCAGGACCATTTCCAGCATGTCGATGCGCGTGCGAAAGAACGGCCACTGCTCGCGCATCTGCCCCAGCAATTCACCTTCACCACGTTCCAGCGCCTTGCTCAGTGCCGCTTCCCAGCCCAGCCAGGCGGGCAGCATCAGGCGCGTCTGGGTCCAGCCAAAGATCCATGGGATGGCGCGCAAGCTCTCAATCCCGCCCGCACGACGCTTGGCCGGGCGACTGCCCAGGGGCAAACGGCCCAGCTCTTGCTCCGGCGTGGACTGGCGGAAGTACTCGACGAACTGCGGATTTTCCCGCACCACGGCACGGTAAGCGCTGACACCATCTGCCGCCAATTCGTCCATTAGATGACGCCAGGCAGGCTCGGGAGGCGGCGGCGGTAACAGGGTCGCTTCCAGTACAGCGGCCAGGTAGAGATTGAGGTTCTGCTCAGCGATATCCGGCAGACCGAACTTGAAGCGAATCATCTCGCCCTGCTCAGTGGTGCGGAAACGCCCCGCCACCGAGCCCGGCGGCTGCGACAGGATGGCCGCGTGTGCCGGGCCACCGCCACGGCCAACGGTGCCGCCGCGACCGTGGAACAACAACAGCTCCACCTGTTGCTCGCGGCAGATATCCACCAGGCGTTCCTGGGCGCGGTACCGCGCCCAGGCGGCGGCCGTGGTGCCCGCGTCCTTGGCCGAGTCCGAGTAGCCAATCATCACTTCCTGCGGGCCCTGCAAGCGCGCGCGGTAACCCGGCAGTTGCAGCAGGCGCTCCATCACCGGCCCGGCGTTGTCCAGGTCGGCCAGGGTCTCGAACAACGGCACTACGCGCATCGGCCGTTGTACGCCCGACTCTTTGAGCAGCAGTTGCACCGCCAGCACATCCGACGCGGCGCCCGCCATGGAGATGACATACGACCCTAATGACGCCGCCGGTGCGGCGGCGATTTCCTTGCAGGTATTCAATACCTCGGCAGTGTCCGCCGAGGGTCTGAAGTAACCCGGCAGCAATGGCCGCCTATTGGTCAGTTCCTGGGTCAGGAAGCTGATACGAGCATCCTCATCCCAGTCCTCATAACGCCCCAGGCCCAGGTAATCGGTGATTTCGGTCATGGCCGCCGAGTGACGGCTGGAGTCCTGACGCACATCCAGGCGCACGAGGAACAGGCCGAACGTCACGGCACGGCGCAGGCAGTCGAGCAGCGGGCCATCAGCGATCACGCCCATGCCGCATTCATGCAGCGACTGGTAGCACAGCTGCAACGGGTCGAGCAGGTCGCGGTTGTCCTGTAACACCTCGGCCGGCGCAGGGGTGGTGCTGGTCAACGAGGTGTGGGCCCACTGGCGCGTGGCGCGCAGGCGTTCACGCAGTTGCTTGAGCAAGGCACGATAAGGTTCGACGCTGTCGCCGACCTTGGCTTGCAACGCCGGGCTGGCCTGTTGCATCGACAGCTCGGAAGCCAGCTGATCAATGTCGCGCAGATACAAATCCGCCGCCATCCAACGCGCCAGCAACAGCACTTCGCGGGTGACCGGCGCGGTGACATTCGGGTTGCCATCACGGTCGCCGCCCATCCACGAAGCAAAGCGAATCGGCGCAGCCTCCAGGGGCAGGCGCAGGCCGGTGGCGGCGTGCAGGGCCTGGTCGGCCTTGCGCAGGTAATTGGGAATGGCGTGCCACAGCGAATGCTCGATCACCGCAAAGCCCCATTTGGCTTCATCCACCGGCGTGGGGCGCACGCGCCGGATTTCTTCGGTGTGCCAGGCTTCGGCGATCAAGCGTTGCAAGCGCTCGCGAATCTGCTCGCGCTCGGCGGTGGTGAGGTCACGGTGATCCTGCAAGGCCAGTTGCGCGGCAATGGCATCGTATTTCTGGATCAGCGTGCGGCGGGCCACTTCGGTGGGGTGGGCGGTGAGCACCAGCTCGATGTCCAGCCGCGCCAACTGCCGGGCCAGGGATTCATTGCTGTGCCCTTCGCTTTGCAGGCGGGCCAGCAATTGCGGCAAGACCCGGGATTCGAACGGCGCAGGTTGCGATTCATCGCGCCGATGAATCAACTGATATTGCTCGGCTATGTTGGCCAGGTTGAGGAACTGGTTGAAGGCCCGCGCCACGGGCAGCAACTCTTCCTCCTGCAACTGATTGAGGCTGGCGCTCAGCTCATCACCAGCGGCATTCTGCGAAATGGCTCCACGACGGTCGGCCTTGGCGCCTTTGCGGATCTGCTCGATCTTATCGAGGAAAGCCTCGCCGTACTGCTCTCGAATGGTGTTGCCCAACAGCTCACCCAGCAGGTGAACATCCTCACGCAAGCGTGCATCGATATCACTCATCAGCCAATCTCCAGCCAGAAATCCGGGACGCGCAGGTGCTTCAGAGTGCCGCCGACGTCGGTTTCTGACAAGGCCGAACGCAAACGACTTTAAACCTTGGCGCTTACAGCTAGTCTCAACGGGGAGTCGCCGCGTTATTCACGCAGGCGGCTGGTCACTCATCACCGCCTGCCATCGCAGGTTTTATTGAGGTAGCCATGAAAATTCGAGAACTGGCCCAGCATTGGGAAGAAACCGCCAAGGGTCGTTTAACCAAGACTGAATACGCAATCCATCTGGATGTAGAAGCCGCCGCCCGGCTGGCGGCCATTGCCGAGATGTACCCCAAGCGCCATGTCGAAGAATTGCTTGGCGAACTGATCGGTGCCGCCCTGGAAGAGCTGGAAGCCAGCTTCCCCTACATACAGGGCCAGCAGGTAATCGCCACCGACGAAGAGGGTGACCCGCTGTATGAAGACGTCGGCCCCACGCCACGTTTTCTCACGTTATCCCGTCGCCACTTGCACGATTTGTCGGCTGTCGCTGACGAACAAAAGCACTGATAAACATTTATTGACGTCAATTAAACCGCCGTATTCCGGGCCTTTTACAGGCCCGGAGGTACCGCCGCACGCCGCGAAAGTTCCATTTTTCAAACACTGACCAGTCAGTCAGATATTTTTTTAGGCAAATCGCCATATCCGCTGAACTTTTGAAAAAAGCCTCCGGTCACAGCCAGTAGCCATCACTTGTGGAACGGTCGTTTGAACGGACGCCATGTGCTTTACCGACGGGCCCGAAATCGATACGCCCCGATGGATTTTGATGTTTTTCAGGAGTTATCCAATGGAGTTGAAGACGATGAACACCAGCACTGCCAAATCCTCGTTTAACCACCTGCGCGGGCTCAAATTGGCCGCGCTGGCAATCGGCACCAGCTTCGTTCTGGCGGGCTGCGCCGGCAACCCTCCAACCGAGCAGTACGCCGTGACCCAATCGGCCGTCAACAGCGCAGTCAGCGCCGGCGGCACTGAGTACGCAGCGGTGGAAATGAAGTCGGCCCAGGACAAGCTCAAAGAAGCTGAGATTGCCATGCACGACAAGAACTACGACAAGGCTCGCCAATTGGCTGAACAAGCCGAGTGGGATGCCCGCGTCGCTGAGCGTAAAGCCCAGGCTGCCAAGGCTCAACAGGCTGTGAAGGATTCCCAGAAGGCTGTTGACGAACTGCGTAAAGAAGGCATGCGCCCAGCTGCAATCATGCAGAAGTAAGCCGCTGCCACTTGACTGCATCGCACCTGATATCGAATTGAAAGGACGACACGACTATGCGTAAACAATTGATGATCCCTGCCCTGCTGGCGATGAGCGTTGCCTTGGCGGCCTGCTCCACCCCGCCGAACGCGAACCTGGAAAATGCGCGGACCAATTTCTCGTCCCTGCAAACCAACCCGCAAGCCACCAAGCTGGCTGCGCTGGAAACCAAAGACGCCAGCGACTGGCTGGACAAGGCTGACAAGGCCTACCGCGACAAGGAAGACGAGAAGAAAGTCGACCAACTCGCGTACCTGACCAACCAGCGCGTTGAAGTGGCCAAGGACACCATCGTCCTGCGCGAATCCGAAGCCAAGCTGAAAAACGCCGGTGACGAACGCGCTCGCGCCCTGCTGGACGCGCGTGATGCGCAGATCAAGCAACTGCAAAACAGCTTGAACGCCAAGCAAACCGATCGTGGCACCCTGGTGACTTTCGGTGACGTGCTGTTCGCCACCAACAAGTCCGACCTGAAATCCAGCGGTCTGGTGAACATCACCAAGCTGGCTCAGTTCCTGCGCGATAACCCAGACCGTAAAGTGATCGTCGAAGGCTACACCGACAGCACCGGTTCTGACTCGTACAACCAGAGCCTGTCGGAGCGCCGTGCCGCTTCCGTTCAACGTGCACTGGCTCAACAAGGCGTGGATATCTCGCGCATCGTGACCCAGGGTTATGGCAAGGAATATCCGGTTGCCGATAACGGCAGCGTTTCCGGCCGCGCCATGAACCGCCGCGTTGAAGTGACAATCTCTAACGACAACCAGCCGGTCAAGCCACGGTCTTCCGTCGCTAACTGATCATTGGTCTGGTAAAAAGCCCCGCCTTCAGGCGGGGCTTTTTCGTTGCCGTTCATGAAAGCGTATTCAAGCTTTAGTCATTGAGGTATCCGAAGGTGCTGCGATTGCCACAAAAAAACCACCAGAAACGGTGGTTTTTTTGACTAGGGAAACTTGATCATGCGATCAGTATCTTCATCCGGCGGCGTTATCTTTTTGTTATGACGGGAGGTATCAGATGAGCAACCTGCCAACTGATTACGCGCCTGCTCTTGCGCATCCGCCCGCTCCAACGCCTGATGCGCCCTGGCCATGGCCAGCATATTGCGTATCGCATCAACTCTTATCACTGCCTTCCCGCCCCCACTTCGCGTAATTACATTGCCTTTTGTGGCACCTGACGCAATTGGGTTCCAAATAATTGGGTACAAGATCCCGCGATGATGGCTGTAAGGCCGCTGATATGAAAAACCCGCCGCAAAAAGGCGGGTTCTTCTAGGGTTGCCGATCAGTAGTTGATCGAGCCTTGACTCTCACCGCCGCCCATCTGGATTTGGCCTTGGCCCGATGCGCCGCTTTCACCGCCTTGTGCCCCTTGGGCCGCATTTTTTTCTGCCATCAGTTTCTCCAGTTTCTTGAGCAACTCTTCAAGACTCTCATCCCCACCAGCGCCTTGGGAACCCTGAGCGCCTCCAGCCCCTTGAGAGCCACCGGAACCACCGGAACCGGAACCGGAATCTTGGGAACCTTCGCCGCGTTTAGCTTGAATTTGCTCCTGGAGCTGCTGAATTTGCTGATCAAGACCTTGCGAAGGTCCCTGGGCGCCTCCCGAATTGCCCGCGCCAACTGAAGGTGCTGCGCCAATACCATCCATAAACTCGTACTCCAGAGTGATAAATAAAGTGGGCTGATCAGCCAAACCAATCAGTCCATCATCTGTGGCACGCGGTTGAAGATGGTTCCAGCCTATAGAGGTTCGGGGTGGCCCTGAGCGACTAACCGGTACACCCAACGGTTCTTTTCATACCACGCAAAGAGCCGGGCTCACTGTTGCAGCTGCGGGGTTTCCTGGCCCATGCAACGCACGGCCTGCTTCTTATTGTTCACCAGCACGCCGCTCAAGCCTTTCTGCTCGGTATCGAACATCACCAGTACGCCGTCGACGCACTGCGCCACTTGCGCAGCCGGGGTCAGGGAGATCTTGTAATCCTCGCCCGGCACTGTCTTGAGCATGGTGAAGTCGCTGAGTAGCAACGCATCTTCGGGCTTGGCGAAGTGCAGGTAGCCGTAGTACCACAGGCAGCCTACGGTGCCGATGATGGTGCCGATGCCGGTGAGGATCAGCGGGATCATGTTGCGTTCTTCGCTCATTGCGGGCTCTCTGATGAATCAACTTTAGGAACAGGGTAATTCGGGATTTCGCCCAGGCGGCGCAACCCGTTGAAGTGCTGCGGGTCGTCCAGGTAACGCAGCATGACGGTTTGCCAGGTTTTGTCGGCAAAGGTCTGCACATGGCCGCCACGGGTCAGTTGCAACACCCTGGGCGGGGGCGCGGCCTGATACAGGCGGATGCCATTGGCCACCGGCACGATAGGGTCATCCAGGCTGTGGAACAGCAGCTTGGGCACGCCGGTCAGCGAAGGCATGACATTGATCGCACTATCGCCGTCAGGCACCAGCCATGACAGCGGCACCTGCAACGGCCAGGTTAACCAGGAAGTGCTCAAGGCGAATTGTCCTACGTCACGATAACTGGCGGGTACGCCGTCCAATACCAGCGCCTTGAGTTGGGATTGACGCTCCGGGTGGGCTGCCAGGTAATGCACCGCCAGTGCACCACCCAGGCTTTGGCCGAGGATAATCAGCGGCTGACCCTGAGTTTCAGGCGCCTTGTCGATCCAGCTGAAAGCGGCGTCGATATCCTGGTAGATCGCCGGCAACGATGGCTTGCCTTCCGACAGCCCATAGCCACGATAGTCCAGCAGCAGCACTTGATAGCCCTGTTCCGGCAACCACCAACTGCCCCCCAGGTGCCAGGCGAGGTTACCGCCATTACCGTGCAAATGCAGGACGGTGCCCTTGAGTGGTACACCGGGTTTGGCCGGCAGCCACCAGGCGTGCAGTTTCACACCATCTGCGGTGCTGAGCGTGACGTCGCGGTATTGCAGGTGGGCTTTTTCCGGAGTGAAGGGCAGGCCGGGCTCGGGGTAGAACAGTAAGGAGCTGCAGCCGTTCAATGTGAGTAGCAGGCATAAAATGCCGAGGATTCTCATCCGTTGAAGCCTCGCGAAAGTTCTGAAGACCCGTGCAGATCAAATGTGGGAGCTGGCTTGCCTGCAATATCGGTCTATCAGTTGAATGAGTACTGGCTGACTCACCGCTATCGCAGGCAAGCCAGCTCCCACATTTTTTGATTCGGTTTCGTCGGTTACAGAATATTGGAATAATCCGCCTCGATCCGGTCCAGGCTCAAGTGGTTGAGGAAGTTGGAGAAGCACATCCAGGCCGCCAGCGCGTTCATGTCGCGAAACTGCTCCGGCAGGTACTTGGGCGGCACCACCAGGCCTTCGTCGACCAATTGGCGCAGGGTGCGCATGTCTTCAAGGGTGGTCTTGCCGCAAAACAGCAGCGGCACCTGTTCCAGCTTGCCTTTGCGTACGGCGAGCTGAATGTAGTTGTAGACCATGATAAAGCCCTTGAGATAGGACAAATCCTTGGTAAATGGCAGGCCGGTCGGTACCGAACCACGGAATACCCGACTGGCATTGCCATAGCTTTCGGCCATTTCAAAGCCTTGCTCGCGGAAGAATTCAAACACCTGCAGGAAGTCGGCGCCCTCTTCCACCATATGGATGGCGCGGGTCCGGTTGGTGAGTTTGCGCAGGCGGCTGGGGTAGGAGGCAAACGTGATGATCTCCATCAGGATCGCCAGGCCTTCCTGGGTAACGGTGGACGACGGCGGGCCCTTGGACAGGAACGTGCAGATCGGCTGGTTCTGGCCGTTGAGGGTGGTGCCCACATGCACCAGGCCCTCATGCACTTCCAAAGCGCGCACGTCGCGGTCGTTGAACATCGCGTCGGCGCGGATCTTGATGTAGTCAGCGCCCGCCGCTGCGTCGGCGACGATGCCATCGGACTCGAACACCCGGATGGTCTCCTCCGCTTCGCCAAACACTTTGTTCAGACGGGTTTGCAGCAGGCTGACCGCATCTTTGGCGGTGAGGGTCTTGGCTTCGTCCTTGAGGTCACCCCGGCCATCAATGTTGTTCAGGTAGTCGGAGAGCATCAGACCAAGGTCGGCCAGGGTCGGGTCGCCAGCGTGGAACGCATCGGAGGCGGCGCCGTAAAGCTCTTGGGAAATCAGACCGAAGTCCTCGGTGCCGCGCGCTTCCAGCATGCGCACCACCATGCGATATTCGCGGCACATACGCCGCATGATCTGCCCCACCGGACTGAATTGCCCAAGGCGACGGGTGATGTCGCGCTCGATGTTCTGGAATTCCAGCTTCACCGCGCTGGAGTCGAACGACAGCGGTCTGTTCAGGTAGTAATCACGGTCTACGGCAGGCATCGCCTTGCCCTTGGCCTTGAGAAATCCCTGGCGAATGTTCTCGTCCCATTTCACCGCATCAAGGACGCGGATCGGTGTTTGCGCCAGCACAATGCGATCGGACAAGGTGCGTATCGTCTGCTGGTAATCGTCCACCCGGTGCTTCCTCTTTAAACGTTATTGGCCCACGCGCAGGTAGCGCACGGCTTCACATCTGAGCAGCAGGCCCATCAGTGGTCGGAGCTGGCTTGCCTGCTCCCACCCAAAGCAGATTGCGCACAGGGCTAGACCGAGGCCAATACCAGGTGCATGTAACGCTTGAGGATTTCAAGCATCTCGTCACCGGTCAGAGGCTCTGCGCCGCCCAACAGGCCCTGATATTCCATCCGACTGATGATAGCCGTCAACACCTTGGCATCCTGCTGCGGCTCACGGGAGCCCAATACCTGGAAAAACTGCCCGGTGCCCTGTAACAGGATCTGTTGATGGGAGCGTACCAGTTCGGCCAGGCGCGGGTTGAGCAGGGCTTCCTGGCGAAAAGCCTGCTCAGCCATCAGGTATTCGCGGCGGTTGGTCAGTTGGCGCAGCACGTAGTCAGCGGTCAGGCGCGCGATATCATCGGCCAGTTGCGAGCGCGACTCCGGGCTGCCATCGCCATAGGCGACCATCTCGCGCAACAGGCCTTCGTTGCGCACCCACAGCTTGCCCATGAAAGCAGCGCTGCGCTCCACGTATTGGGCGAAGGTGTCGGTGAGCAGGTCGTCGATGTCTTTGAAGTAATAGGTGGTGGCCGACAGCGGCACCCCCGCCTCCGCCGCCACTGCCCGGTGACGTACGGCCCGCACGCCATCGCGCACGACGATACGCATGGCCGCATCGAGAATGTCTTGCCGGCGTTGCTCGCTGCCCCGTCGGCTGGCCTTGCGGCCCTGGTACTGAACGCTTTCAGCCACGGCAGCAGCAATGCCGGCGGCACCTTCTTGAGCTATTACGCGGTTCACCACACTTCTTCCTTTAGAGGTGACGCGGAGCGTCACAGGGTGCATTCCCACGCGGAGCGTGGGAACGATCACTGACGAGCACCACTTGAACAGGCCACATAAAAAAGCCGCCTTATAAAAGGCGGCTTCGGATTTCGCTACGGTTACGCTTGTGGCCGCATGTGCGGGAACAGGATCACGTCGCGGATCGACGGCGAGTTGGTCAACAACATCACCAGACGGTCGATGCCGATGCCTTCACCGGCAGTCGGCGGCATGCCGTACTCCAGGGCCCGAACGAAGTCGGCATCGTAGTGCATGGCTTCGTCATCACCGGCGTCCTTGTCGGCCACCTGGGCCATGAAACGCTCGGCCTGGTCTTCCGCGTCGTTAAGCTCGGAATAGGCGTTGGCGATTTCGCGGCCACCGATGAACAGCTCAAAACGGTCGGTGACGTTCGGGTTGTCGTCGTTGCGACGGGCCAGCGGCGACACTTCGAACGGGTACTGGGTAATGAAGTGCGGCTGTTCCAGCTTGTGCTCCACCAGTTCTTCGAAAATCATCACCTGCAGCTTGCCCAGGCCTTCGAAGCCCAGCACCTTGGCGCCGGCTTTCTTGGCAATGGCACGGGCCTTGTCGATGTCGTTGAGGTCGTCAGCGGTCAGCTCGGGGTTGTACTTGAGGATCGAGTCGAACACCGACAGGCGCACGAATGGCTCGCCGAAGTGGAACACCTTGTCGCCGTACGGCACGTCAGTGCTGCCCAGCACCAGCTGTGCCAGCTCGCGGAACAGTTCTTCGGTCAGGTCCATGTTGTCTTCGTAGTCGGCGTAGGCCTGGTAGAACTCCAACATGGTGAATTCAGGGTTGTGACGGGTCGAGACGCCTTCGTTACGGAAGTTGCGGTTGATCTCGAACACCTTTTCAAAGCCGCCCACGACCAAGCGCTTGAGGTACAGCTCCGGCGCGATACGCAGGAACATTTCCATGTCCAGCGCGTTGTGGTGGGTTTCGAACGGTTTGGCTGCGGCACCACCCGGGATGGTCTGCAGCATCGGGGTTTCCACTTCCAGGAAGTCACGCTGCATCAGGAAGCTGCGGATGTGAGCAATGACTTGCGAGCGTACGCGGAAGGTCTGGCGCACGTCTTCGTTGACGATCAGGTCAACGTAGCGCTGGCGATAGCGCTGCTCGGTGTCGGTCAGGCCGTGGTGCTTGTCTGGCAGCGGGCGCAGGGACTTGGTCAGCAGGCGCACATTGGTCATCTCGACGTACAGGTCGCCCTTGCCGGAACGGGCCAGGGTGCCTTCAGCGGCGATGATGTCGCCCATGTCCCAGGTTTTCACCGAGGCCAGGGTTTCTTCGGACAGGGTCTTGCGGTTGACGTAGACCTGAATGCGACCGGTCATGTCCTGGATCACCATGAACGAGCCACGGTTGAGCATGATGCGACCTGCCACCTTGACCGGGATCGCAGCCTCTGCCAGTTCTTCCTTGGTCTTGTCCGCGTATTGCTTCTGCAAGGCATCGCAGTAGTTGTCGCGGCGGAAGTCGTTGGGGAAGGCGTTACCCTTGGCGCGCTCGGCAGCAAGCTTTTCCTTGCGCAGGGCGATCAGGGAGTTTTCTTCCTGTTGCAGGGCTTGCGGGTCGAGTTGTTGGTCGCTCATGTCTTTAAATATTCCATCAGGTTCGTTGCCCCCAGCCTTCGGCGGGGGATCGCGGGCAAGCCCGCTCCCACAGAGGGTGTTAGAGGCCGGATTTCAGGCTGGCTTCCAGGTATTCGTCGATATCGCCGTCGAGTACCTTGTCGCAGTCGCTGCGTTCGATGTTAGTGCGCAGATCCTTGATCCGCGAGGCATCGAGCACGTACGAACGGATCTGGTGGCCCCAGCCGATATCCGACTTGGTGTCTTCCAGCGCCTGGGAAGCGGCGTTGCGCTTCTGCATTTCCTGCTCGTACAACTTGGCCCGCAGCATTTTCATGGCGGTGTCCTTGTTGGCGTGCTGGGAACGTTCGTTCTGGCAGCTGACCACAGTGTTGGTCGGTACGTGGGTAATACGTACGGCCGAGTCGGTGGTGTTTACGTGCTGACCACCGGCACCGGAGGAACGGTAGGTGTCGATCCGCAGGTCGGCCGGGTTGATCTCGATTTCCACCTTGTCATCAATCTCTGGCGAGACGAACACAGCGGAGAACGACGTGTGGCGACGGTTGCCGGAGTCGAACGGGCTCTTGCGCACCAGGCGGTGCACGCCGATCTCGGTGCGCAGCCAGCCAAAGGCATATTCGCCCTTGATGTGCACGGTCGCGCCCTTGATACCGGCCACTTCACCGGCGGACAGTTCCATGATGGTCGCGTCGAAACCGCGTTTGTCAGCCCAGCGCAGGTACATGCGCAGCAGGATGTTGGCCCAGTCCTGGGCCTCGGTGCCGCCGGAACCGGCCTGGATATCCAGGTAGGCGTTGTTCGGGTCCATTTCATGGCTGAACATGCGGCGGAATTCAAGCTTGGCGAGGTTTTCCTCGAGACGGGCCAGCTCGGCGACGACATCGCCCACTGCGCCTTCGTCGTTTTCTTCGACGGCCATGTCCAGCAGGTCGCGGCAATCACCCAGGCCGGTGTTCAGTTCGTCGAGGGTATCGACGATCTGTGCCAGCGCAGCGCGCTCGCGCCCCAGTTCCTGGGCGTATTCAGGTTTGTTCCAGACACTCGGATCTTCAAGCTCGCGATTGACCTCAGTCAGACGCTCATGCTTTTGATCGTAGTCAAAGATACCCCCGAATAGTTTCGGAGCGCTCGGACAGGTCCTTGATGGTGTTAAGGATCGGGTTGATTTCCATGGCGGGCAGCACTCGTTGGCGAACTTTTGAAAGCCGGCGAGTATAACGGCAAACGGCTGCGAACGGCAGTCCGCTTGGCCGAAAAGGCGGGGGTTTGTACAGGATCCATAGCCAGATAGCGATCAAATGTGGGAGCTGGCTTGCCTGCGATATCAGTGTATCAGTCGGTACTTCTGTGACAGATGCGCCGCTATCGCAGGCAAGCCAGTTCCCACATGAGGTGCGCGACGCTTGGGATTACTCGATGCCCACCTGATTACGCCCATTATGCTTGGCCGTGTACAAGCCCTTGTCCGCCGCCATGATCAACTGTCGGCAATCGGTACCCTGGACCGGTGTCAACGTCGACAGCCCAATACTGATGGTCAGGCTGGCACCTTCAGCCGGGGCGATGTGCGGGATTTTCAACGCCGCCACCGCCATGCGCAGTTTTTCTGCCACCAGGCGTGCGCCGCCCGGCGAGGTGTTGGGCAGGACCAGTGCGAACTCTTCGCCACCGTAGCGCGCCGGCAAATCCGAAGGGCGGCTGCTGGCTTCACGGATGGTGTTAGCGACTTTGCGCAGGGCTTCGTCGCCCTCGACGTGGCCGAAGCTGTCGTTGAAGGTCTTGAAGAAGTCCACATCGATCATCAGCAACGACAGTTGGGTCTGGTCGCGCATGGCGCGGCGCCATTCCAGCTCCAGGTATTCGTCGAAGTGGCGGCGGTTGGACAGCCCGGTCAGGCCATCGGAGTTCATCAGGCGTTGCAGCACCAGGTTGGTGTCCAGCAACTGTTGCTGGCTGACCCGCAACGCGCGGTAGGCCGCGTCGCGTTGCAACAGGGTCATGTAGGAGCGCGAGTGGTAGCGGATGCGCGCCACCAACTCGATGTTGTCCGGCAGCTTGACCAAGTAATCGTTGGCCCCGGCCGCAAAGGCCGCGCTCTTGATCAGCGGGTCTTCCTTGGTGGACAGCACGATGATCGGGATATTCGCGGTGGCCGGGTGATTGCGGTATTCGCGCACCAGGGTCAGGCCGTCCAGGCCCGGCATCACCAGGTCTTGCAGGATCACCGTGGGCTTGATGCGGATCGCCTGGGCAATTGCCTGGTGCGGGTCGGCGCAAAAGTGGAAGTCGATGTTTTCTTCATGGGCCAGGCCACGCCGCACGGCTTCACCGATCATGGCCTGGTCGTCGACCAGCAACACCATGGCGGCGTTTTCGTCGGTCTTGAAGTCGTCGAGCTGTAAATCATTCATGTGCAGTCACCTGAATTACTACCTGCAAGCCAGCACGGCGGGAGATTTTTGTTCATTTTGCAAAGACCTCCAGCAATCGGGGCGCAATTCTATCCAGTGGGCGAATTTCAACAGCAGCATCAATCGCCGCCGCCGCTTTGGGCATGCCATACACCGCCGAACTCTGTTGGTCCTGGGCGATGGTCAAATATCCTTGTTCCCGCATCAGCTTGAGGCCCTGGGCGCCGTCGCGACCCATGCCGGTGAGCAAGACGCCGACGGCGTCACCGTTCCAGTGGCTGGCGACGCTTTCGAAAAACACGTCGATCGACGGCCGGTAAATCTCGTTCACCGGCTCTGCGGTATAGGCTAGCGTGCCATTTTTCAACAAGCGAATATGGTGGTTGGTGCCGGCCAGCAATACCACGCCGGGGTGAGGCGGCTCGCCTTCACAGGCCAGGCGCACCGGCAGGCCGGAAGCGCTGCTCAACCACTCGGCCATGCCGGCGGCAAACACCTGGTCCACATGCTGCACCAGCACGATGGCGGCCGGAAAATCCCGGGGCAAACCCTTGAGCAGAACTTCCAGGGCCGCCGGCCCACCGGCGGAAGAACCAATCGCCACCAGCCGTTGACGCTTGCCGGTGACCCGCTGCGGCGGGGTTTCGGCACGCACCCGCGTGCCGCGCTGGCCGATCAGCCAGCCAATATTGAGGATCTTGCGCAACAGGGGCGCCGCCGCATCCTTGGGGTTGCCCACGCCCAGTGCCGGGGTGTCCACCACATCCAGGGCGCCGTGGCCCATGGCTTCGAATACACGGCTGACGTTAGCCTGGCGGTCGACGGTGACGATCACGATCGGGCATGGCGTGTCGGCCATGATCTGCCGGGTAGCCTCCACACCGTCCATCACCGGCATGATCAAGTCCATCAGGATCAGGTCCGGGGTCAGCTCGGCGCAACGCTGCACCGCTTCCAGGCCATTGCTGGCCACCCACACCACCTCGTGGGCGGGCTCGTAACTCAAGGCTCGGCGCAAGGCTTCCACCGCCAGAGGCATGTCATTGACGATCGCAATCCTCATGCCCGGGCGCCTCCAATCAGTTCAACCACGGCGTCGAGCAAGGCGTCGTCATGGAAACTGGCTTTGGCTAGATAATAGTCGGCCCCGGCGTCGAGGCCACGGCGGCGGTCTTCTTCACGATCCTTGTAGGAAACCACCATCACCGGCAATGATTGCAGGCGACTGTCACGGCGCAAAAGTGTGACCAATTCAATACCGTCCATGCGAGGCATATCAATATCCGTGATAAGCAGGTCGAAGTCCTCGGAGCGCAATGCGTTCCAGCCATCCATGCCATCGACCGCCACGGCGACTTCATAACCACGGTTGAGTAACAATTTGCGTTGCAGCTCGCGCACCGTCAGTGAGTCGTCCACCACCAGCACGCGCTTGCGCGGCGCTTCGGTGGCCTGCTGGCTGCGCCGGGCGATGCGCTCCAGGCGGCCGGTGTTGAGCAATTTATCCACCGAACGCAGCATGTCTTCGACATCGACGATCAACACCACCGAACCGTCATCGAGCAAGGCCCCGGCAGAAATGTCCTGGACCTTGCCCAAGCGATCATCCAACGGCAACACCACCAGGGTGCGCTCGCCGATAAAGCGCTCCACGGCAATCCCGTACACCGCATCGCGCTCGCGGATCACCACCACTTTCAAGGTATCTGACGGGGTCTGCCCCGGCGGGCGCTGCAGCAACTGGCTGGCGGCAACCAGGCCGACATGTCGGCCCTCATGCCAGAAGTGCTGGCGACCTTCCAATTGCACGATGTCGTCGGGCGCCAGGTCGCACATGCGTTCGATATGCGCCAGGGGAAAGGCATAGGCTTCTTCGCCGACTTCCACCACCAGGCTGCGCACCACCGACAGGGTCAACGGCACCTCAAGATGGAAGCGACTGCCCTGCCCCGCCGTCTGTTCCAGCACCACCGCGCCGCGCAGCTGGCGAACCATATGCTGCACCGCGTCCAGGCCCACACCACGCCCGGACACTTCGGTGACTTTGTCACGCAGGCTGAACCCCGGCAGGAACAGGAAGGTCAGTAGCTCCTCTTCGCTCAGGCGCAGAGCCGTTTCCACGGGCGACAAATTCCGGTCGACAATAGTGCCACGCAGGCGCTCCAGGTCGACACCGTTGCCGTCATCGCTCAACTCCAGCACCAGCAACCCGGCTTGATGGGACGCACGCAGGCGAATCAAGCCCTCCGCCGGTTTGCCCGCCAGCACGCGTTGCTCAGGGGTTTCGATGCCGTGGTCGACGGCATTGCGCAATAAATGGGTGAGCGGCGCTTCGAGTTTTTCCAGCACGTCACGGTCGACCTGGGTCTTTTCGCCCTCAATCTCCAGGCGCACTTGCTTGCCCAGGCTGCGACCAAGGTCACGCACCATGCGCACCTGCCCGGCCAGTACATCGGCAAACGGCCGCATGCGGCAGGCCAATGCGGTGTCATAGAGCACCTGGGCGCGCTGGCCGGCCTGCCAGCCGAACTCATCCAACTCGGCGTTTTTTTCCGCCAGCAGGGCCTGCGCTTCACTCAGCAGGCGACGGGTATCGGCCAGGGCTTCCTGGGCTTCCAGGTTCAGATCCAGCGATTTGAGCTGGCCATCCAGGGCATCCAGCGCGCGCAAGCTGTTGCTCTGAATGCGCTTGAGGCGCTGCAGACTGGCCAGGTACGGCTTGAGCCGCTGGGTTTCCACCAGGGACTTGCTGGACAAGTCCAACAGGCTGTTCAAGCGCTCGGCCGTCACCCGCAGCACACGCTCGCCACCTTCAGTCATGCGTTTGTTCTGGCGCGGCGCTTCACTGCTGAGCGGTGGCGCGGGCTCCAGCTCGGGCTCCAGCAGCAATGCGTCAACCCGCGGCGCGGGGGTGGGCTCGGTTTTTGGCACGGGCGTGGCAATCGGCTGGGAGGGATCGAGCAAGCGCTCCATCAGCGCAACATAGGCCTCGATATCCGCCGGCCCCACATCATTGCCCGGGGTGGCGATACGCATCAGCAGGTCAGTACCTTGCAGCAACGCGTCGATATGTTCAGGTTGCAGGTACAGGCGGCCTTCCTGGGCGCTAACCAGGCAATCTTCCATGACATGGGCCACGCTGACCCCGGCATCCACGCCGACAATCCGCGCCGCCCCTTTAAGTGAATGCGCGGCGCGCATGCAGGCTTCGAGCTGGTCGGCCTGGGTCGGGTCGCGCTCCAGCGCCAGCAGGCCCGCGCTCAACACCTGGGTCTGCGCATCGGCTTCCAGGCTGAACAGTTCCAACAGCGAGGCATCGCGCATCTGGTCGGGGGTCATGCGAGGCTCCGGGTCACGGCGGACAACAATTGCGCTTCGTCCAGCCAGCGCAGGCTGCGGCCTTTCCACTGCAACACGCCTTGGGTGTAGCGTGCGCTAGCCTGGGTGCCGGACACCGATGCGGCCTTCAAGGTGCGCTCATCGATGGCGTGGATGCCGTCTACTTCATCTACCGGTACGACGACCGGGCCGTCCTGGGCAGCGATGATCAGCATGCGCGGCATGATCCGCCCGCCGCTGGCGCCGGTACTGGTGCTGTCCAGGCCCAACAGTTCCACCAGTGACAGGCACGCCACCAGCGCCCCGCGTACGTTGGCCACGCCCAGCAGCGCCCGGGAGCGCTGGTGCGGCAGCGAGTGGATCGGCTGCAACGGCGCCACTTCCACCAGGCAGCGGGTGGCGATACCAAGCCATTCTTCGCCGAGGCGGAACATCAACAGCGAACGGGTAACCACCTCGTTATCCGCTTCGGCAGTTGCCTGCGCGTGATGGTCGTCCTGTTGCAGGGCGTAGCGGTCAAGCAGGCGCGTGGCGGCGGCGGAATACACCGAGCAATTGCGGCAGTGGATATGCTCGGCCAATAACGGGCAGGACTTGTCGCCATGAATACCGATGCGGTTCCAACAGTCGTCAATGGCTTGGGTATCGGTCAGCGTCAGGTCCAGGCCTGCGGTGTCGAGCGCGTCAGGGCTACTCATCGTTTGGACTCACTGTCAGCTCGCTCGCTACGGGCGGCGCGTGCCTGAAGACGACGCGCGCCGGCACTGTCACCCTGGGACTCGAGCAACGCGGCCAGGTGCATCAGGGCCTGGGGATGCTGCGGTTCCAAATACAGGGCTTTTCGGTAATACCCCTGGGCCTCCAGGGCACTGCCAGCCACATCGCTGAGCAGCCCCAACCAGTAAAACACCTGGGCGGCCGGCGGGTGACTGCTCAAATACCGCTCGCAGGCCGCTCGGGCCTCGGCACTTTTGCCCTCGTTGGCCAGGGTTGCGATCTGGCTAAGCAAATCCCCGGCATCGGTATGCGTAGCCTTGACCGGTGGTACGTGGGGGCTGACCGTGCTGAACGGTCGCGGCTTGAGCGGTATCGGCGCCGCCCTGCGCTGCAGTATGGGTGCGGGCGCCGGCGTGATAACCGGTGCTACTGGCGGGGGCGGTTCTACATGCCGACTGAAGGCGAAGGACTGCGGCACACCAATTGAGCGCATGCCGTGACGCCCCAGCAGGCTGCCCTCGGCCGGGCCGATAAACAGCACGCCGTCCACGTGAGTCAATGCCTTGAGCACATCAAAGACTTGTTTCTGGGTCGGCTGGTCGAAGTAGATCAGCAAGTTGCGGCAGAACACAAAATCGTAGGTTGGCTCGTTCGCCAACAGTGCCGGGTCCAGCAAGTTGCCGACTTGCAGGCGCACTTGTTCGCGCACCCGGTCGGCGATGCGGTAGCCGCCTGCGTCTTCAGTGAAGTGGCGGTCACGAAACTCAAGGTCGGCGCCGCGAAACGAGTTCTTGCCGTACACACCCCGCCGCGCGCGCTCCACCGACAGCGGGCTGACGTCCATGCCTTGCACTTTGAACTGGTGGGGCGCCAACCCCGCGTCGAGCAGGGCCATGGCAATCGAATAGGGCTCTTCACCGGTCGAACACGGCAGGCTGAGAATACGCAAGGCGCGCATCTGGTTGATCTCGGCCAAGCGTGCCTGGGCCAGGCGGGCCAGGGTTGCAAAGGATTCGGGATAGCGGAAAAACCAGGTCTCGGGGACGATCACCGCTTCGATCAGCGCCTGCTGCTCGTCATGGGAGGTTTGCAGGTGTTGCCAGTAAGCCTCCGCCGACGGCGACTGGGACGACTGGCAGCGCTGGCGCACCGCGCGTTCGATGATCGCCTCGCCCACCGAAGCGACGTCCAGGCCGATGCGTTCTTTCAAGAACGCGAAAAACCGGGGGTCATTGCTCATAGGCTCAACTCGGCGGAAAACAGCAAGGCGCGCACTGGCGCGGTCAACAGATCCGCAACGCCAATCCATTGCATCAAGCCCTGGGCATCCTCGCGCACCGGCCCCAGGTATGGCGCCTGTTGGTTGTCCAAGCCATAGGGCTGGAACTCGGCGGGGTCGCAACGCAGGGTGTCGGTGGCCTGCTCCAGGATCAGCCCCAGCCAACGCGCCTCACTCCAAGGCTGCGGCTGATAATTGACCAACACCAGGCGCGTACTGGTACGCGCCTGGGCCGAAGTGCCGAACGTCAGGGCGCTCAAGTCGATGACCGGCACCAGCACCCCACGATGGGAGAAGATACCCGCCACCCATAAGGGCGCTTGGGCGATAGGTTTAAGCGCCAGGCGCGGCAGCACCTCGGCCACTTCCGTGGCCTTGAGGGCAAAGCGTTCGTTGCCGATGCGAAACACCAGGAACAACGCCTTTTTCGCTGCCGGGACGGCACCGCGTTTAGCCGCAAGCTCGCTCATCAGACTTTGAAACGCGAGACGCCGCTGCGCAGACCGACCGCAACCTGGCTCAGTTCATCAATGGCAAAGCTGGCCTGGCGCAGGGATTCGACGGTCTGGCTGCTGGCATCGCCCAATTGCACCAGCGCATGGTTGATCTGCTCGGCGCCAGTGGCCTGGGCCTGCATGCCTTCGTTGACCATCAACACCCGCGGCGCCAGGGCCTGTACCTGATGGATGATCTGCGACAGTTGCTCGCCCACTTGCTGCACCTCCGACATGCCGCGGCGCACCTCCTCGGAGAACTTGTCCATGCCCATCACCCCCGCCGACACCGCCGACTGGATCTCACGCACCATCTGTTCAATGTCGTAGGTCGCCACGGCGGTCTGGTCGGCCAGGCGGCGCACTTCGGTGGCAACCACGGCAAAGCCGCGCCCGTATTCACCGGCTTTCTCAGCCTCGATGGCCGCATTGAGCGACAACAGGTTGGTCTGGTCGGCCACCTTGACGATGGTCACTACCACCTGGTTGATGTTGCCGGCCTTCTCATTGAGGATCGCCAATTTGGCGTTGACCAGGTCGGCGGCGCCCATCACCGAGTGCATGGTTTCTTCCATGCGGGCCAGGCCCTGCTGGCCGGAACCTGCAGCCACCGAGGCTTGGTCGGCGGCGGTGGAGACTTCGGTCATGGTGCGGACCAAGTCCTTGGACGTGGCGGCAATTTCGCGGGAAGTGGCGCCGATTTCGGTGGTCGTGGCCGCGGTTTCTGTCGCGGTCGCCTGTTGCTGCTTGGAGGTCGCGGCAATCTCGGTGACCGAGGTAGTGACCTGCACCGATGAACGCTGCGCCTGGGACACCAGGGCAGTCAGCTCGGTCATCATGTCGTTGAAGCCGGTTTCAACCGCGTTGAATTCGTCCTTGCGCTCCAGATTCAGGCGCTTGCTCAGGTCGCCGGTGCGCATGACTTCGAGGATTTGAACGATACGCTGCATCGGCGCCATGATCGCGCGCATCAGCAACAGGCCACACAGCGCGGCGGCCAGAATTGCCAGCAACAGCGAGACGCCCATGCTGATCTTCGCGGCCGCTACCGCATCATCGATGGCGGCGGTGGCGTTGTCGGCGACCTGCTTGTTCTCATTGATAATGTCATTGAGCTTCATGCGGCCTGCTGTCCAGGCGGGAGTCAGTTGCTCGTTGAACAACCTCAACGCTTCGGCGGCGTTATTGCTCTGATGGGCCGCCAAGACCTGGGCGAGAATCTGGTTGTAGTTCTGGTGCAGTTTTTCGAAGGCATCGAATTCGGTGCGATCCTGGGTGATATTGATCGTCCCGGCGTAGCTGGCCATATGTTGCTCAAGCCGAGCCTCAAAAGACTTGTAGTCCTGTTTGTCGGCTTCGGAAATGCCCTGGTTCTCGTGGATCCCAACCAACTCCTGGGTTTGCAGGTAGCTGTCGACCCAGGCGCTGCGAATCATCGAGCTGAAAAACACCCCGGGCACTGCATCGTCTCGGACCGAGTTTTCGCTGATTTCGATTTTCAACAGGCGCGAATACGAGACCACGACCATCAGCAGCATGATCGCGATAATTACCGCAAAGCTCGCCAAAATCCTTTGGCGCAGGGTCCAGTTCTTCACAGTAATTCCTCGCAGGGCCATTCAAATGGAGGGGAGTATAGCTGAGCGGCTGCGCGCTTTTATCAAGGCTTTTGATGTGCAGTGCACAGAATGCAGATGTGCTCGCGTTGGCCACAGGTATCTACACAATTTTGGTACGACGCTGGACCTGTGGCGAGGGAGCTTGCTCCCGTGGCGGCCTGACAGCCGACGCCTATCCACCTGACGCTCCCACGATCTATTGTGGGAGCTGGCTTGCCTGCGATGGCGGCAACGCTTATCTACCAGACACCCCGCGATCCAACTGTGGGGGCGGGCTTGTTCGCGAAGGCGGCCTGGCAGTCAACACCGTTGGATTGTGTGTATATCCATTCCTGCGGTAACGGCCGCTTAGGGTTCCGCCCTGACGTGAACTGCCCCCCAAAAGTTGGACAGGAGACGCTATTGATTTAGTGCCTGGGTCCGAAACTGTACCGGACTCAAGCCATTCAGTCTGAGGCTTATGCGGTCTTGGTTGTAGTAGGTGATGTAATCCTCTAAGCCTGATGCCAGTTGCTCCACACTCTCAAATGA
>NZ_NKRF01000028.1:0-26175 GCF_003408955.1 Pseudomonas sp. GL93
GTCGCTGTACAACTATCAGCGCAACTCCAAGATCTTCGAAAAGGCCCTGTAACCCCGGCCCTTAAGAATGCTGCAGATCAAAATGTGGGAGCGGGCTTGCTCGCGAATGCGGTGGTTCAATCATTGATGTATTGAGCTGACACTGCGCATTCGCGAGCAAGCCCGCTCCCACAGGGATTCAGGGTCGCCCGTGAATCAGGAAGGGAACAGCTCGCTCAGCTTCATCGCCAGCATCATGTCGCCTTCGGTGCGCAGCTTGCCGCCCATGAACGCCTGCATGCCGTCGGTGGAGCCGTCGACGATGCCTTCCAGGGTCTCGCTGTCCATCACCAGGGTGACCTGAGCGTCAGGGTTTTCGCCTTCTTTGAGTTCGCAGGTCTTGTCCTTGACCACCAGCGAGAAATTCTTGCTGTCGTCGATACGGAAACCGAATACCAGGTCCAAGCCCTCGGCAGCGCTTGGGTTGAATTTGGCTTTCATTGCTTCTACTGCTTTAGCTACGTCAGTCATGGTTTCGATCCTTAAGGGTAGAGTCCAGTGACCTTGGGGTCACGGTTGGCCGCAGTTCATCGGAAAGTGATGAGCTGCGGCGCCTTCAACAGTTGCAAGTGGGCGTGACTGTTGAAGGAAGCCAGTGCCACCTCGCGACCACGGAACTTGAGTTGGTTGAGCGAGGTGTTAACAATTTGCCAGTTCATTTCGAAGGCCTGGGCGGCAGGCATTCGGGTAATCAGGTGGAGCAGGGCGGTGATGGTGCCGCCGGAGGTGAATACGGCGATTTTGTCGGTGTGGTTCGCGGCTTCAAGGATACGCTGCAAGCCCCCCTGGACCCGCTCGACAAACCCCAGCCAGCTTTCCAGCCCCGGCGGATCATAGGTGCCGGCCAGCCAGCGCTCGATGATCAGGGCGAAAATGCGCTGGAACTCGCTGCGGTTCTGCGGGCCATTGCGCAGGATGTGCACGGCATCCGGTTCACTGCTGAGCAGGTCGGGCAACAGGCCGCGAATGATCGATTCGCCGTCGAACTCGTTGAACGCGCTGTCTGTTTCCAGCGCCGGCACCGGCAAGCCCAGGGCGCTGTACTGATCGAACGTGGCGCTGGCGGTGTGCTGCTGGCGACGCAGGTCACCTGCGATGCAGCGGTCAAACGCGATGCCCAGGTCTGCCAGGTGGCGACCGAGCACTTGCGCCTGTTCCACGCCAATGGGCGAGAGGACGTCATAGTCGTCTGCACCGAAGGAAGCCTGGCCATGTCGAATCAGATAAATGCTGCCCACGTCCGTTTTCCCGGTACGTTGAAAGTCTGGCGAGGTTATGAGGATGCCTGCGAGCTGTCAATGAAAAAACATACGCTTGTTTTAAAAGTGCGTTGGAGCCCGCCTGCTGGCGGTTTGATCACTGGCTCCTTCGCAGTGGCGTCGGTATGCTGGGGCCATCCGCGCCCGGCGCAGTGCATTTTTTAAGGAGACATATGGATTTTTTGGCCGAATACGCGAGCTTTCTGGCGAAGACCGTCACCCTGGTGGTCGCTATTCTGGTGGTACTGATCAGCTTTGCAGCACTGCGCAGCAAAGGTCGTCGTAAATCCGCCGGCCAATTGCAGGTCAGCAAGCTGAATGATTTTTACAAGGGCTTGCGCGAGCGTCTGGAGTCGAGCCTGCTCGACAAGGACCAGCTCAAGGCCCTGCGCAAGTCCGAAAGCAAAGCCGAAAAGAAGAAAGACAAGAAGAAACCCGAGGCCAAGCCACGGGTATTCGTGCTGGATTTCGACGGCGACATCAAGGCCTCGGCCACCGAAAGCCTGCGCCATGAAATCACCGCACTGCTGAGCCTGGCCACGCCCAAGGATGAAGTGGTGCTGCGCTTGGAAAGCGGCGGCGGCATGGTGCACAGCTATGGCCTGGCCTCTTCGCAACTGGCGCGTATCCGCCAGGCTGGGGTGCCATTGACGGTGTGCATCGACAAAGTGGCGGCCAGCGGCGGCTACATGATGGCGTGCATCGGCGAGAAGATCATCAGCGCTCCCTTCGCCATTCTCGGTTCCATTGGCGTGGTGGCGCAGTTGCCCAATGTCAATCGCCTGCTTAAAAAGCACGACATCGACTTTGAAGTGCTGACCGCCGGTGAATACAAGCGCACGCTCACAGTGTTCGGCGAAAACACCGAGAAGGGCCGGGAGAAGTTCCAGGAAGACCTGGACATCACCCACCAGCTGTTCAAGAACTTCGTCTCGCGTTACCGCCCGCAGTTGGCGATTGACGAGGTGGCCACCGGTGAAGTGTGGTTGGGCGTCGCCGCCCTCGACAAGCAACTGGTCGATGAGCTGCAAACCAGCGACGAATACCTGGCTACCAAGGCCAAAACCGCCGAAGTGTTCCACCTGCACTATGCCGAGCGTAAGAGCCTGCAAGAGCGCGTGGGCCTGGCAGCCAGCGGTTCGGTAGACCGGGTGCTGTTGACCTGGTGGAGCCGCTTGACCCAGCAACGGTTCTGGTAAGCCAGTACTGAAAACCAGGTAATCCCTTGTGGGAGCGGGCTTGCTCGCGAATGCGGTATATCAGTCAATAGATTTGCTGGCTGACACTCCGCATTCGCGAGCAAGCCCGCTCCCACATTGGTTTTCGGCCATGTCAGGTTAATCTGGGTTTAATCGAGTCCGCCAACTGCGTAAGGATCAGGCAGCACGACACCGCCCCGGCATCCAGAACGCCGAGGGAGCGCTCACCCAAACGACTGGCCCGGCCAATCTTGGCCACCAGGTCCTTGGTCGAATCTCGCCCTTGAGAGGCGGCGGTTTTCATCGCATCGAGCGCATCGCTGAAAGAACGCCCCGACGCATGCGCCCGTTCAAAGGCTTCTACCGCCGGAATCAATGTATCCATCAAGCACTTGTCGCCCACGCCCGCTTCGGTAATGTCCTGCAACGAGGTCAAGCCGCCGCGCAGTAGGTGGGCGAAGGTGGCGGCGTCGATGTTTTCACTGCCGCGCACTTCGTCGGCCATGCCGATAAACAGGCTGCCATACAAGGGCCCCATGGAGCCGCCGATGCCTTCCATCAGGCTCAGGGTCAGTTCATCCAGGGCTTCGGCCAGGGTCAGTTGACGGCCTTCGATCGTGCGGCCGCAATGAGCAAAGCCCTTGGCCATGTTGATGCCATGGTCGCCATCGCCGATGGCGCCGTCGACTTCGCTGAGGTACTCACGGTTGGCCACGATCACGCTGACCAGGTCGGCGACAATGGCGCTACCGTCATGGGTGGAAAAATGCTGGCTCATGGTTCACTCCGCCTGGGTCATGCCGATGGAGCGGCAGGGTTGGTCGATCAGGGTTTTCAGCTCAGCGTCGAGGCCGAGCAGGGTCAAGGTCACGCCCATCATTTCCAGGGAAGTGAAGTAGTTGCCCACGTAGCAACGGTGAATCTTCAGGCCTTTGGCCTTGAGCTGTTTTTCCACCTCGGCGTAGAAAATATACAACTCCATCACCGGGGTGGCGCCGAGGCCTGAAACCAGCACCACCACGCTGTCGTCCTGGCTGAAATCGCGGTCAGCGAGGATCGGTGCCAGCATGCGCTCGGCCATGGCGGCGGCCGGTTCAATCGGGATGACTTCAATGCCCGGTTCGCCATGATGGCCGATGCCCAGCTCCATCTGGCCGTCGGGAATCTGGAAGTTCGGCTTGCCCACCGCGGCGATGGTGCAGGGCGTAAGGCCGATACCAATCGAGCGGCAGTGGTCGACGGTTTTCTGCGCCACCCGAATCACGCCGTCCAGGTCGTAATGCTGGGCAGCGGCGGCACCGCCGATCTTCCACATGAAGATTTCCCCGGCCACGCCGCGACGCTTGGCGATGTCGGCTTTGGGCGCGGATGCCACGTCGTCGTTGGCGACCACCGTGCGGATGTGCATGTCTTTGCTGGCGGCCATTTTCATCGCCAGCTTCACGTTCATATTGTCACCCGCGTAGTTGCCATACAGGCAGGCCACGCCTGCGCCATGGTCGGCGGCGCGGAAGGCGTCGAAAAAGCTTTTGGCGGTGGGCGAGGAAAAAATCTCGCCGACGGCCACCGCATCCACCAGGCCTGGGCCTACATAACCGAGGAACGCCGGCTCATGCCCGGAGCCGCCGCCGGTGACAATGCCGACGCGGCCCTGGGCGGATGGCCTGGCCTTGACGATGACTCGTGGGTTGCTCTCGTACTGGCGCAGTTCGGGGTGCGCGACCAGGATGCCGCGCAGCATGTCTTCGACCACTTGGTCGGGATCGTTGATGACTCGATTCATAACGCGGGTTCCTGTTGTTTTTTCTAAAGGGCGACACCCATCCACTGTGGGAGCTGGCTTGCCTGCGATGGCGGTGCATCAGATAAAAATGCGCCGACTGACACACCGCCATCGCAGGCAAGCCAGCTCCCACAGGTTGTGTGTTGCTGCTGGAATCAGGGTTCGAGCACCACCTTGAGCGATTTATCGCCGCGCTCCATCACCGCAAACGCCTCCTTGAAATCCGCCAGGGCAAACTTGTGGGTCACCACATCGCGCATGTCGATTTTGCGGTTGCCGATAAAGTCGATGGCTCTCGGGTACATATAGGGCCCTAGGTGCGAGCCGAGGATGTCCAGCTCCTTGCGATCGCCAATGATCGACCAATCGACCGTGGCCTCGTCATTGAACACGCTGAACTCGACGAAGCGCCCCAACTTGCGCAGCATCGCCAGCCCCTGATTGACGGCCTTGTGGTGCCCGGTGGCTTCGATATAAATGTCGCAGCCATAGCCATCGGTGATCTCGCGGATTTTCGCCAGCACATCGACTTCGGCCGGGTTCCACACTTCGTCGGCGCCCAGGCGCAGGGCGAGGGCGGCGCGTTCGGGTTTCATGTCCAGCACGATGAGCTTTTTGGGGTTGCGCAGCCGCACCGCGCCGATAATGCCCAGGCCCAGGGTGCCGGCGCCGGCAACCACCACGATGTCGTCATGGTCGACGTTGGCACGTTCCGCCGCGTGCAGCGAGCAGGCCAAGGGTTCGATCAGGATGGCTTCATCGGGAGCAATGGATTCTGGCACTTTGTGGATGATGCCTTCCTTGGTGAAGATCATGTACTGAGCCATGGCGCCCTGCACATTGTTCTGGAAACCATACAGGTCGTGCTTCTGGCACATCCAGTACTGGCCGTGGTTGCAAAAGCGGCAGCCCCAGCACGGCACGATCTGCTCGGAGATCACCCTGTCACCGACGGCCACGCCGCGCTTCTCGGCGCCCGGTCCAAGGGCGACCACGCGGCACACGAACTCATGCCCGGGGATCATCGGCGGCTTCACGTAGCGCGGTTGTTCGGCATCGCCCCAGAACGACGGCGCGCCGCGATAGGTCTTGATATCGCCCATGCAAATGCCGCACAGCTCGACTTTGGTGAGGATCTCGTCGGGGCCGGGGGTGGGCACGTCGACGGTTTCCAGGCGGTAGTCTTCCGGGCCGTGGCAGACCACGGCCTGCATGGTTTTCGGGATGCTCGGGGCGAGTTGTTCAGGTGTGCGTTCGGTGACAGTGGACATGACAAAACCTCACGACATAACGATGAATTACTGAATGCTGTAGCCGCCGTCGATCACCATGTTGGCGCCGGTGATCATCTGCGCGGCATCGCTGAGCAGGTACAGCGCCAGCCCGGCGATTTCTTCCGGCTGGGCAAAGCGACCTGCCGGGATCTGCAATTTGGCCCGCTCACCCACTTCACCGGCCCAGGCTTTTTTGCCCAGGGCGGTTTCGACGATGGTGGGGGAGATGGCGTTGACGTTGATCTGCGGCGCCCATTCCATGGCCAATACCTTGGTCATGCCGACGATGGCGGCTTTGCTGGCGCAGTAGGCGACGTGACGGTCCAGGCCAATCACCGCGGCCTGGGAGGCGAGGTTGACGATGCGCCCGCTGCCCTGGGCGAGCATGTGCCTGGCGCAGGCCTGAGCCATGAAAAAACTGGCCTTGAGGTTGATGTCCAGGGTGGTGTCCCAGGCGCTTTCGCTGACATCGATAGCCTTGTCCAGCAGCACCACGCCTGCGCTGTTGATCAGGTAGTCCAGGCGTTGGAAGTGGGCGAATACGTGGTCGATGGTGGGTTGTATCTGGCCGACCTGGCCGAGGTCGACGGCAATGCCCAGGTGCCCGGCACCCAGGCTGGCGGCCCCCTCGACCACGGCCGGGTCGCGGTCCAGCAGCGCCACCCGGGCGCCGCGTTCTGCCAGTAAGGTGGCGCAGGCCAGGCCAATGCCGGCAGCGCCACCGGTGATGACCGCACAACGGCCGCTGAGGTCGAAGGCTTGGTTCCAGAAACCAGACATGAATAACTCCCGTCACAGATCAAAAGGTAGACCGCGGTCCAATGTGGGAGCTGGCTTGCCTGCGATTGCATCGACCCGGTCTACCTGATGCACCCAGGTGCCTGCATCGCAGGCAAGCCAGCTCCCACAGTTGACTGTGTTTCAAGCCACTGACTACTTGCCGCCGCTGACTTGCTGGTACAGCGCATCCGCATTGGCATTGGTCACCGGCACCCACGGCAGGATGTAGTTCCTGGCCGTGCCGTCACCCCATTTCACGTCCTTGGCGTAGCGCTCCCAGATCACCGATTGCGGCTTGTAGTCCTCACCGGCCAGGGCACGCAACGCTACGTCCAGCGCGCCTTGGGACTGGGCCTGGGCATCCTGGAGGAAGGTGGTGACTTCGTCCTTTTTCGCCGCCTGGATCGCATCCGGCATGCCGTCGATGGAGGTAACGGGTACGTCCGTGGAGGTGAGGCCATGGGACTTCAGGGCCTGCACGGCGCCCAGGGCCATGTCGTCGTTCTGGGCGATCACGCCATTGATGCCCTTGGGGTGGGCGTTGAGCCAGTCTTCGGTGAGGGTCATGGCCTGGGCGCGGTCCCAGTTGGCGGTTTTCTTTTCAATGATCTTGATGTCCGGGTGTTTGCCCAGCACTTCCAGTTCGCCCTTTTCCCGGTCGATCTGCGCCGACTGGCCAATCGGGCCCTGGATGATCACCACGTTGCCCTTGCCATTGAGCTTGTCGACCATGGCCTGGGCCTGCAGGCGGCCGCCTTCCACGTCGTCGTTACCCACATACGGCACGCTGGCATCGGCTACTTTCGTATTGGAGGCGATGACCACCACGTCGTTGCTCATGGCGGCCTTGACGGTGCCGACGCCGGCCTTGGTATCAATCGGCACGAACAGAATCGCGTCGTAGCGTTGGGTCACCATGTTTTCGATCTGGTTGTTCTGGGTCAGGGCGTCGTAGTTACCGTCGAACACGGTCAACTGCACGGTGCCATCCTTGACGGCCGGATGCTCCTTGAGCTCACGGACCCAGTTCTGCATGAACTGACCCTTGAGGCCATAGACGGCTGCGCCGATCTTGTAGGTCTTGCCATCGGCGGCCAGGGCAATGCTGCTGGCGAGCAGGGAGAGGGCCGCCGCGGCGGCCAGGGTGGTACCCAGTTTCATAAGTAGAACTCCAGTTATTGTTATGGGTCGTTCTTCAGCGTTTCTTCTTGCGCCACACGTCGATCAGTACGGCGAACACGATGATCAGGCCCTTGGCGACCTGCTGGTAATAGGAGGACACGCCGAGCAGGTTCAGGCCGTTGTTGATCACGCCGATCAACAGCGCCCCGAACAAGGTGCCGACAATGCTGCCGGTACCACCCGACAGGCTGGTGCCGCCGATTACCACCGCGGCAATCGCGTCCAGCTCATAGGAAACCCCGGCCTGGGGCAGGGCAGAGGTGGTGCGTGCCGACAGCACCACGCCGGCCAACCCGGCGAGCAGGCCCGAGACCACGTACACCGAGAACATCACCTTGCGCACGCCAATGCCCGAGGTGCGCGCGCTTTTTTCATTGCCGCCCACCGCGTACACATAACGGCCGTAGGTGGTGTAGCGCAGCACCATCCAGAAAATAAGCGCGACCACGGCGAAGATGATGATCGGCACGCCCACCGGGCCGACCTTGCCGATGCCCAGGGCCAGGTAGGCGTCGGGCAGGTCGGTGATCGGGCTGCCGTCGTTGAGAATAAAGGTCATGCCCCGGGCGATGCTGAGCATGCCGAGGGTGGCCACGAACGGCGGGATCGACAGGTTGGCGATCATAAAACCATTGACCACCCCGAGCATCGCGCCGGCAAACATCCCCGCGCTGACCGCCGCCAACAGGCCGTAACCCTGGGTGGCGACCATGGCGCTGCACAGGCCGGCGAACGCCAAGATCGAACCCACCGACAGGTCGATGCCCTTGGTCAGGATCACGTAGGTCATGCCCACGGCGAGAATGCCGTTGATGGAGGTCTGGCGCAGGATGTCCATCCAGTTGCGCCAGGTCATGAAGTATTCACTGGAAAATGCCATCACCACGCACAGCAGGATAAACACCAGCGGCAGGCCAAAGCGGTCGAGGGACAGGCGCAGGCGGTTGCGCGGCGCGGCAGTAACGGGAGCAACGATGGTTTTGGCATTCATGAGGCAAGACTCAACAAGGCTTCCTGGGAAAGGGCGGTGTCGGTGCTGATAGTGACCAGCCGGCCGCCTTTGAAGACGGCAATGCGGTCGCTCAAGTGCAGCAGCTCCGGGGCTTCTGACGACACCACAATGGCTGCGCCGCCGGCGCGCACGAACTGGTCGAGCAGGTGGTAGATCTCCTGTTTGGCGCCTTCGTCGATGCCGCGGGTGGGTTCATCGCAGAGCAGGCACACCGGTTCCGTGGACAGGCATTTGGCGAGCACCACCTTTTGCTGGTTACCGCCGCTCATTGATGCCACCGGCAGCTCCAGGGAACTGGTCTTGATCTGCAGGCGCTTGACCATCTCCTCGGCCAGTTGCGCTTCTTTACGTGCATTGATCAGCGACCAACTCGACAAGCGCTTATAGGCCGACAGTGCAATGTTCGACAGGATGCTGCCGGTCAGCACCAGGCCGCTGTCCTTGCGGTCTTCGGTGACCAGCGACATGCCGGCGTCGATGGTCGCCTTGGGCTGCCCGATGGGCATGGGTTTGCCTTGCAAGGTAACGCTGCCGGAATCCGCCACGGTCAGGCCGTAGATGCAATTGAGGAATTCACTGCGCCCGGAGCCCATCAACCCATAAATGCCGAGGATCTCGCCCCGGCGCAGTTGCAGGCTAATGTCGTGGAATTCCCCGTTGCGGCTCAGGTTGTCAACCTGCAGGCAGGTGCTGGCCGCGCATTCGCGGCCCACCTTGTGGTCGATGCGCGTCAGTTCCTGGCCGACAATGCCGCGCACCAGGTGGTCGCGGTCGATATCGGCCATGCGCCCGCTTTCCACAAAGGCGCCATCACGGAAGATGCTGTAGTCATCGGCGATCTGCGCCAGTTCGCTCAGTCGATGGGACACGTACACGATGCCGGCACCGCGTGCGGTAAGGCGGCGAATGGCCTTGAACAGGGTTTCGGCCTCGCGCTCGCCGATGGCCGAGGTGGGCTCGTCCATGATCATCACCTGGCAGTCATGGCTGAACGCCTTGGCGATTTCCACCAGTTGCATCTGCGCCACGCTCAAGCGGTGCATGGGGCTGATGGCGTCGACGTCGAACTCCAGGCTTTCGAGCAGTTCGCGGGTGCGGCGGTTGAGGGCCTTGCTGTCGACGATGCAACCGGCGCGGCGCGGTTCGCGGCCCAGCCAGATGTTTTCGGCGACGGTCATGTAGGGGATGGGTTCGAGCTCCTGGGTGATCATCGCGATCCCCGCGGCCAAGGCTTCACTCGGGCGATTGAACTGCACCGGTGCGCCGTTGAGCAGAATGCTGCCGGCGTCACGCTGGGTGATGCCCATCAGGATGCTCAGGAAGGTCGACTTGCCGGCGCCGTTGCCGCCGCACAGGGCGTGGACGCTGCCGGCGCGTAGAGAGAGGCGTCCGTCACGCAGGGCTGGCACCCCGGCGTAAGCCTTGGCGACGTGTTCAGCCTGGAGCAGTAATGGCGTGGCCATCGGCGTGTCCTCGTGCTGTGAATTCTTATTAGGTCGCACAGTCATGTTTCGCTGTGATCATATGTGTATCAAATGAAATTCTGATCAGTCAATCTCTTTCACTTAAAAGGTGTGATTCTCATCTTTGATCGGAAGATTGCCTTTATATGGGGCTTTGACTGGCGAGTCAGCTAAATCTCGCTTGACAGGAAGGGGTTAATGCTTGCGAAATGACTGAGAGATATTTCACTAAGTGATCATTTGATCAGTGGAGCTAGGTACCATGAACACACCTTTCCCGGTGGCTATCGGATGCGATGAAGCAGGTTTTGAGCTTAAGGAGTTGTTGAAGCGCCATATTGAAGCGTTGGGGTACCCGGTCACCGACTTTGGTACCTATTCCATGGCGCCGGTGCTGTACCCGGACATCGCCCTGGCCGTGGCCACGGCCATCAATGCCGGGCACCAGCGCCTTGGTGTGCTGGTGTGCGGTACCGGGATTGGCATGGCCATCTCGGCCAACAAGGTGCTGGGCATCCGTGCGGCCCAGGCTCATGACACCTACTCGGCGGAGCGGGCGCGCAAGAGCAACGATGCGCAAATCCTCTCCATCGGTGCGCGGGTCATCGGTGCGGAGTTGGCCAAAAGCATCGTCAGTGCGTTTTTGGCCTCGGAGTTCGAAGCGGCGCGGTCCGGGGCCAAGGTCGAGCGCATCAATGCGATCGAGCGCGATGGGCATCAGTAGTGGACGGCGCGGGGCAAGAGTCGGGAGAATGCGCCTTTGACGCCGAAACGGAAGCCCGTCCCCATGAGTGACAGTACCCAGCGCATGGCCAGTGATATCGATCAGATGACCGAAGTGGCGATGCTCTATTACCTCGAGAACGTCACTCAGGAGGCCATTGCCAAGCGCTATGACCTGTCGCGGGCAAAAGTCAGCCGCCTGCTCAAGCGTGCGCGCGATGAAGGGATTGTCGAGGTGCGCGTGCTGCAGCACCCGGCAATGAACAACGAGCTGGAACGGGCGCTGGTGGAGCGCTTCAAGCTCGACCGCGCCTTGATCGCGGTCGACCATAGCGACCCCGACACCCAGCGCTCGGCGGTCGCCAGCCTGGTGGCCAACTACCTCAACAAGACCCTGGGCGACGGCATGATCGTCGCCGTGGGCATGGGGCGTAACGTCGGCGCGGTGGCCGATAACGTGTTTTTGCCGGTAACCCGCAACTGCACCTTCGTGTGTGCCATCGGCGGTTCGCTCAAGGCCGGTGAATACATGAACCCTGACCACATCTGCCGACGCCTGGCCCTGCGCTTTGGGGGCGAGAGTGAAAGCCTCTACGCCCCGGCACTGGTGGCCAACCCCGAGCTGCGCGGGGTGCTGATCAACAACGACACGGTGCGTTCCACCCTTGACCGCGCCCGCCGCGCCGATATTGCCTTGATCGGCATCGGCGACATGAGCGAAAACAGCAACATGGTGCGCATGGGCTGGTTCTCGCCCCAGGAAATCGCCCAGGCGCGCCTGTCTGGCACCGTGGGCGACATGATGGGCTATGACTTTATCGACATTCACGGCCAGCCGGCCGTCAACGCCATCCAGGGGCGCGTGATCGGGTTGACGGTGCAGGAGCTGTTTCGCATCCCGGATGTGGTGGCGATTGCCAGTGAGAACACCAAGGCGGCGGCGACCCTGGGGGCGTTGCGCTCCGGAGTGATCAATACGCTGGCGACCACCGTCACCAATGCCCACACCATCCTGGCGCTGGACGATGCCACCCGAAAGTCTTGATTTATCGCCCATCTGACTTGCGGGCAGGCTTTCTGTGGGAGCTGGCTTGCCTGCGATGCAATCACCTCGGTATGCCTGAAACACCAGGGTGTGTGCATCGCAGGCAAGCCAGCTCCCACAAGAGTTGCTGTGCTTCTGATAGGGGGTTACAGGTTTTGTAATAGTTTTGCGCTGTGGGAATTTTGTATTTCAAATGTAGGATTCAAGTCCTTTTGTCATTTCAGGACTTGCATGAACACCCTCTCGGAGCCTCCCAGTCGTCTTTCCCCAAGACAACCGCTGTCGCTGTTCCCGCTGAAGCACCCCGTATTCCGTCAACTAACCTTGTCCCGGTCGTATGACCGCACTTTGCCGTGCCCGGCGTTCTAAAAATTTAAAAGACAGAGACTCTATAAATGGAATGGTTAGCAGATCCCACGGCCTGGCTTGGCCTTGCGACCTTGATTGTGCTGGAGCTGGTACTGGGTATCGACAACCTGGTGTTTATCGCGATCCTGGCGGACAAGTTGCCGCCGGAGCAGCGTGACCGTGCACGTTTGATCGGTTTATCCCTGGCGCTGCTGATGCGCCTGGGCCTGTTGGCGAGTATTTCCTGGTTGGTGACCCTGACCCAGCCGCTGTTCGAGGTGTTCGACAAGAGCTTCTCCGGCCGTGACCTGATCATGCTGTTTGGTGGTGTGTTCCTGTTGTTCAAGGCCACCATGGAATTGCATGAGCGCCTTGAAGGCCATGTGGCGCAACACAAGGGCAGTGTGGCTTACGCGATGTTCTGGCCGATCGTCGCGCAGATCGTGGTGCTGGATGCGGTGTTCTCCCTCGACGCGGTGATTACCGCCGTGGGCATGGTCGACGAGCTGGCGGTGATGATGATCGCCGTGATCGTGTCCATCGGCCTGATGATTGTGGGGGGCAAGCCGCTGACCCGCTTCGTCAATGCGCACCCGACCGTGATCATGCTGTGTCTGGGCTTCCTGATGATGATCGGTTTTGCCCTGACCGCCGAAGGCTTGGGTTTCCATATTCCCAAGGGCTACCTGTATGCGGCCATTGGTTTCTCGATTTTGATCGAGGTGTTCAACCAGATCGCCCGGGCCCGTCGCAAAAAATCGGCACAGGGTGTGTTGCCGGTGCGTGAGCGTACCGCCCATGCGGTGATGCGCTTGTTGGGCGGTCGCAGCCTGGCGGTGGAAGAGGTGGGTGAAGACGTGGCTGACCTGCTGGGCGAGCCGGATGCTGCCCAGGGCCCGCTGTTTGATCGGCGTGAACGGGTGATGATCAGCGGCGTGCTGCAACTGGCCGAGCGGCCAATTCGCACCCTGATGACCCCAAGGGCCAAGGTGGACTGTATCGACCTGGCGGACGACCCCGAGACGACACGTCTGAAACTGATGCACTCGTCCTACTCGCGTCTGCCGTTGATCCGTAACGGTGCAGTGGATGAGCCTTTGGGCTTTGTGCACAAGAAAGAACTGCTCAAGGAATACCTGGCGGGCAACGAGCCGAACCTGGAGCACTTGGCGCGTCGGGCGATCAACCTGCTGGAGAGCTTTTCGATCCTCAACGCCCTGGAGCAGATGCGCCAGGAGTCCACCCACATCGCCTTCGTGATCAACGAGTTCGGGGACTTCATGGGCGTGTTGAGCATGACCGACATTCTGGAATCCATCGCCGGTGAATTGCCCGATGCCAGCGAAATCGAAGGTCCGGATATTGTTGAGCAGGGCGATGGCTTCCGTGCCAATGGTGCCTTGAACCTCAACCTGGTGCGTCAGCGCACGGGCTTCAAGGCTGCGGCTACCGAGGATTATCAAACCCTGGCGGGTTTAGTGATGAGCCTGCTCGACCGCCTGCCGGTGGTGGGCGATAGCCTGGAGCATGAAGGTTGGCGTTTGACGGTGGCTGAAGTGGAGGAGCGTCGAGTGACGCAAGTGCACTTGCGCCCTTGCTCAGGTCATAACGGCTGAAGATGTCTTTCACGCACTGCTCTTGTTCTTCAACGGGGCCCAAGCCTTTGAGCCGTTCTACCACGGCCCCCTTCAGGTAGATCAGCAGCGTCGGGGTGCCCGTCACGTCAGGGTGCCTCGGCGTATGGGCGCAGTCGAGTAACAGGCTGACTATCCAGGGATGCTTCCACGCGGTCTGTTCGAATAAGTGGCATGCCTGCGCGCAAGCGGGGCAGTGTGTTGAAAAAAACAGAATAAACACTGGGCGTGGCGTGTTCAGCACCCATTCAAACTCTTTGGCGCTGGAAATTCTGCGCGTGGCGACTCCCATGTCGATCCCCCTGCCTACCGTGTTGGTTTTTGCTCACGCTAAGCCGGTGGGGCGTCACCGTCTACTGTCAACCTTCACAGGTGCGCGTCACGTGCACTCGACCCGTCTGGGTGCGCTGTAACACCGTTGTGGGGCGTTGCGTAGCACTGCCATGCGACGACGGCGCAACGCTGTTTATCTCTGCAGTCGCTATCACGCTGATCCATAACGCATTTATTACTCCCATAGGTTTCCTCCGGCGTCTGTGGCACACTTTCTGCTGTCTATTCCGTTGTTACATACCAAGTTCCGGTATAGCGGAATACACAATCCCTGGAGTGCTTGTCATGCATCACCGACCTTCCGTATTCAAAGCGTGTATTTTTCTCGTCGCTGCATCGGCTTCCTTCGCCAGCGTTGTGCAGGCGGCGGACAGCAAGCTCGATGATGTGCTCAAGCGTGGGCACTTGATCGTAGGTACAGGCAGTACCAATGCGCCGTGGCACTTCCAGGGAGCGGATGGCAAGTTGCAGGGATTTGATATCGACATTGGCCGCATCGTGGCCAAAGGCTTGTTCAATGATCCGAGCAAGGTGGAGTTTGTGGTGCAGTCGTCCGATGCACGTATCCCCAACCTGCTCACCGACAAGGTCGACATGAGCTGCCAGTTCATCACCGTTACCGCCAGCCGTGCGCAGCAGGTGGCCTTTACCCTGCCGTACTACCGTGAAGGTGTCGGCCTGCTGCTGCCCAACAACAGCAAGTACAAAGAAATCGAAGACCTCCAAGCCGCAGGCGATGACGTTACCGTGGCTGTGCTGCAAAACGTGTATGCCGAAGAGTTGGTGCACCAGGCACTGCCCAAGGCCAAGGTCGATCAGTACGACAGTGTCGACTTGATGTACCAGGCCGTGAACTCAGGCCGCGCCGATGCCGCCGCCACCGACCAGTCCTCGGTCAAATACCTGATGGTGCAGAACCCTGGCCGCTACCGCAGCCCCACCTACGCCTGGAGCCCGCAAACCTACGCCTGCGCGGTCAAACGCGGCGACCAGGACTGGCTGAACTTCGTCAATACCGCGCTGCACGAAGCCATGACCGGTGTGGAGTTTCCCACCTACAAAGCCTCGTTCAAGCAATGGTTCGGCGTGGACCTGCCAGAACCGGCGATTGGTTTTCCCGTGGAATTCAAGTGACCCGCTACAACAATAGGGGCGTGCCTGAACACGCTTCCTTCAGGTGCTGCTGACCATGAACTATCAGTTGAACTTTGCCGCCGTCTGGCGTGATTTCGACACTTTGTTGGCGGGGCTCGGCCTGGGGCTGCAGTTGGCGTTGCTGTCGATCGCCATCGGCTGCGTGATCGGTCTGTTGATGGCGTTTGCCATGCTCTCCAGGCACCGCGCGTTGCGTATTTTTGCCTCGGTATACGTGACGGTGGTGCGCAACACCCCGATCCTGGTGTTGATCCTGTTGATCTACTTCGCCTTGCCCTCCCTGGGCATTCGGCTGGACAAGATCCCCTCGTTCATCATCACCCTGTCGTTGTATGCCGGTGCCTATCTCACCGAGGTGTTCCGCGCAGGCCTGGTGAATATTCCCAAGGGCTTGCGTGAAGCCGGCCTGGCCATCGGCCTGGGCGAGTGGCGGATTCGCGCTTACATCACCGTGCCGGTGATGCTGCGCAACGTGTTGCCGGCACTCTCCAACAACTTCATCTCGCTGTTCAAGGACACTTCTCTGGCCGCCGCGATCGCGGTGCCGGAGCTGACCTATTACGCCCGCAAGATCAACGTCGAAAGCTACCGGGTGATTGAAACCTGGCTGGTCACGACCGCGCTCTACGTGGCTGCCTGTTACCTGATTGCCATGCTGCTCCGTTACCTGGAACAGCGTTTGGCGATCCGTCGTTGAGGAAAGGGTCCCATGTACGAATCCCCCAGTTGGCTGCATGAATTGTGGATCGCCCGCGAGACCCTTTGGGCCGGCTTCCAGGCCAGTGTGGCGGTCTCGGCGCTGGCGATTGTCTTTGGCACCCTGATCGGCATCGTCGCCGGGTTGATCCTGACCTACGGCAAGTTCTGGATGCGTGCGCCGTTCCGTCTGTATGTCGATTTGATCCGCGGCACGCCGGTGTTTGTGCTGGTGTTGGCGTGTTTCTACATGCTACCGGCCCTGGGCTGGCAGATCAGTGCATTCCAGGCCGGTGCGGTCGGGCTCACCTTGTTCTGTGGCTCCCATGTGTCGGAAATCGTGCGCGGCGCGCTGCAAGCCATTCCCCGTGGGCAAATGGAAGCGGGTAAGGCGATTGGCCTGACGTTTTATCAGTCCCTGGGCTACGTGCTGTTGCCCCAGGCGCTGCGGCAGATTTTGCCGACCTGGGTCAATTCCTCCACGGAAATCGTCAAGGCTTCCACCTTGCTGTCGGTGATCGGCGTGGCGGAATTGCTACTCAGTACCCAGCAGGTGATCGCGCGCACCTTCATGACCCTGGAGTTCTACCTGTTCGCCGGTTTTCTGTTCTTTGTCATCAACTACGCCATCGAATTATTCGGGCGCTACATTGAAAAGCGGGTGGCCTTGCCATGAACCAAGCTCAAACCAACCCAGCGCTGCTGGACATTCGTGGCCTGCGTAAACAATACGGCCCGGTGGAAGTGCTCAAGGGCGTCGACCTGTCCATGCAGCGCGGCAATGTGGTGACATTGATCGGCTCCAGCGGCTCGGGCAAGACCACCTTGCTGCGCTGCGTGAACCTGCTGGAGGAGTTCCAGGGCGGGCAGATCACCCTGGATGGCGAGTCCATCGGCTACAGCGATGTCGGCGGCAAGCGTGTACGCCACCCGGAGCGGGTGATCGCCCAGCACCGCGCAATGACCGGCATGGCGTTCCAGCAATTCAACCTGTTCCCGCACCTGACCGCGCTGCAGAACGTTACCCTTGGCTTGCTCAAGGTCAAGAAAATGGGCAAGGATGAAGCGGTAGCGCTGGCCGAAAAATGGCTGGACCGCGTCGGCCTGCTGGAGCGCCGCAACCACTTTCCCGGCCAATTGTCCGGCGGCCAGCAACAGCGCGTGGCCATTGCCCGGGCCATTGCCATGAACCCCAGCTTGATGCTGTTCGACGAAGTCACCTCGGCCCTCGACCCGGAGTTGGTGGGCGAAGTGCTCAGCGTGATCAAGGGGCTGGCGGAGGAGGGCATGACCATGTTGTTGGTCACCCACGAGATGCGCTTTGCCTATGAAGTTTCGGACCAGATCGTGTTCATGAACCAGGGCCGCATTGAAGAGCAGGGCAGCGCGAAGGAAATTTTCGAACGTCCGCAGTCGCCGCGCCTGGCAGAATTTCTCAAGAACATTCGTTTTTAACAAGGAGCAACTTTATGAGCATTACTCGTTACGGCACCGGCAGCACCGCAGGTGGCGGCCAGCCACGTCCATTCGCCCGCGCCGTGGAAGCCGATGGCTGGCTGTACGTGTCGGGCCAGGTTCCTGCGGTGGACGGTGAAATCATCAGTGGCGGCATCATCGAGCAAACCCGCCAGACGATGCGCAACGTGGTGGCGATCCTCGAAGAAGCCGGCTACGAGCTCAAGGATGTGGTGCGGGTGGGCGTATGGTTGGAAGACCCACGGGACTTCTGGAGTTTCAACAAGGTCTTCGGCGAATACTTCACCCCGGAACACGCCCCGGCGCGCGCCTGCGTGCAGGCCAATATGATGGTCGATTGCAAGGTCGAGATCGATTGCGTGGCCTACAAGAAAAAGGGCTGAATGCCCCCACTCTTGAGATCACTGAAGATCAATGTGGGAGCTGGCTTGCCTGCGATGACGTAGTGCCAGATAACACCTTTGTCACTGACCCACCGTCATCGCGGGCAAGCCCGCTCCCACAGGGGATCACCGTGCAGCAAACACCTTTGACCGGACCCATCACTGCCATGACCGAAGACACCATCAAACGCCGCGCCAAAGGCCTGGACCGTGCGTTCGATATCCTCGATTTTCTCAAGGAAATCGGCCAGCCCCTGCGCCCGAATGATATTGCCAGCGGCATTGGCAGCCCCAAATCCACGGTCTACGAACTGGTTGCGTCATTGCTGGAGCGGCGCATCCTGGAGACCGTGGGCAAGGAAGGCCACGTGTACCTGGGGCGCCAGCTGTATTTCCTTGGCCAGGCACACTTGCGCCACTTTGACCTGACCCGCGAGGCCGACCACGCCTTGCAGGAGATCGTCAGCCAGACCCACGAAACCGCACAGATGTGCCTGCTCAACGGGCGCAAATACACGGTGGCGCTGATGCGCGAGGGCCAGCGGCATTTCCGTATTTCTTCGGATATCGGTGAAAACGCACCCATTCCGTGGACCGCCTCGGGGCGCTTGTTGCTGGGGCATTTGAGCGATCAGCAGATCGTCGACCTGATCGACCCCGACGATTTCATCCTGCCGGACGGCCTGCGCCTGCCGCTGGACACTTTCCTGGCGCAGATCCGCCAGGCCAGCCTGGATGGGTTCTTCTCCTTCGACAGCGTGGCTGACACCTTCACCCATTGTTTTGCCGCCCCGGTGCGCGATGCCCAGGGCATCAGCATCGCAACCCTGTGCATCGTCGCCCCCCGGGCTGACGCGAGCAAAAACTACCACGACTATCGCCGGGTACTGATCGACAGTGCCAACAGCCTGGCCCGGCGTATCAACGAATAGGAGTTTTCCATGTCTGCCCTCAACGCCGTTGAAAAAGGTGCCGCCGCCGTCGGTGCCCATTTGGTTCGCGATGTCAGCCTGCCGGCCCTGGTGCTGCACCGTGACGCCCTGGAACATAACATCCGCTGGATGCAGGACTTTGTCCGCAGCAGCGGCGCCGAGCTGGCGCCCCACGGCAAGACCAGCATGATGCCCGCGCTGTTCCAGCGCCAGATCGCCGCCGGTGCCTGGGGCATCACCCTGGCTACCGCCGTGCAGACCCGCGCCGCCTACGCCAGCGGCGTGCGTCGCGTGCTGATGGCCAACCAACTGGTGGGCGCGGCGAACATGGCCCTGATCGCCGACCTGCTGGCCGATAAGAATTTTGACTTCCATTGCATGGTCGATCACCCGGACAACGTCGCCGACCTGGGCCTGTTCTTCGCCGCCCGTGGCCAGCGCCTCAATGTAATGATCGAGTACGGCGTGGTCGGTGGCCGGTGCGGCTGCCGCAGCGAGCAGCAAGTGCGCGACCTGGCCAAGGCGGTCCAGGCCCAGCCGGCATTGGCCCTTACCGGTATCGAGGGTTACGAAGGCGTGATCCACGGCGAGCACGCCATCAGTGGTATCCGCGCCTTCGCCGCCAGCCTGGTGAGCCTGGCGGTCGAGCTGCAAGACAGCGCCCTGTTCGACCTGCCCAAGCCGGTCATCACCGCATCGGGCTCGGCCTGGTACGACCTGATCGCCGAGTCGTTCGAAACGCAGAACGCCGCCGGCCGTTTCCTCAGCGTGTTGCGCCCTGGCAGTTACGTGGCACACGACCATGGCATCTACAAAGAGGCGCAATGCTGCGTACTCGAACGCCGCAGCGACCTCAACGAGGGCCTGCGCCCGGCAATGGAAGTCTGGGCGCATGTGCAGTCGCTGCCGGAGCCTGGTTTTGCGGTGGTTGCCTTGGGCAAGCGCGACGTGGCCTACGACGCCGGTTTGCCGGTGCCACTCAAGCGCTACAAGGCCGGGATCGTGCCGGCGCAAGGTGATGATGTGAGCGGGTGCAAGGTCACGGCGGTGATGGACCAGCATGCGTTCATGACGGTGGCGCCCGGGGTTGAATTGCGTATTGGCGACATCATTTCGTTTGGTACGTCCCACCCTTGCCTGACCTTTGATAAATGGCAGGTGGGGTGCCTGGTGGATGAGCAGTTGCAGGTGGTCGAGTCTCTGCGTACCTGCTTCTAGACCGAGTCGCGTCCTTCGCGAGCAAGCCCGCTCCCACATTCGACTGCATTCCTTCAGTTGGAATAGGGTCAACTGTGGGAGCGGGCTTGCTCGCGAAGGTGCCATCAGCCACACCAGAGAGCAAAGGCATGAACACCCACCCCCGCATCGCCCTCATCGGCGAATGCATGATTGAACTGCAACACCGCGCCGACGGCAGCCTGCACCAGAGCTTCGGCGGTGACACCCTGAACACTGCGGTGTACCTGCGCCGCGAGCTGGGCGAGGTCGGCAGCGTTGACTATGTTACCGCCCTGGGCGATGACAGCTTCAGCGATGCCATGTGTGAGCATTGGCAAGCAGAGGGCCTGGGCCTGGGCCTGGTCCAGCGCCTGCCAGGGCGCCTGCCGGGCTTGTATTGCATCCAGACCGATGCCCTGGGCGAACGTAAATTCCTCTACTGGCGCAACGAAGCGGCCGTGCGCGACTGCTTCACCACACCTGCCGCCGAGCCGGTCCTGGCAGCCCTGCCGGGTTATGACGTGGTGTATTTCAGCGGCATTACCCTGGCGGTGCTGGGAGACATCGGGCGTGAGCGCTTACTGCAGGCCCTGATCGAAGCCCGCCAGCGCGGCGCCAGGGTGGTGTTCGATAACAACTACCGGCCTCGGCTGTGGGCCGATGTGCAAACGGCCCGTGTGGCGTATCGCAGGGGGTTGGCCGAAGTGGACATTGCCTTGCTCACCGAAGATGACGAACGCACGTTGTTTGGCTATGAGGATAGCGAGCAGGTGTTTGCGGCGTATCCCTCGATTGCAGAAGTGGTGCTCAAGCGGGGAGCGGAGGCGTGCCTGATACGTTGCGCGGGCGAGCGCTTTGCGGTGCCGGCGTTGAAAGTGGATAAGGTGGTGGACACCACGGCGGCGGGGGATTCGTTTAGTGCGGCGTATTTGGCCAGTCGGCTCAACGGTGGTTCGCCCCAAGACGCCGCACTGGCGGGGCATCGGTTGGCGAGCCGGGTGATTCAGGTGCCGGGGGCTCTGATACCCAGATGAATGGCCGCCTGCGGCGGTTCGCGGGCAAGCCCGGCTCCCACATTTGGATGGGTGTACACCGCTGAATGTGGGAGCTGGCTTGCCTGCGATAGCGGACTGAAGCCATCCACTCAATCGCGGTAAAACACCTGGACCAGGTGATAGCCAAACTTGCTCTTGATCGGCCCGTGCACCACCTTCACCGGCTTCTTGAATATCACCGCATCAATCGCCCCCACCATCTGCCCGGGCCGCACTTCGCCCAGGTCACCACCGCGTTTGCCCGACGGGCAGGTGGAGTACTTCTTGGCCAGCACATCAAAGGCTTCGCCCTTGGCAATGCGCTGCTTGAGTTGTTCGGCTTCTTCGCTGGTTTTCACCAGGATATGACGGGCTTGGGCTTTCATGGGGCTCTACCAGCTGTACGACGGCGCGCGATTATGCCTGAACTCAGGCCTCGACGCCGATCATGCTACGGATTTTGTTGGCCAACAGGTCAATGGAAAAAGGCTTGGCGACCATGTCCATGCCGTCTTCCAGGAACCCCTGGCGCTCGGCGGCTTTTTCGGCATAACCGGTCATGAACAGTACGCGCAGGCCTGGGCGATGCTGGCGGGCGATTTCCGCCAGTTGCCGGCCGTTCATGCCGGGCAAGCCAACGTCGGTCACCAGCAAGTCCACGCGCAAATCCGATTCCAGCAACGGCAGCGCCGCACGGGCATCCGCCGCCTGGTGCGCGGTATAGCCCAGTTCGTCGAGCACATTGACCACCAACATGCGCACCGCCGGGTCGTCCTCGACCACCACCACCGCTTCACCGGCCAGGGCCACGGGCGCTTCGGTCAGGCTGGTGGGCAGGCTGCTTTCCAGTGCCGTGCCATACAAACGCGGCAGGTACAGGCGAACGCAGGTGCCCTGGCCCGGTTCGCTCTGGATGGTCACGTGGCCGCCGGATTGCTGGGCAAAGCCGTAGATCATTGACAACCCAAGGCCAGTGCCTTGACCGATGGGTTTGGTGGTGAAGAACGGGTCGAACGCCTTGGCGAGGATTTTCGGCGCCATGCCGCTGCCGTTGTCGCTCACGCCAAGCATCACATAGTCGCCGGCCTTGACCGGTTCCAGGGTGGTGATGTCGGTGCCGTCCAGGTAACTGTTGGCGGTTTCGATCAGCAACTCGCCGCCGTCGGGCATGGCGTCGCGGGCGTTGATCACCAGGTTGAGCAGGGCGTTTTCCAGTTGACTGGCGTCGGTGTTCACCGGCCAGATGTCCTTGCCCAGTTGTACCTTGAGTTCGATATGCGCGCCCTTGGTGCGCCGGAACAGGTCTTCCAGGGACGCCACCAGTTGGTTGGGGTCGGTGGGGCGACGGTCCAGTGACTGGCGCCGCGAGAACGCCAGCAGCCGGTGGGTAAGGGCGGCGGCACGGTGGGCGGAGGACACGGCGGCATCGGCAAAACGGCCGATATCGTCGCTGCGCCCGGCGGCAATGTAACGCTGCATCAAGTCGAGGCTGCCGATGATGCCGGTGAGCATGTTGTTGAAGTCATGGGCGATACCGCCGGTGAGCTGGCCGACCGCTTCCATCTTCTGCGCATGGCGCAGGGCGTCTTCGGCACGCTCGCGCTCGAACATCTCGTTTTGCAGGCGTTGGTTGGCTTCGGCCAGCGCTTGGGTGCGCTGGGCCACGCGTTCTTCAAGGTTCTCGTTGAGGTGGCGCAGGGCTTCTTCGGTGAGTTTGCGTTCGGTCTCGTCGATCACAAAGATGTAGAAACCATTCACCGAGCCGTCACTGCTAAAGCGCGGCAGGTACTTCATCAGCGCATGGCGCGGGCGGCCATCGCGATGAGGCGTCACCGTCATGAAGCTGCACGCCTTGCCTTTTAGCGCGGCGGCGATCTTGTCTGCGCGCCCGGCATACACCTCATCGCCGAGCACTTCGCGGATGGTCTTGCCGTACAGCTCCTGGGGCGTCTTGCCGTACCAGTCCAGGTAAGCGCTGTTGTTGAGGCGAAAGCGCTGGTCGTGGTCAACGTAGCCGATCAACACTGGCATGGCGTTGATGATCAGTTGCAGCTCGGTCTGGCTCTGGCGCAAGGCCTGCTCGGTGTTTTTGCGCTCGGTGAGGTCCAGCGCGGCGCCGAGGAAACGCGCAGGCCGGCCCTGTTGGTCCTTGTAGCAGCGACCACGGGCGAACACCCAGCGCACTTGGCCATCGGCTTGCTGCAGACGGTATTCCTCAGCGTATTCGGTGCCATGGGTGATGCAGTGTTTGATACTGCGGGTCACCGTACCCCGGTCTTCGGGATGCACACCGTGCAGATAGGCGCTGATGGGCAGCAGGCTCGAATCGTTGGGGTCGACGCCATGCAGGTAGGCGAAATGGGCGTCGGCGATGAAACGGTCTTCGCCGATATCCCAATCCCAGGTGCCTACCGCATCGGTGGCCGCCAGTGCCAGTTGCAGGCGCTGCTCGGTGTTGTGCTGGGCCTTGAGGCTTGCTTCGGAACGCTGCTGCAGTTCGAGGGTTTTGCTGCGTCGCTCATTGGTTTCAATGGCCGTGACCAGGATGCCGGCTACCCGGCAGCTTTCATCGCGCACCGGGCTGTAGGTCATGTCGAGCCATATCTCGGTGTCGCGGCCCTCGCGTTGCAGCACAAAGCGTTGCTCGCTGAAGGTGCGCACCTGGCCGTCGAGCACGGCGTCGTAGACCGGCGCGGCGAAGCTTTCAAGCTCTGGCCAGGTGTGGTGAGCCGGTTGGCCCAGGGCGCCGGGGTGCTTGCTACCGATCAGTTGGGCAAATCCATCGTTATAAAGTTGTATGAGGTGTGGGCCCCACAGCAGCACCATTGGCATGGGTGAATGCACGACGATATCGACAGCAGTGCGCAGGCTTTGCGGCCACTCACTGGCCTCACCGAGTGGGCTTTGCGCCCAGTCCAGCCGCCTGATCAACGCAGCGGCTTCGCTACCGGTGGATGTTCCATTCATAAAAAGCCCTGAGCCTGACGCTTTGAAAAATGACAACACCCATTGTCCCAAGGAATGACAACGGGTGACTACCCCGGAAAAATAGCATGCCTTGAGGGTTTTTCTTCAACACGCTGCGTCAGCGCTGAAACCTTTCATCTAATAAGCCAACTCGACCCTGCTGCGAAATTGCTCCAGTGCCTGGGGGTTGGCCAGGGCATCGGTGTTTTTCACCGGCTCGCCATGCACCACATTGCGCACCGCCAATTCGACGATCTTGCCGCTGATGGTGCGGGGGATATCCGTGACAGCGAGAATCTTCGCCGGCACGTGGCGTGGTGTGGTGTTGGCGCGAATCACCTGGCGGATCTGCTGTTGCAGCGCCTCATCCAGTTCAATTCCCTCATCCAGGCGCACAAACAGCACCACGCGCACGTCGTCCTGCCAACGTTGACCGATGGCGAGGCTTTCCAGCACCTGCGGGACTTTTTCCACCTGGCGATAAATCTCGGCGGTGCCAATGCGCACGCCGCCCGGGTTGAGCACCGCGTCGGATCGCCCGTGGATCAACAGGCTGCCGTTGGCGCGTTGCTCGGCATAGTCGCCCTGGGCCCACACGCCGGGGAACTGGCTGAAATACGAGGCACGCAGTTTTTGTTGTTGCGGGTCGTTCCACAACCCGATGGGCATGGCAGGGAAATGCCGGGTGCACACCAGTTCGCCTTTCTCTCCGATCAGGGGCCGGCCCTGGTCGTCCCACACTTCGATGGCCATGGCCAGGCTCTTGCACTGCATCTCACCGCGCCGCACCGGCAGCACCGGGTTGCCGATCACAAAGCAGGAGACAATGTCGGTGCCGCCGGACATCGAGGACAGGCACAGCTCAGCCTTGATCTCGCGGTACACATAGTCGTAACTCTGGGGCGACAGCGGCGAGCCGGTCGAAATCAAGCTCTTGAGGCTGCCCAGATCGTGGCTCAGGCGCGGTTGCAGCGCGGACTTTTCCAGGGTAGCGAGGAATTTGGGGCTGGTGCCGAACACGCTGATTTTTTCCGCATCGATCAGGTCGATCAAGCGTTCGGGGCCGGGGTGGAACGGCGAGCCGTCATACAGCACCGCGGTGGCGCCGATCGCCAGCACCGACACCAGCCAGTTCCACATCATCCAGCCGCAGGTGGTGTAGTAGAACAGGCAGTCCTCGCGGTTCAGGTCGGCATGCAGGCCGTGTTCCTTGAGGTGCGTCAGCAACACGCCGCCAGTCCCGTGGATGATGCACTTGGGGATGCCGGTGGTGCCGCTGGAATAAAGGATATACAGCGGGTGATCGAACGGCACCGCGACAAATTCGGGTTCGCCGCAGGCTTGGTAGAAGTCGTCCCACAGCGCGACATGGGCGTGGGTGGCGTAGTCCCCAGCCTGCGCCTCGGGCTTGGCGTAAGGCACGATGATCAGCTGTTGCAGGGAGGGCAGGCGTTCAAGGATCTCATTGAGCTTGGCGCTCTGGTCGATGCGCTTGCCGGCATAGCGGTAGCCTGCGCAGGTGATCAGCACCTTGGGCTCGATCTGGCCGAAGCGGTCGATGACGCCCTGGGTGCCGAAATCTGGCGAGGAGCACGACCAGATCGCACCGAGGCTGGTGGTGGCGAGCATGCCCACCAGGGTTTGCCAGGTGTTGGGCATGCACGCGGCCACTCGGTCACCTATGCCGACCCCTGCCGCCCGCAGGCTTTTTTGCAGGCCGGCCACGTGTTCCGCCAGTTGCGCATAGCTCAACTGTTCACGTTGGCCGTCTTCGCTGATGGCTACCACGGCAGGATGATCGTCGCGGCGGCGCAACAGGTGTTCGGCAAAGTTCAGGGTGGCGCCGGGAAACCATTGGGCGCTGGGCATCTCGACGTCTTCGATCAGCGTGGCGCTGGGCGGGCTGCGAAACTGCACGTCGAAGAACGCGACAATTGCCCTCCAGAAGTCCGGGCGCTGGTCGATGCTCCATTGGTGCAGGGCGGGGTAGTCGTGGAGCTGCACGCCGTGGCGCTGGTTGATGAAGCGCCGGAACTGATCCATGCGCGTGTTGGCGATGCGTTCCGGGGAGGGTTGCCAGAGGATGTCGGACATCGCGAGATCTCTTGTTCTTGTATGAGGTTTATCAGACAAAACAGATCCAATGTGGGAGCGGGCTTGCTCGCGAAGGCGGTGGGTCAGTCAATCAATCTTTAACTGACCCACCTGAAACTCAGAATTCCTACGTAATCGTGTAAGAG
>NZ_NKRF01000020.1:0-25925 GCF_003408955.1 Pseudomonas sp. GL93
CTGAGCGCGCGCTAAAAAATGTGGGGGCTGGCTGGCAGGCGATAACGGCCTGCCAGCCGGCACCTCTCTAGCTGATGCACTGCGATCAACTGTGGGAGCGGGCTTGCTCGCGAAGGCGGCCTGGCAGTCAGCACAGTTGGATTGTGTACATATCCATTTCGCTACATCGTTGTATCAGGGGCAAATGGGCAAACTGAACCACCGCTATCGCAGGCAAGCCAGCTCCCACAGTTGGAGGTGTATGGGCCTCATGAGCAATCAGTAATCGTCACCCTGCTCAGTGACATCCCGCTCCACCGGCCCTGCTTGCGGGTCGTAGCCGGCCGGGAACTTGCCCTTCAACGTCCAGGCAAACGCAATGATCTCGGCAATCGTGCGGTACAACTCTTCCGGAATGCTGTCCCCCAGTTCCATGCGCGCCAGCAGCTTCACCAACTCGGCGTTTTCATAGATGGGTACTGCATTCTCCCGTGCCAGCTTGAGGATGGCTTCGGCCAGGGCATCATCGCCTTTGGCCGTCAGGGTAGGGGCCTGTTGGCCGTCGTACTTGAGGGCGATGGCCTGGCGGGGCGGGGCGGCGTTCTTCACGCGGTTTCGTCCACCCAGCGTTGCTCCAGTCCGGTTTTTGGCCCACGGGGCGGGGTGCCCAGGTGGCAATCCAGGTCGCCGACGTTGAGCCCGGATGACACCAGGCGCTCACGCAGGCTGCCCAAATGGCTTTCGATCAGGCTGGCGGTGAACGGGCGGCTGGCCCACAGCTGGCTGGACAGTTTGCCTTGGGACAACTGCGCCTGAACCTGCAGGGGGCCCAGTGGCTCCATGTCGAAGGCCAGTTCGACGCGCCAGAGCATTTGTTTCGGGTCCTTTTTATCCTTGCGCTCGGGCTGGTCCTTGTCTGGCGCGGGCTCCTCGCGCTGGAACTTGACCTGCAGCGGCACGATGTCTTGCAGGGTGCGCATGGGGATTTCCAGCTGCCAGGTCGTTTGCAGGCGGCCGTCGGCGGTGGTGCCGGTCTGTTCCAGGCTCGACAGTTGATGGCTCTGCAAGCGTGAGATCGCCCCGGCGGCCAGGCGTAGCAGGTTTTCCAGGTCGCCTTCACCTTCCAGTTTTGCCATCAGTCGCTCGGGCAGCGGGAAGCCGGCGGGTATCTGCCGGGCGCCGACCTGTCCGAGGGTGCTCAGCGGGCTGCGCACAAAGTGCGGCAACACCTGGGCCAGGGTATTGGCGGCGAGGATCGCATTCAGGTTGGTGCTGGCGGGCAGGGCGGGCAGCAGGTCTGCGACCAGGCGCAACAGCGCGCCTTTCATGTCCAGCGGTGGGATTTGCGGGTTCTGACCGGCGAGCAGTTTGGCTTCCAGAAAGGCGCCGCTGTTCTGCACCACCTGGGCCAGTATCTTGGGATTGCTGACCTGTGCCAGATCGGGCAAGGCCGCCAATAATCGCTCGGCGGCGGCCCGCCGCTCGGCCGATGTGCTGTCGCCACGGGGTAGGTTTTGCAGGGCGGTGAACACCGCATCCAGTGAGCCTTGGCGACTTTGCTGGGTGGCAAGCTGTTGCGCCACGGCCAGTTGGTCCTTCAACCCGCTCAACGGTACGAAGTTCAGGGTTTGCGTGTCCTGCACCACGGCGCTGAGCAAGCTGCCCACCCTCAGCGGTTGAGGGCTTTCCAGGGTCAGGGTGGCACCGGCCAGGGCGTTATTGAACACACTCACCAGCGAGCGATAAATCGCCGGTTGCGCCGTGCCCTGGGGCAGCATCTGCGTGGTCAGCACCTTGGCTTGCAACAACGTACCCACCGGCATTTGGTTAGTGTCGAGGCGGGTGAGGGCGGCCACGTTGGCACTCATGGCTTGCTGCAAGGTAATGGCCAGGTTGCCCGCAGGCGTCTGGCTCACCGCCACATTGCTGCCCAGGGGCAAGGGCTGGGCGCTGCTGGCTTGCACCAAGGTCTGGCGACCGCCTTCGAGGGTCAACTTGAGCAGCAGTTGAAAAGCCTCGCTGCCTTGTTTAAGCGCGATGACCTCGGCGTTCACGGTTTTCCCCGGGCCGATCAACCCGGCCTGCGGCTCTAACAGTTTGAGCAACGCGCCGGCCCCTGGCAGCGGAGCAGGCCCGGGCGCGGAGGTTGGCGGCAGTGGAGGAAGGTTGATCTCACCGGTCATCGTACGCATCGTCTCTGGGGAAATTGCCCTCTTTAGAGTAGGGCATCGCATGTATAATGCCGCCCGTCTGCAAAGAGAGCGGTAAAAACCTCACAACTATTTGATCCAGCTCTCTAAAATCGGTCGCCAAAGCCGTTATTGTGCATCTCTCTATAACGGCCGCTGCACCGCCGACTTGAACCGTAAAGGCCCGCGATCTTTTGACCAGCCCTCTTCTTGAAGCCGTAGCGCTTGCCTGTGAACGCGACCTGCGCCTGCTGTTCGAGCAACTCGACCTGCGGCTTTCGGGTGGCGACATGGTGCAAATCAGTGGCCCCAATGGCAGCGGCAAGACCAGCCTGCTGCGCCTGCTGGCCGGGCTGATGCAGCCGACGGCCGGCGTGGTGCGTCTCAACGGCAAGCCGTTGAACGAACAGCGTACTGAGCTGGCGCGCAACCTGATCTGGATCGGCCACGCCGCCGGCATCAAGGACGTACTCACCGCTGAAGAAAACCTCAGTTGGCTCAGCGCCCTGCATCATCCTGCTTCCCGTGACGCCATCTGGCAGGCCCTGGCCGCGGTGGGCCTCAAGGGCTTTGAAGACGTTCCCTGCCACACCCTGTCCGCCGGCCAGCAGCGCCGTGTGGCCCTGGCCCGCTTGTACTTGCCCGGCCCGCCGTTGTGGATTCTCGACGAACCTTTCACGGCCCTCGACAAACAAGGCGTGGCTCAACTTGAGGCGCACCTGGCCCAGCACTGCGAGCAAGGTGGCCTGGTGGTGCTCACCACCCACCACACCTTGGCGCGTATGCCTGCTGGCTACCGTGAGCTGGACCTTGGGCGGTGGTCGCTATGAGTGTGTTCGCCCTGTTGGTCGCCCGCGAGGCACGACTGTTGTGCCGTCGCCCCGCCGAACTGGCCAACCCGCTGGTGTTTTTTGCCATCGTGATCGCGCTGTTCCCGTTGGCGGTCGGTCCGGAGACTAAACTGTTGCAAACCTTGTCCCCAGGACTGGTGTGGGTCGCCGCACTTTTATCGGTTCTGCTCTCGCTGGACGGGCTGTTTCGCAGTGATTTCGAAGACGGTTCCCTGGAACAGTGGGTCCTTTCGTCGCACCCTTTGCCACTTCTGGTACTGGCCAAGGTGCTGGCACACTGGGTTTTTTCCGGCTTGGCGCTAGTCTTGCTCTCGCCACTGCTTGCCATGATGCTCGGGTTGCCCGTTGAATGCCTGCCGGTGCTACTCCTGTCCTTGTTACTCGGCACGCCGGTGCTCAGCCTGTTGGGGGCGGTGGGCGCAGCGTTGACGGTCGGCTTGAAGCGAGGCGGGCTGTTGCTGGCCCTGTTGATTCTGCCGTTGTATATCCCGGTGTTGATCCTGGGCAGTGGCGCGTTGCAAGCCGCGCTCATGGGCATGCCGGCGACCGGTTACCTCTTGTGGCTTGGCAGCCTGACCGCCCTGGCGGTAACCCTGACACCTTTTGCTATAGCCGCCGGCCTGAAAATCAGCGTCGGTGAATAATGAGGTCTGACCCGGCGTCAATGACGCTGAGTCAGTAAAGACCCTGAGCTTTTCGCCACGACGAAAAGCACCGTGATGGAAACAGCAATGAACTGGACCTGGTTTCACAAGCTCGGCTCGCCCAAATGGTTTTATGGCATCAGTGGCAAGCTGCTGCCGTGGTTGAGTATCGCCGCCATCCTGCTGATCGCCATCGGCCTGGTCTGGGGCCTGGCCTTTGCGCCGCCGGACTATCAGCAAGGCAACAGCTTTCGCATCATCTATATCCACGTGCCTGCCGCGATGCTGGCCCAGTCCTGCTATGTGATGCTGGCGGTGTGTGGCATCGTCGGCCTGGTATGGAAGATGAAGCTGGCCGATGTAGCCCTGCAATGCGCCGCGCCCATCGGTGCGTGGATGACCGCCGTGGCGCTGGTGACCGGTGCGATCTGGGGCAAGCCGACCTGGGGCTCGTGGTGGGTGTGGGATGCGCGCCTGACCTCGATGCTGATCTTGCTGTTCCTGTATTTCGGCCTGATTGCCCTGGGCAACGCCATCAGCAACCGTGACAGCGCCGCCAAGGCCTGCGCGGTGCTGGCGATTGTCGGCGTGATCAACATCCCGATCATCAAGTATTCGGTGGAGTGGTGGAACACCCTGCACCAGGGCGCCACCTTCACCCTCACCGAAAAACCGGCGATGCCCGTGGAAATGTGGGCGCCGTTGCTGCTGATGGTGCTGGGCTTCTACTGTTTCTTCGGCGCCGTATTGCTGCTGCGCATGCGCCTTGAAGTGCTCAAGCGTGAAGCCCGTACCAGTTGGGTAAAAGCCGAAGTGCAAAGCTGCCTGGGAGCACGTGGATGAGTTTTGCTTCTTTCAGCGATTTTCTCGCCATGGGCCACCACGGCCTGTATGTCTGGACGGCCTATGGCATCTGCCTGGCGGTGCTGGCCCTCAACGTCGCCGCGCCGATCCTGGCCCGCAAGCGTTACCTGCAACAAGAGGCGCGACGTCTGCGCCGGGAGACCGAAAAGTGAATCCGCTGCGTAGAAAGCGTCTGTTGATCATCCTTGCCATCCTGGCCGGCGTCGGTATTGCCGTGACCCTGGCTTTGAGCGCCTTGCAACAGAACATCAACCTGTTCTACACGCCCACCCAGATCGCCAATGGCGAGGCACCGGTCGATACGCGCATCCGCGCTGGCGGCATGGTGGAGCAGGGCTCATTGAAGCGTTCCGGCGATTCGTTGGATGTGACCTTCGTGGTCACCGATTTCAACAAGGCCGTGACCATCACCTATCGCGGCATCCTCCCGGACCTGTTCCGCGAAGGCCAGGGCATTGTCGCCCTGGGCAAGCTCAACGCCGACGGCGTGGTGGTGGCTGACGAAGTGCTGGCCAAGCACGATGAAAAATACATGCCGCCCGAGGTCACCAAAGCCTTGAAAGACAGCGGCCAAACCGCGCCCGCCACCCCAGCCAAGGAGGGCTAAGCCATGACGTCCGCACTGTTTATTCCGGAGCTGGGCCAGTTGGCGATGATCCTCGCCCTGTGCTTTGCCGTGGTCCAGGCCGTGGTGCCTTTGCTGGGTGCCTGGCGCGGCGACCGCCTGTGGATGAGCCTGGCGCAGCCTGCCGCCTGGGGCCAGTTTGCCTTCTTGCTGTTCGCCTTTGGTTGCCTGACCTATGCCTTCATGGCCGACGACTTTTCTGTCGCCTACGTTGCCAACAACTCCAATAGCGCTTTGCCTTGGTACTACAAGTTCAGCGCCGTGTGGGGCGCCCACGAAGGTTCATTGCTGTTGTGGGCCTTGATCCTCGGTGGCTGGACCTTCGCCGTCTCGGTGTTCTCGCGCCAATTGCCGCAAGTGATGCTGGCGCGGGTGCTGGCGGTGATGGGCATGATCAGCATCGGCTTTCTGCTGTTTTTGATCATGACCTCCAACCCGTTCACCCGCATCCTGCCGCAGATCCCGGTGGACGGTCACGACCTCAACCCGTTGCTGCAGGATATCGGCCTGATCGTGCACCCGCCGATGCTCTACATGGGCTATGTGGGCTTTTCCGTGGCCTTCGCGTTCGCCATCGCCGCCTTGCTCGGCGGGCGTCTCGACGCCGCCTGGGCGCGCTGGTCACGGCCATGGACCATCGTTGCCTGGGCCTTCCTCGGTATCGGTATCACCCTGGGCTCGTGGTGGGCCTACTACGAACTCGGCTGGGGCGGCTGGTGGTTCTGGGACCCGGTGGAAAACGCCTCCTTCATGCCGTGGCTGGTGGGTACTGCGCTGATTCACTCCCTGGCCGTCACCGAAAAACGTGGCGTGTTCAAGAGCTGGACGGTACTGCTCGCCATCGCGGCGTTTTCCCTCAGCCTGCTCGGCACTTTCCTGGTGCGCTCGGGCGTGCTGACCTCGGTGCATGCGTTTGCCTCGGACCCTGAGCGCGGCGTGTTCATCCTGATCTTCCTGCTCTTTGTAGTGGGTGGTTCCCTGACCCTGTTTGCCCTGCGCGCGCCGGTGGTCAAGAGCCAGGTCGGTTTCAACCTGTGGTCGCGGGAAACCCTGTTGCTGAGTAATAACCTGGTGCTGGTGGTAGCCGCGTCGATGATCCTGCTCGGCACCCTCTACCCGCTGGTGCTGGATGCCCTCAGCGGCGCCAAGCTGTCCGTGGGGCCGCCGTACTTCAACGCGTTGTTCATCCCGCTGATGGGCCTGTTGATGGTAGTGATGGCGGTCGGCGTGCTGGTGCGCTGGAAAGACACCCCGGTGAAATGGCTGGCGGGCATGCTGATGCCGGTGCTGCTCGGCAGCGTGGCCCTGGCGGTGATCGCCGGGTTTGCCTACGGCGACTTCAATTGGGCGGTACTCGCCACGTTCCTGCTGGCGGCCTGGGTGTTACTGGCTGGCGTGCGGGACATCATTGACAAGACGCGCCACAAGGGGTTGCTCAAGGGCCTGCCCACCCTGACCCGCAGTTACTGGGGCATGCAAATTGCCCACATTGGTATCGCGGTGTGCGCCCTTGGCGTCGTGCTGTCCAGCCAGAACAGCGCCGAGCGCGACCTGCGCCTGGCGCCGGGCGAGTCCATGGACCTGGCCGGTTACCACTTCATCTTCGAAGGTGCCAAGCACTTTGAAGGGCCGAACTTCACCTCCGATAAAGGTACGGTGCGCGTGGTGCGCAATGGCAAGGAAATCGCCGTGCTGCACCCGGAGAAACGCCTGTACACCGTGCAAAGTTCGATGATGACCGAGGCTGGCATCGACGCAGGTTTCACCCGTGACCTGTATGTGGCCCTCGGTGAACCCCTGGGCGATGGCGCCTGGGCTGTGCGCGTGCATGTCAAACCTTTCGTGCGCTGGATCTGGTTCGGCGGTTTGCTCACCGGGTTCGGCGGGTTGCTCGCGGCGCTGGACCGGCGCTATCGGGTCAAGGTCAAGAGCCGGGTGCGTGAAGCGCTTGGCCTTTCGGGAGCTGCGGTATGAAGCGTTGGTTGATGGTTGTGCCGCTGGCGTTGTTCCTGCTGGTGGCGGTGTTCCTGTATCGCGGTTTGTACCTGGACCCGGCCGAGCTGCCTTCGGCGATGATCGGCAAGCCGTTCCCCGCCTTCAACCTGCCAACGGTGCAGGGTGACAAGACCCTGACCCAGGCAGATTTGCAGGGCAAGCCGGCGCTGGTCAACGTGTGGGCCACCTGGTGCATCTCTTGCCGCGTCGAACACCCGGTGCTGAACAAGCTGGCCGAGAAGGGCGTGGTGATCTACGGCATTAACTACAAGGACGACAATGCGGCGGCTTTGAAGTGGCTGGCGGAATTTCATAACCCGTACCAGCTGGATATCCGCGACGAAGACGGCAACCTGGGGTTGAACCTGGGCGTTTACGGCGCGCCGGAAACCTTCTTCATCGATGCCAAGGGTGTGATTCGCGACAAGTTCGTCGGCGTGATCGACGAAACGGGGTGGCGCGAACAGCTGGCCGCCAAGTACCAGGCGCTGGTCGATGAGGCCAAGCCATGAAGCGTTGGTTGACCGCTGCCGTTTTAGCCCTGGGCCTGGCCGGCGTGGCCCACGCCGCCATCGACACCTATGAATTTGCCAACGACGCCGAGCGTGAGCGTTTTCGCGATTTGACCAAGGAACTGCGCTGCCCGAAGTGCCAGAACCAGGACATTGCCGACTCCAACGCCCCGATCGCCACCGACCTGCGCAGAGAGATTTTCCGCATGCTGGGGGAGGGCAAGGACGACCAGCAGATCATCGACTTCATGGTCGACCGCTACGGTGATTTCGTGCGCTACAAACCGGCGCTCACCGGCAAGACCGCGCTGCTGTGGTTTGGCCCGGCCGGGCTGTTGCTGGCCGGCGTGGTGGTGATGGCCGTGATCGTGCGTCGCCGCCGTGTCGCACCGATTGATGGCGCCGATGCGCTGTCCCCTGAAGAGCGTAAACGCCTCGACCAATTGCTGGACACCAAGACTGATGATTGATTTCTGGCTCGCAGCCGGTTTGCTGCTACTGATTGCCCTGAGTTTCCTGTTGATCCCTGTGTTGCGTGGCCGTCGTGCCCAGCGTGAAGAGGATCGCACCGCGTTGAACGTGGCGCTGTACCAGGAACGTGTCGCCGAGCTGCAAGCGCAGCAGGACGAAGGTGTGTTGAATACCGCGCAACTCGACACGGGCCGCGCCGAAGCGGCCCGTGAGTTGCTGGCCGACACCGAAGGCGTGGAAAAGCCCCGCGAATCGCGGTTAGGCAAACCGCTGCCGTTTTTGGCGGCGTTTCTGGTGCCTGTGCTGGGCGTTGCGCTGTACCTGCATTATGGGGCGAGCGACAAGGTTGAACTGACCCGTGAGTTTTCCCAACCGCCGGTGTCCATGGCCGACATGACTCGCCGCCTGGAACGCGCCGCCGCCGCGCAACCGGATTCGGCAGAAGGTTTGTACTTCCTTGGGCGCGCCTATATGGCCCAGGACCGTGCCGCTGATGCCGCCAAAGTCTTTGAACGTACGGTTGCATTGGCCGGGCGCCAACCGGAACTGCTCGGCCAATGGGCCCAGGCGCAGTACTTTGCCGACAACAAACAGTGGTCGCCTAAGGTTCAGGCCTTGACCGACGAAGCCTTGAAGCTCGACCCCAAGGAAGTCACCAGTCTCGGCCTGCTGGGTATCGCTGCCTTTGAGGGCCAGCGTTATCAGGAAGCCATCGACTACTGGAACCGCCTGCTCGCGCAACTGCCGCCAGAGGACAATTCCCGTGTCGCCTTGCAAGGCGGGATTGATCGCGCAGCAGAGAAGCTCAAGGAGAGCGGTGGCAGCGTGGCTCAGGCGCCGAAGGCGCTGCTGACCGTGCGGGTGGACGTATCTGCCGAGGTGAAAGCCAAGTCCCTGCCAGGCGACAGCGTGTTCATCTTTGCCCGCGCCGTAAACGGCCCCCCGGCGCCCTTGGCTGCCAAGCGTGTGACCGTCGACGCATTGCCGGTCACCGTCGAACTGGGCGATGCCGACGCGATGATGCCGCAGTTGAAACTGTCCAACTTCCCCGAAGTCCAACTGGTTGCGCGCATATCCCGGGCCGGCCAACCGACCACTGGCGAATGGATCGGCCGCAGCCAACCGTTGGCCAGCAGCACCACTGCGCTGCAGCAATTGACCATCGACACTCCGGACCAGTAATTCTGAGGACACGCCCATGACCGCATTTGCACGCATCACCCTGCTCAGCCTGGTACTCGGCCTGAGTGCCTGTGCGGTCCATCGCCCACCTGCGGCGCCGACCGGCCCGACTATTCCACCGTCTGGCCCCTCGACCCAGCCGAGCACCAAGCCCAGCACCAAACCTTCCGGTCCGGTGACTCCGCCGCCCAAGCCTCTGCCAAGCAAATCGCCGACCTTCGCCCCACCGCCGGGCGCCGCCAGCCACTGGGACGGCAAGATGCAGGTGTACGTGCTGGACGCCCAGCCTGATACCTTCTACCGCCAGCGCACCTACTACCGCTGGAGCAACGGCTGGAGCCGCTCCATCAGCCCCAACGGGCCATGGGAAGAAACCAACGTGCAAGGCGTGCCGCCGGGGTTGAGCAAGCAGTACGCGCAATGACAAAAGGCGACCGTGTTTAGGTCGCCTTTTTTATGTTCGATTTGAAATGCTATCAATTGTGGGAGCTGGCTTGCCTGCGATGACTATAGGTATCTACACAACTTTGTAGATTGTAGCCGCCGTTGGGCGGAGCCCTAAGTGGCCGTTACCTGAATAACGGATATGTACTCGGTCTGATCCAACATATTGGTCGGCTGCCAGGCCGCCTTCGCAGGCAAGCCAGCTCCCACATTTGGATCGCAGCGCTTCAGTTGGACCAGCGTCGGCTGTCAAGCCGTCACGGGAGCAAGCTCCCTCGCCACAGGTCTAGCATCGCCCTAAAGTTGGGTAGATACCTATGCTGCAGCTTGCCTGACAGCCGACACCTGACCAAGTGTGGGAGCGGGCTTGCTCGCGAAGGCGGCCTGCCAGTCGATCGGGATGTTGGATCTAACCCGGCGTCCTGCCGGGTTACCCCCGAATTCAAGTTGCACTTGGTTCGTCCGCCCGCACCCACTTCACACAGGCGCAGTCTCCTGAGCTTTCAGTGTGCGCCTGGCGATGACGATGGCCAGCACCGCCAAGCTGAAGGTCGCCCAGGCCATCAGTTGAGTCCCTCCTACAAATGCCTGTATAGCGTTGCCCATGACTTCACTGGCCTGGTCGTGCGCCAGGGTGGCCGAGATTGCGTGGGCGCCTGCCAAGGTTTCGCTTGCCAGGTGCATTTGCATAGGGCTCAAGAAGTCCGGTAAGTGCAGCGTGCCGCGGTAGTAAGCCGTCACCAGGCCACCGAGCACGGTGGTGCCGAGCACTACGCCGACTTCATAGGCCGTCTCGCTGATGGCTGACGCGGCTCCGGCTTTGTTGGCCGGGGCAGCCGACAGGATCACGTCGTTAGAGACCGTAGCGATGGCGCCGACGCCAATGTTCAACAAGGCAAACGCAACCACGATCACCGTCAAGCTGCTACCGAGGCTGGCGACCAGCAAAAACGCGCCGGCAGTGAAGGCCAGCAGGATGGGAATCAGGACATTGACCGATACGCGCTGGGCGACCGGGACGATCAGGATCCCCACCACAATCGCCATGAGCTGGCCCGGTATCAGCGCCAGGCTGGCGTTCAAGGGCGACATGCCCAGGACGATTTGGAGCAATTGAGTGGCAAAGAACACGAAACCGATCAGGAAGGCCAGGCTCATCAGGTTAATGGTCACCGAGCCGCTGAACGTCTTGTTGCGAAACAGGCTCAGGTCCATCAAGGGGGTAGGGAGGCGCAACTGACGGCGTACGAATTGCCAGCCGCTCACGATTGCAACGGCCAATACCGCCAGTGCCCAGGCGTCCGGCCCTTCACTGGCGACATGCTTGATGCTGTACACCAATGCACTGAGGGCGACCATTGAGAGCACAATGCTGATGACATCCATCGGCCCCGACGCGTCCGGCTCGGACTCAGGCAGCAGCCAAGGGCCGAGGATCAACAGAGGCACCAGCACCGGTACGGCCAGGAGAAAAATCGACCCCCAACTGAAGAACTCCAGCAGTATGCCGCCGACCAACGGCCCAAGCGCAGAACCGACGGTCAAGGTGGTTGCCCAGATAGCCACGGCCAGGCGACGCTCTTCCCGGTCCTCGAACACTGAGCGAATCAACGCCAACGTTGACGGCATTAACATCGCCCCGAAGACCCCCATGCATGCGCGTCCCACGACCAGTTGCGTGGCGGTGCTGGAGTAAGCGGTCATCACCGACACCAGGGTAAACCCCAATGAGCCGATCAGCAGAAGTTTGCGATGGCCTTTGCGATCCCCAAGGCTACCCATGGAAATGAGCAATCCTGCCAGCACCAGTGAGTAGGCATCGATCATCCACAATTGCTGGCTGGCAGTGGGGTGCAAGGCCTCGGCGATTTTGGGCAGGGCAAAACCCAGTACGGTGTTATCCACGGTCACCAGCAAGACTGGCAGCATCAATATCGCGAGCGCCAACCACCGGCGCGAGCGTGGTTGTTGTGTTACTTCATCAGCCGCTAAAGACATCACCGGCTCCTTCTTGGAAAAGTGGTGAGTTGTGAAGAAAACGCCTCGCCATTCCCTGGCGAGGTCATCGTTCAGTTCAGCAATGAAAATAGATGCTGGCAATCCACGGCGCCTGCATTCAAGCGTTTGCCCAAAACCTTTGAAACCCCCTGTAAATCGCTTCTGAAGCGCTCATAGTCCTGTTCAACGACGTTTTCCTGCAGGCGCTCCAGGCCCTGCACCAGCGCTTCACGCTGAGCGGTTGCCTGGTCGTTTTCCAGTTGTATGTCCCAATACACCTCGGGCGGGTTGACCAGGATGCGCGACAGCAGTGCCATCATGGTACGCATGGGCGGCGGCATGACCTCCGCCACGATGTCCAGGTCTACCGAAGATTGGGCCAGGGCCATGCCGAAGCCGAGAATGGCTGCATGGGGCAATGCCTGACACAGGGCCATCAACTCATCATGCGCGGCGGGCGTCATTCGACGGATCTTCATCCCGGCCTCCATCAAGTGGCGTTCGATGAAGGATTGCGGGGTTTGCAGGTCTTCCACACAGACCGCCACCGTGCGCCCCTGGACGGACAACTTAGGCGAAAACATGGGGTTGACCCCCACAAACCTTTGCTGCGGCGCCGCCGCTTTCAGTGCTTTGAAAAAGGGGCTCTGCACCGAGCAGGTAGGGATCATTACTGCTTCTGAAGGCAAGCACGTGGTCACCCAGGGGATCGTGCTGACCGCGACTCTTTCAGGCAGGGCGAACACCACGGCGATGGCGTCGCGAAAAACAGCCCCTGAATGATTGAACGGTTGAGTCACGTCCATTTCGTGAAACTCACAGTCGAAATCCGCCGGACGGCGGTCCACGACCCGCACGATGTACCCGTATTGTTTGAGAATACGGCTGATCAGTGAGCCGATGAGGCCAGCGCCTCCTAATACGACTACTGCTTGGGTATTCATTTGTCGCTCCCTGCGCAAAAGCTGTAATACGGCACGCTGGCCTTGACCAGCGTCTCTTCCAGTTCTTCTTTCGGATCGGAGTGGGCGACGATTGCGCCCCCGATGCCGAACTCAGCCTGTTGTTTGTGCAATACCGCTGTGCGAATGACGATGCTCAGTTCCGCACTGCCATTGAATGAGATCCAGCCCAGCGCTCCTGAATAAACACCCCGTGCACAGGTCTCCAGCCCATCGATGATTTCCATCGTGCGCTTTTTCGGCGCGCCGGTCATTGAGCCTCCGGGAAAGCACGCTCTGATGGCCTCCATTGGCGAGATGTCGTTGCGTAGATGCCCACGTACCGTAGAGACGAGCTGGTGCACCGAGGAAAAGCTTTCCACCGCAAAAATATTCGGCACATGCACACTCCCTGAACGGCACACGCGGTTCAGATCATGGCGTACCAGATCGACAATCATCAGGTTTTCGGCGCGATCTTTGGTCGAGGTGTGCAAATCGTCTCGCAGGCGCTGGTCTTGCTCAGGGTCTTTGCTGCGTGCACGGGTGCCCTTGATGGGACGGGACTCGATCAGGCCGCCTTCATCAATCCTCAGAAAGGTCTCGGGTGATGCGCTCAGCACGCTGAAGCTGTCGAAGCACAGATAGGCCCCGTAGGGCACTGGGCTTGCTTCGCGCATTCTCCGATAGGCCGCCAGGGGCGTGCCGTCGTAGCTCATCCGCGCGCGGTTGGTCAGGCATATTTCATAGGATTCACCATCGGTGATGTATTGCAGCGACTGCTTGACCTTACGGATGTAACTGTCGGGGCTGTCTTCGAGTGACAGCTCAAGTTCATCCACTGCACCGGGGACAAAATGCAGGGTATCCGTGGCGCTTTGAGGCGTCGGCATTGAGGTCTGCAACGATGGCCACTGCGGGGGCTGGCCTGTCGCGTTTAACAGGCATTCATAGACCTTTTGGTCATGGTGGTCGAAGACGAAGAAATGCGGCGCCAACATAAAACCCGCATCGGGCTGTCCAGAGCGATAGACCTTGTTCCCGCCGGTCAGGGCCTTGAGTTCATAACCCAGGTACCCGACAAAACCTCCCTTGAATTCAAACGGAAGGTATTGCGGGACTGCCACGTTCACCGATTCGATGAGCTGGCCGAGCAGGGTGAAGAAGTCACCCGCCACACGCCTGCTGCCTTTGGGGCCCTCAAGTGTGAGGGTTTCACTGTCGACGTCATACGTGAGGCGAATAGCGCCCTGGGCCTGGCCGCTGCCCATGATTGAATAGCGCGCGTTGGGCCGTTCGGATTTTTCGCTGTCGAGCCAGAAAGCATGCTGATCATTGGCATAAAGCGTGGTGAACAGCGTCAATGGATCACACGCAGTCGGATGGGCACGATAGGCCAATTGCAGGTTGAGCAAACCGCCTACCGCGACGTAGTGCTCCTTGGCCGATTGGGCACTGGCCGGGCTCTGCCGCGTCGGCATGCGCTGGCGCCCATTGTGTTCGAGCGCCATGCGGATGAAGTTACTGAGCAGCGCATGCCCATACTCGGAGTCGATGGACTCAGGGTGGAATTGGACGCCCCAGATCGGACGACGTTGGTGCTCGATCGCCATCACCACACCTTCCTCTGTCCACGCCGTGCAGCGCAGTTCCTCAGGCAGATGGGTACACATCAGAGAGTGGTAGCGCACCACTTCAAACTGCTCTGGCAGGTCTTGGAACAAGCCGCTGCCGGCGTGCCGGATTTTACTGCGGTAGCCGTGTACCGGGTTGGGCGCGTGGCCGACGGTTCCGCCCAGAAATTGGGCGATACCCTGGTGCCCCAGGCAAATGCCGAGCAAGGGCACCGGAGAACGCAGGATAACCTGCCCGCACACGCCAAAATCCAGGTACTCGCCTGGGTGCCCAGGGCCTGGTGAAAGCACTACGGCATCGTATTGTTCAATGTGCAGGTGTTCGTACGCCACGGTATTGGTGACGATATCGACGCACACACCTGTGACCTCGTACAGGTATTGGGCGATGTTCTGGGTGAAGGAATCAAAGTTATCGATCAGCAATATTTTCATGAATGCTGCCCCTGGCCCAGGCGTTGTTGGATCAACCGCTCTTCCTGGTTGCAGGTTTCCTCGATGATCAGCTTGAACACGGACTGAACGTAATCGGGCCTCAAGCCGACTTTCGAAGAGTGGCTCGCGAGCTGATCCATCACTTGAACGATACGTTTGGGCTGCATCATGGGGATGTCATGGGCCGCCTTGAGTTCGGCGATCTCCATGCACACGCTCATGCGTTCGCCAAGCAGGTCGACCAAGTGGGTGTTGATCCGGTCCAACTGATCCCGCATGGGTTGCAGGATGGTGGACGGAGTTGCACGTGAAATCTGCTGGTGCCGTGTCATATTCATTCCTTTGATGTGTACGACGTAGTGCGGGTGTGTGAAGGGTCAGGCAGTGGCCTCGGGTAGCGCAGTGGCGTTCCATAAGCCTGCACGGGTGAGCGCGTTCAAGGCTTGGGCCAGTTGCCGGATATCGTGATCGCCGTGGCTGGCCGAAAAGGCGAAGCGCAGCATGGCTTTTCCCTTGGCGATGATGGGGTAAAACACCGGGAACATCAGGATGCCGTGGTCGCGCAGGATCCGGCAGGCTTGCAGGCCGTCTTCTTCGGTTTCGAAAAATGCGCCCCTGACCGGTGATTGGACTCCGGCGTTGAGCAGGCGATTGTGGGTCAGCGAATCAAACAGGCGCACGTTGCTCCACAGGCTGTCTTGCAGGCTATCAATCTCGTCGCTCAGGTGAATCTTCGCGGCGGCAACGTTGGCAGCCAGCATTGGCACCATGATGGAGTGACCGAACACCAGGGGGTTGGCCAGTGTCTGAATCGACGGGATATCCCGCGGGTCACTCACCACCACAAACCCGCCCGCTCCGCCGAAGGCCTTGGACAGAGAGCCGGCCAGGATCATGTTGTGCGGCAACTGGTTATCTACCGCTGCCAGGGCGTAGCCAGCGCCATGACGCCCTGCGATCGAGATGCCGTGGGCATCATCCACATACAAGTAGCCTGCGGCGTCCGCCAGTTGGCGCGAGAGGTGCGCGATGGGCACCAGGCCGCTCATCGAGCCGATACCGTCGATCAACAGAATCGGCGTTTCCTGGCGATCCGCGCAGTGTTTCAAGGCCACGCTCATCGACTCCGGATCGGTGGCTTCGACACGGGACACTTCACCAAACTGCTGCAGAATGCCGCGCAGCACCTGCATCGAGGCGTGAGCGGTTTTGTCGATCAACCAGTGGGCGCGCTTTTTGATCGGATAGCCCTTGAGCGAATTGCTGCCCAACAGTGGCAGTACGCCAAGGTGCACGCTGCTGGTGGAGGTGAATACGCTGACACCGCAGCCTTTATAAATGCGGCTGAGCAGCGACTCCAGTTCTGGCAAGTAAACCGGGCGCATGGCACTGCGTGACGAGGACAGGTGCAGGCCAAAGGTGCCCAGTGCCTGGTGTGCCGCTTCGATCAGTGCAGGATGGGTTTCCAGGCCCAGATAAGAACAGGAAACGAACTCGGTGAACGTGCCGCCTTGCGTCAGGGTGATGCGCTTGCCTTCACGGCTCGCGACGGTAAGGCCCGTGAGGCCTTCTGCATAGGCGCTCTCCAGGGCGCTGGTGGTGTTGTCACGGCGAATGGTCATCCAGTCTTGTTTGCTTTGTGCATCCATTGCTCAAAAACTCCTATGCTTGAACAGTGTTCGATAAGCGGCCCACGGTCATGACGGAAGTGCCTGTGGTGTCCGATGACTCACGGTCAATCACAGTGTTGACGTCAAGCAAGTGGTGCTGTTGGAACAACTCACGAACGGCGAATGCTTGATCCTCGCCGTGTTCGATCACCAGCCACCCCTCGGGTGTCAGCAAGGTAGTCGCCAGGGCGAGGATGTGCCGCGTCAGGTCCAGGCCATCCGCACCTGAATAGACGGCCGCCGAGGGATGATGGCTGCCCCATTCGGGCTGTAACTGAGTCTGACGGGGAACGTACGGCGGGTTGGCGACAATCAGCCCTACCTGGTGCTTGAAGTCGGCGAATGCATGGGGTTCACGGATATCCGCCTGCATCGCATTGACATGCACGTCTTGGGTGGCCAACCGGGCAATATTGCGTTTGAGGTAGTGGACAGCCACGTCTTCAAACTCCACGCAGGTCACCTGCAGGTCTGGCCGGCGCCGGGCGATGGCCAGGCCGATGGCACCGCTGCCGGCACAAAGGTCCAGCACGCAGGTTCCCGTTGCCAGTTGGGCATCGTCCAGCCACTTATGAATCACCGTGCTGTGCGGGCGCGGGATAAATACGCCGCTGCCCACAACCAGGGGCAAGCCGTCGAACGCGACGGTGCCGACAATATGCCCCAACGGAATCCGATTGCAGCGCTCGCTGACCGCCAGCCTGAACTCATCAAGTGCGCGCTGTTTGTCGGCGCGCACGATAAAGCGATCGACCAGGCTATCCAGGTCATTGTCCGGGTCCCACACGCCGGCCGCTTCCAACTGCACGCGGGCCTGTGCGATCGCTTCCTGCTCCTGTTTGCCCAGACTCATGACCACTCCTTGTAATACTGCGCCAGCTTCACGCGCATGGATTCGTAGAGGTAGGAGAATGCGACCAACTCCGGCGGGGGAGTGAACGAGGGGTGCAGTTCATCGATCAGTTGCTGGTAATTGCTCGACAGTCCTTTATCGAGAATGGGCAACCAGTAAGGTTTTACGTCCCAGCGATATTCATAACCGGTGGCAAACATTTGCTTGACGGTTTCGCCAACCGTCAGCTCGCGAGCAAGCCCGGTCAGCGGGGCGCGCACAGGATTGAAGGTGCTCAAGTCCAGGCCGGTGCTCTCGACGCCAGTCAAGCAGTCGGCGAGGTAGGCCGCCAGCAACGGCGATTGGTGCAGGCCATCACGGTAAGTCCCGGTTGCCAGCCACAGCCCTTGCATGCCGCATTCGCCGATCAGAGGGAAGCCGTCGGCTGGAATGGGACGGTTGCCCACCTGGATCGAAAGAATTTCGGCACTGTGCAGGTCAAGGTTCAATTGGTCGACGGCGCAATCGAGCAAAAACTGTACATCCGAGATCAGCGCATGGTGTTTGGGGCGTTCGGACAGGATATTGGTCGCGCCCAGGTACAGCACACCGTCACCGCGTGGCACGCAATGCAAGCCACAGGCAAACGCACGATTGGGGGTGCGGATCACCGATTGGGGTAACGCCATGCCGTCAGGCAGCTTGACCAGAATGGACACGCCATATCCGCTGAACAATGGTGGGATTTTCTTGACGAGCGTGTCGAACTCGCTGAGCAGGTCCAGCGACTGAACACCGGCAGCCACTACCACCTTTTTCCCCCACAGCACCTCACCGCTGAGCAACTCGACCCCTGTGGCGATTGCGCCTTCGGCGATCACCCGGCTGGCGTTCTCATTGATCAAGGTGCCATTGTTGGCGAGCAGCGCGGCATCGAGCTTTTCCAGTAGCAAGTGCGAATCAACGGCGTGTTCATTGTGGATAAACAGCCCGCGCAGGGGACGTACCAGATGATCCGGTGCCAGCCATTCCATGGTTCTTGGATCAATGGTTTCGTACTGTTCCCCATAGGCTTGCAGTGTGTGCTCGATGGCTTCGTAGTTGACGGTATCGACTTCGTCCATGCCTGCACTGTTGAGCAACACATGGGTGCCGCTGGCACTGAACAGCGGTGTGCTGATGCCGGAGGCGGCGGCCAGACGTTCGGCCCAGGCGGGCCAGAGGTCCTGTGCCTGACGATCCATATTGAGTTTGAGTCGGCCATGCTCGCTGGCCAACAGGCCGCTGGTGACCTCGCCAAAACAGCCATTCATGGCACCGGCTGCCTTGGATGCAGCGTTGGTGCGGGCGATCTCACCGACCCGGCAAACCTTCAAGCCCCTTGAGCTCAGTTCATACGCGATAGAACCGCCAATGGCGCCTGCGCCTACTACAATTACGTCGAACTCCATGTTCTAGATCCTTGTTTAAACTGTCAGCTGTAGGATGAAAAACATTCCCATGTAGGAACGTGCTGAGCTTTTTATAGATTGTGAGAAGGGGCGACCATCGAGCATTTGTTTCATGTTGTATCGTTGTTACAAATTTACATACTCACTCAGACAAGCCCGGAAAGCCTGGTGCACGTGCCGAGCGTGGTGCGCGGTGGGTCACACTCGGGTAATGTGGCCGCCGCCGGCCTGCAAGGGCAGGTTGGCTGGAAATACTTTCCAGCCCCTACGATGGCTTGACGCACCGAATGCTGACACCGGGGCGCCGGTACAGGTCTGGAGACAAGCGAAGAGGGTGTTTTGATGGCGGGCAGGTTGATCTATCTCATCGGGCCATCGGGGTCGGGCAAGGACAGCCTGCTGGACGCCGCGCGCCCACGCCTGGTCGAGCGTGGGTGCCGCCTGGTGCGGCGGGTGATCACGCGGTCGGCGGAGGCGGTGGGCGAAGCGGCGCAAGGGGTGAGCCCCGAGCAATTTGCGGCGATGGAGGCCGAGGGTGCATTTGCCTTGAGCTGGCAGGCTAATGGCTTGTCCTATGGCATCTCCAAGGACATCGACGATTGGCTGGCCGCAGGCGACGATGTTTTGGTCAACGGCTCCCGTGCCCACCTGGCGCAGACCCGCGAGCGTTATCCGACCTTGCTGGTATTGCTGCTGACGGTGGACCAAGCGGTGTTGCGCCAACGTCTGATTGCGCGTGGGCGGGAGTCGTTGGCGGATATCGAGCAACGCCTGGCGCGCAATGCGCGGTTCACTGCCGAATTGATCGCAGGTCACGGCGCGGGTTTGTTCGTGTTGGATAATTCCGGCCCCTTGGCGCACACCGTTGAACGCTTGCTGTGCTGCCTGGACCACCGGCATAGCGTATGAGCCTGACCCAAGTCCCGGTAGGTTGGGACAACCCCGTCATGTAGTGCTTGATGAGGCCAGGTCTCAGATAAAACCCTGGCACTGAACTTATTTTTTTCTGATGTGTTTGAGTGGGTTACTGGATGTTTGAAGTTTAACTGTCGACCCGATTAAATTAACGATTTGCGAGTTTTTACGTCTGTAATATCAGGGTTTTAGAGTGATTGATAAGGGCAGGTTGTGCTGCGCTGAATAAAAAGTGTGCGGGTTTTTTGCGGTCGTGTTTATAGGGTTTTCTTGCAAAGAGTTTGCGATGGTGAAGGCGTTTTCAATATGGGAGCTTTATCGGGCTGACTACGGAACAGTCGGCATCGATAACTCCTGTACATGGACGATTCCTTTCACTGTTCAGAGTCGTAAAGTGCCATGCATATCCCAGTTAGACAGTCTTTCCAGTCGCATCCCCCTGAGACATTGAACTCCAATTTTTCACCTGATGAAAAGCAAGTTATTCTTTGGGCCAATAATAAAAAATCTTTCACCACGGACCAGGCGGCGAAACATATTGCGCGCAGTAACGCGAAGTTCACGGACAGTAATAAAGACGGAAAAATTGTGGTGGGGTTTAACTTTTCCGGAGGGTTCAATGCGGCGCAGAAAGAGCGAGCCAGGCAAGCCCTTCAATACTGGGCGGATATCGCCAATATCGAATTTGTTGAAAATGGCTCAAACACCGATGGCAAGATCACTATCAACGGGACTGGCGGATCGGGAGGCTGGGCAAGCTTGCCGTTCGGTCAACATGCAAAAGTCCAGGCCAATATAGGCACTTCGGGTGGGCAGAACCCGACCATGGGCAGTCACTTCCTGGGTTTGTTGATCCATGAACTGGGGCATACCCTGGGGCTCAGTCATCCAGGTGAATACAATGGCCAAGGCTTCAATTACGAGCGCAGTGCCGAATATGCGCAGGACACCAAGGCACGCAGTGTCATGAGCTATTGGGCCGAGACCCATCAACCGGGGCACAAGTTTGCCGGCCGCAGCCCGGCGGCACCGATGATGGACGATGTCGCGGCAGCCCAGCGGCTCTATGGCGCCAATACGAAGACCCGCAATACCGACACTACCTATGGCTTCAATTCCAATGCAGGTCGCGAGGTTTACAGCCTCAAGCAGGGGAGTGACAAGCCGATTTTTACCGTCTGGGATGGCGGCGGTAACGACACGCTCGATTTCTCCGGGTTTACCCAGAATCAAACCATCAACCTCAAGGCTGAGGCGTTTTCGGACGTGGGTGGCTTGCGCGGGAACGTATCGATTGCCAAGGGCGTCATTGTCGAAAATGCCATCGGCGGTGCCGGCAACGATACCTTGACGGGAAACGAGGGCAACAATCGTCTTACGGGCGGCAAGGGTGCCGATAAGTTGCACGGCGGTGCAGGGGCAGACACGTTTGTGTATCACCGCGTCGGCGATTCGACACCGCAGAACCCGGACGTTATTCAGGACTTCCAAAGCGGGCTCGACAAGATCGACCTCACCGGCGTTCTACAGGAGGCAGGGATCAAATCGTTGAATTTCATTGATAAATTCAGCGCAAAAGCGGGGGATGCCGTGCTCGGTCATGACTCGAAGACTGGCCGTTCCACATTGGCTGTAGATACAACGGGGAACGGCACGGCGGATCTGATGATCGCCAGCCAAAGCCAGATCAAGCAGACGGATGTGATCTGGAACGGTGAGGCGCCGACTGTCACACCGACGCCTGGGCCCACTGTTGTCCCTGTGTCGGAACCCGTTCCAAGTCCCATTTCGGAGCCGACTGACTCCAAGCCTGATCCTGATCCCAAGCCTGACCCTGACCCGCAGCCAGAGCCGAGGCCAAGCCCCGGCCCGGCGCCCCGGCCGGGGAGAAGGTTTATCGAGAAAGCTCTTTCATCGTTCAAGGGGTTTGTAAATAAGGTGCGGTCGATATTTCGGTGAGTCCGGTGGCTATTGGCTAGTCCCTTGATCAGCCCAGAGCACGCCATCGCAGCGTCTGACCAACAACACACGTACCTTTCACCGCCTTGACCTTGCAGCTTTTCCTGGCGGTGATTGCCTAAGAATGCCAGCCCCTGCAACCCAACGATTGCGCTAGCACCTTTGTGCCGTCGCGCCGCTCTCCCGGTTACCTCTGTCCAGGTTTGAACGCGCGCGGCACCGCGTTCAAGCCTGCCTGCCGTACGTTTTCTCCCTTCAGCCGTGTCCTTTGCAGCGGCCTATCAGCGCTCGGTGATCGTTCTGCTTCGTCGCTTCATAGGGCGCCTGCAAGGCTCTGCTCAACCGTCGGACACTCCCGTTAAGGCACACACTGGCCGTATTGCAGTGTGTTTTTCATATTGCAGTTTTGGAGCGTCAGCCGGATCGGTAGTTGCAGTACATTGAATGACCGTCCTCGGCCAGAATAAAGCCGTGGTATGAGCACTGCAGGTTTTTTCTTTCAATACGAACTCTGCTATTCGTCTTTGCATTGGGTTGTTGTGTAGGACGGGTTAAAAGTTGCCAGTCGGATATAGGTTTCTGTGCGATTGGGGTGTTGTCTGATTGTGAATAACGCTTTGCAATAAAAATTATGTAAAGTGTGTTTGTGAGGTTTAATGTTCATGCAAAACAAAGACTTATCATGTTCGCGGTTAAAGTGCTATCTGTTCTGAAGTTTCGGGAGTTGTCGAGTATAAGATTAAACTGTTTTTAAATTTTAGAGTGTGTCGAGTTGAATTATTTCACCGCTGGCGTACGGCAAGGGGGTGTGCGAATTTAACGCTGTGCCGATAACTACTGCTGCTCTTGTTGGGCGGGAATCGGTATCTCGAACGTGCTGATGTTACAGCCTCGAGTCTGATTTTTATGAGGACGTTGGTTTATGAGAGTGCCCGGACCATCCACACCTAATGTTGTTATACCCAAGGAACCAGTTCTTAATAGCAGTATCAGCCCAGAGAGCCCTGCCGGGGCCTATACACTCAATAGTAAAAAGCCAGTGTTCACCACGGAACAGGCGGGAAAACACATCACCCGCAGCGGTTTCAAGGTTCATGATAATAATGGTGACGGCAAAATTACCTTATCCGTTCGCGTCTCCAAGGGTTTTACCCCACAGCAGGCAGAGCAGGTCAGGCAGGCACTGCAATCCTGGCAGGATGTCGCTAACGTTACATTCACTGAAAAACCGCAACATTCAGACGGTCATGTTGATATCAGTGAAATGCCCGGAACACCGGGGGGAGTGGCCTCACTCCCTGATAAGTTCATGACTCGAACCTTTGTAAATATTGGAACGGCGAATGCGGGGGCGAACCCTCCACTGGGTCATTTTTTTCGCGAAGTGCTTATTCATGAAATAGGTCATTCAATCGGCCTGGAACACCCGGGGCGTTATGACGGCACTGGTAACTATGGGCGTGACGCAGTCTATGCAGGGGATACTCGAGCGCGTTCTGTGATGAGTTACTATTCAGAAAAAAACCAGCCAGGCCACGATTTCAAATTGTTGAACCCTTCTGCGCCGATGATGGATGACATCTCGGCTGTCCAGAAACTGTATGGGCCGAATACCACTACGCGCAATACCGATACTACCTATGGGTTTAATTCCAATACGAACCGTGAAGCGCTTAGTTTGAAGTCGGCAAATGACAACCCTATTTTTTGTGTGTGGGATGGTGGTGGAAAAGACACGTTGGATTTCTCTGGGTATTCACAGCCTCAGAAAATCAATCTCAATGCCGAGTCTTTTTCGGATGTCGGGGCGTTGAAGGGTAATGTCTCCATAGCCAAGGGCGTCACACTGGAAAACGCGGTGGGCGGCAAGGGAGATGACGCTCTCATAGGTAACCAGGTCGCCAATCGTCTCAAAGGGGGCGGTGGAGCAGACCGGTTGTCAGGGGGAGGGGGGGCAGACACTTTTGTCTATGACCATGCCAATGATTCCACGCCGGATAACCCCGATGTAATCCTGGACTTTGAAAGTGGCGCAGACAAAATTGACGTCTCCGGGGTTTTGAAAAGGGCCAATCTCAGTGCGCTTAAATTCGTTGATCGCTTAACGGGTCAACCCGGCCAGGCTGTGATGAGTTACAGCGAGGGCAGTAATGAGGGAAGTCTGGCCCTGGACCTGACGGGCAACGGCAAGGCTGATCTGTTCGTAAAAAGCATCGGCCGGATAAACGCGGGTGATGTCGTGGCGCACGGCGATACGCCTACGCCAAACCCTGAACCGAAAGAGCCCAAGCCTGCGTCGCGGCCTCAATTCGAGGAGCCCAAAACCAAGTCTGAGCCCAAACCGAAGGAGTCAAAGCCTGAGGAGCCCAGGCCAAGTCCAGACCGCTGTGAGCCGAAGCCACGGCCAGATCCTTGTGAGCCGAAGCCGCGTCCAGACCCGTGTGAGCCGAAGCCACGGCCAGATCCTTGTGAGCCGAAGCCGCGTCCAGACCCGTGTGAGCCGAAGCCACGGCCAGATCCTTGTGAGCCGAAGCCACGGCCAGAGCCTTGTGAGCCGACGCCACGTCCAGACCCGTGGAAGCCAACGCCACGCCCGAACCCGCGTGACCCCCGGCCACGCCCGGAGACCCGCGAGCCTACGCCACGTCCAGACCCGTGGAAGCCAACGCCACGCCCGAACCCGCGTGACCCTCGGCCAAGCCCGGAGACTCGCGAGCCGACACCACGTCCAGACCCGTGTGAGCCAACGCCACGCCCGAACCCGCGTGACCCCCGGCCACGCCCGGAGACCCGCGAGCCTACGCCACGTCCAGACCCGTGGAAGCCACCGCCGCGCCCGAACCCGCGTGACCCCAGGCCACGGCCGGAGCCTCGCGAGCCGACACCACGTCCGGACCCGTGGGAGCCAACGCCACGCCCGAACCCGCGTGACCCCCGGCCACGCCCGGAGACCCGCGAGCCTACGCCACGTCCAGACCCGTGTGAGCCAACGCCGCGCCCGTCCCCGCGTGACCCCAGGCCCCGGCCAGAGACCCGCGAGCCGACACCACGTCCTGACCCGTGTGAGCCAACGCCGCGCCCGAACCCGCGTGAGCCCAGGCCACGGCCGGCGACCCGCGAGCCGACGCCACGTCCAGATCCCTGTGATCCGAAACCGGATCCTTGCGAGCCGAGAGCTGCCAGGCGAAACGATCAGTCGGCGTATTCAGCGCGGTCTTGGAACGGGCCCCGTTCACCGGCAGCCGCACGCTGAATACGTTCAAGTAGCCTGCTGTTTTTAGAAGTGAAAAGTCACGCTGATCGCTCGATTTAAATCGAGTCTGTAGCGAAGTCAAATCATGCATTGCCCCGTGTGTAAGTGCAAACAATCAGCAATGGCTTGATGTTCGTCAGTAAGGCTGGTGCTGTGATACTTATATAAAAATTGGTTTGTCTAATCATTAATTTTCTTGGGCTGTGAATGGTTAAGTTGGTGAGCGTTTATGCGCGAACTGGCAGTAGCGGCTTGGAAGGGGAGGTTGATCGACTTGAAGATTTGAATGGCTATTAACGAAGTTGGATGTCTAGGAATTCACCGGTGACTTACGTGTGAAGTGTTGTGTTGTTGTTTTTAACTAACTGAGAAACGTGATTATGATTAATGCAAATACACCCGCTGCAAATTATTATGTGCCCACACCGAACGTGGCCCCTCAGCCGTCTCAGGTGCTACGTTCTGGCAATCCAGCTGAAAGTGAAGCTGCCAGCTTCCTTCATCGCGACGCGAATTCAGCAGTAGACAAACAAGCCTCAACAAACTCTCAATTGCTTAATCTTTCTGCTCCGCTGATAGGCGCACGCACTCATCAGCAGCGAATGTATGGATTGAGTCTAAACTCGGGGCTACTTCGACTTGGAGACATCAATTCCGGCAACGTGGTGACGGCCCGTTGCTATCCGATGGCAGAGGAAAATACCAAACCCACTCCTGAGTCCAAGCCAAAGGGTGACACAACGCTGGTAGCTGATAAAACCCAGCCCAAGGATAATACCCCGCTGGTAACGGATAAAACCAAGCCGAAGGGTGATGCCCCGCTAGTAACGGATAAAACCAAGCCGAAGGGTGATGCCCCGCTGGTAACGGATAAAACCAAGCCCAAGGGTGATGCCCCGCTGGTAACGGATAAAACCAAGCCGAAGGGTGATGCCCCGCTGGTAACGGATAAAACCCAGCCCAAGGGTGATGCCCCGCTGGTAACGGATAAAACCAAGCCGAAGGGTGATGCCCCGCTGGTAACGGATAAAACCAAGCCCAAGGGTGATGCCCCGCTGGTAACGGATAAAACCAAGCCGAA